>JAAYAX010000005.1 GCA_012719175.1 Methanomassiliicoccus sp.
ACCGGCGAACTATACAAGTCGACAGACTGGGGACTAGCTCGAGCTGTATTGCATGGTGAGGTAACTATTGATGAGGAGGTAGATATCTTAAAGGCAGATGGGTCAATTGGAACGTTCTTGATATCTGCATCTCCTATTAAAAATAATAAAGGAGAAATAATAGGGTCGATGGAGATCGATAATGACATCACCTCATTAAAGAAAATGGAGAGGGAGTTGACTACTACTAAAGCATCATTGGAGGCAATAATAAATCAGATGCCAGTATGTGTTGCGATAGCGGAGGCTACCACTGGAAATATCGTTATGTCGAACCAAGCCCATAATGATCTATTCACTGATCCGGATCCGGCAAGAACTATCTTCAGTAACGACGGTGATGTAAAATTCCTCAATCCAGATATGACTCCAATGGTCTGGGAGGAATATCCCCTGACGAAAGCAGTAATGTCCGGAAGTACTAGCATAGGTAGTGAAGCATTCCTAAAATACAGGGATGGAAAAGTAAAACCGATTCTAACTTGTGCCGCTCCAGTGAAAGATAATAATGGGCATATACGGGCAGGAGTATCGATCATTGTCGATATTACGGAGATAAAAAATCACGAGAGAAAGATGCAAGAAAAAATTCAAGAACTCACGCATCTTAACTCTGAACTGCATAAATATGCTTATGTCACCTCTCAGGATCTGAGGGAGTCCATGAAAATGATATCCACATACCTCCAGTTCATTGAGAAGAGTAGCTAACAATACGAAAAAGGTCATCATCGGAACAAAAAATATTGACATTAAAAAATTTATCTAACTTAACGAGTTGGCTCATCTAAACACTTTACTTTCATTTCTTCTCTGAATAATATTGTTAGTACTTCTTGCTTCTCAATGAGATGTCATATCAATCACTTACACCTTTTTTGATAGCAACCGGTCTCCTAAATGTGGGCAGTAAAATATTCCCTGGTTTGTTTATCTTCGAAGGTCAATGTGTTTCAAACCAATTTCAACTAGCGCTGAATAATTTGTTCGATAGTAATGATGGTTATTGCATCTAGGGTAAACTGATTATTTCAACCTTCTCAGGTTTTGAATGTGCTTTTCTACCGACATGTCTCCATGAGCAACGTGAGGAAAACGACCTTCCTTTATATCATTACAAAATCGAGGGAGCTCCGTTTCAACAAATAACTGACATCTTTTGTAGATAAGATCAGCATCTATGTCGTTGACACTACGAGGGATTTTTACAATAAATTCTATATCTGTCCCTCGCCTCAATATATCAAGTTCGTCCAAGCCTTCGACTATGCTAGTGTTCTCTCCACCTTTTTTCCTCATGATGTCATCAACCAAGAAAACTCAACTCGATAATCACATTTATTGTATTTAATCCTCTTTCAAGTTAGGTAAAAATAATATACTCATGTATCTTTATTGTAATCATATTATTGCATAAGGAGTACCAACTGAATATGTGCCTTTGTCAAGACATCGTATTGTGTATGGGCAGTCAGGGCGAAATTGGTATTTTTTCCTCTGCATCATTCTACATAAAAACAAATGTGGTTTCATCCTTCCGTGAAAGGCCTCAAACCACCCTAAGCCTAAATGAGAATGTCATGGGTTTTGGAATATAGGCTGTATGTTTCAGTTTCTGGACAACACTGACAACTATCGAACCTAGTGTCTTCATGGAGCAAGTTAATCCATGCTTTGAAGGTAACTTAGAATCGTTTAGGCACCAAGTTTTAGATATTGCCACTTCGTACTTTCAATTCAAGAATTCAGCAGAAAAAATGGATGATTTTGGTATGTTTCCCATGAACCCCTTCACACAGGAGCGTTTATAGTATGAATTTCGAAAATAGAATTGATCTAGGCCTGGGAATTGACACCGGGGGCACATACACGGATGCGGTCATAGTCGATATGAAGGATGGAAGGGTGCTATGTAAAGCAAAGGCCCTAACAACGCATCACGATCTTGCTCAAGGAATCGAAATGGCAATTGAAAAGCTAGATCATATGCATTTTTTACATGTAGGCCTCATGGCCATTTCATCCACCTTAGCCACTAATGCCGTAGTAGAGGGAAAGGGTTGCAGAGTCGGCCTAATTGTCATCGGACATGAGATTGGAAGTAACATCCCCGTGGACGAGATTGTGGAGATACAAGGGGGTCATAATCTCCATGGCGTTCCGCAATCTTGGCTGGGTATTGACCAAGCAAAGGAATTCGTAACAAGAGTAAAGAATAGGGTGGACGCCTTTGCTGTTTCAAGCTACCTGAGTATCAGAAATCCAGAACATGAGAATATAATAAAAAATATGATTCATTCGATTTCATCCAGCCCAGTAGTATGCGGCCATGAGCTTTCATCTGCCCTGGGTTTTCATGAGAGAACAATAACCGCTGTGCTAAATGCTCGCCTTATCCCAATTGTCTCAGACCTGATTCAGTCCATCAAAAAAGTGCAGGAACGGATGAACTTAAATGTCCCGCTTATGATCGTGAGAGGGGATGGAGCCCTTATGAGTGAGACGATGGCTAGAGAGAGGCCTGTGGAAACGATATTATCTGGTCCAGCCGCCTCTGTCATCGGAGCTAAAACGACAACTGGCCATCAAGATGCGGTAATTGTTGATGTAGGTGGGACCACCACTGATATTGGTATTCTGAGAAGTGGACAGCCGCGTTTGGATGCTGAAGGAGCAATGATCGGAGGAAGGAGAACAAGGGTTCGAGCCATCGACGTTTTCACATCAGGCATTGGTGGTGATTCTAGGATTGTAGTCGCGGGCGGCAAGATCTCTCTGTGTGCTAATCGGGCGGTGCCATTGTGTATAGGGGCAAGCTCCAATAAAATAATCTTGGAGAAATTAAGAGTCCTACTAACTGCTCATATAAGGCCAGTGTCATTGCTTTCCGACCTAGATAATGTTCCTCAAGCGACCGAATTCTTTGTTTTTTCAAAAGATCTGCCTGATGTGGACCTGGCACCAGAACATCGTAAGCTCTTGGATATGATGAGAATAGAACCACGCTCGTTCTACGAGCTAGCAGGCATGGCAAATGTGCATCTGACAACAATAAACCTAAAAAAGTTGGAGGCTCTTGGCATGATTTATCGTGTTGGCCTAACGCCAACAGATATCCTTCATGCAGATGGATCCTACATCGAGTATGATGCGGTAGCATCTAAAATCGCTGTGGGGGTGCAAGCTTGTCAAGCCGATATGAAGATAGATGATTTCATTCGAGCGGTGATGACCTTAGTAGAAGAGAAAATCGCCATCGATGTGGTGAAAAAACTCATTTATGAAGAAATAGGGGAAGTACCTTATGACGGCGTCGGAGCTTTTCTGATTGAAAACATGATTCGTGGCACTGGCCGACAAGACTTGACTTGCAGGCCATTGTTGAACAAACCGATTATTGGAATAGGGGCTCCAGTAAAAGCATACCTTCCTGGTGTGGCAGATCGTCTGAACACAAAACTGGTCCTGCCGGAACACTCCGAGGTTGGTAATGCCATAGGGGCGATATCAGGCAATGTAGTTGAATCAATTGAGATGCTGATACGTCCGTTAAAAGGTTTGAGCATGGTAGATAATCCCCCATGTACATTGTTCTGGTTGCAAGAGAGGAAGGACTTCGAGAGCACGGATGCAGCTATCAACTATGCCAAGGAGGTCGGCTCCAATCTGGTTCAGAAAAGGGCGATCGAATCTGGTGTTGATTCAATAGAAATTATAATTGAGAACAAACGAAATGAAGCTCGTATAAACAAGAGTCAAAGGTCCAGTCTCCTACTCGACATAACTCTTGTTATTACGGCCATTGGTAAGCCGCAACTCTTCTTCGAGAGCTAAGAGCGCTTCAGTTGAAGTGAGCATAGAACATCTTCCGCGGCATTTCCTATTGGAGGTCGAGAACCGAAAGATAGGAATCCGTTCGATCCATCTTAATGTGAATGAAGGCCGACGTGGAGGCTGACCGGATTATCCCAGTCCGCCAATGATCTCGCCCCTCACCAAACGGCGTTCGGCGAGGCTCTGGCGGGTGAGCGCCTTGATGTTCTTAGGGGTGACCCGCGCCAAGGTGGGCAGTTGATCGGGGAACACCTTCACCAGCTCCCGCAACAAGTACTCGTTGATAAGTCCCGTGGACCTGATCCCCTCGACGGTCCAATCATCCACCAGGGCGTTGGTGCCCTCGACCCCGGCCTTATGGAACGCCTCCGCCAGGATGGAGGTGACAATGGTATTGTCGGCTATGACCGCTATCTCCGCCTCCCTCAGGGCATACTCGTTCCCGTTGAAGGAAATGGAAAGCCCCCCTCCTTCCCTCACCAGCTGGAAGGCCTGTACGTCGGTAATGGAATCACCGATGTACATGGTGTCCTCCAGACCGATCCCCGTCCTCCTCCTTATGTCCATCACCGCCGACGCCTTCTCCTCGCCACCGACCGGATTGATGTCCATGAGCAGCTGGTTGACCGACATCTCCATCAGGTCCTCCATGAAGATCTCATCGAGCCTGTGGATGGTCGCTCGGTCCTGGAACCGCAGGTCCTCGATGCTCCGGGCGTTCTCAGGCAACCGCATCTCTTCCATCCTGGCGATCTCCTGAGCGATGGCCTTGATCCGGTCACCCTCACAGGGGTCGGTCTTGATGACATCCATGTCGAGAGCGGTGCTGTAGGTGTTCTCGAGAGGGAACCCGATGGCGTCGCACAAGGCACTGATGAAGTGCTCGTAGGACGTGGCCACGATGAAGGGGGTCATGAACTCCTGCACGAAGCGCATGGTCTTCTTCGCGCCGGGTATCGTCATGATGTTCTTGCGGGAGTACTCTAGAATTGAGGAGTCGGTGGCACCGTAGGCCTTCAGGAAGGGAAGGATCAGCTTGAGGGTGTCGCCCGCCTTGTAGTTGGGACGCTGGATTAGATTGGATAATATGTCATCGTACTGGCTGACGGTACGGAATAGTTCTGCACCGTTCTCTATCATATCGCGGCATAGTTCGAAAGCGTTGTCGTTCTTGGTGATGGGGCCCTCGCTGTCACTGATGAACTGCCTCCATCCCCCAGTCATGGTCTCCTCAAGTCCGTCAAAGTCCATGCTATTACCCCTCGGCCTCCTCTTACGCCGACGATGGCCCTACGCCAACTCCGTGGCAGATCCGTTCAGGTACGATTTCGAACCTGATGAGATTCTTATCTTTTATGTGTATTTTTCCATAGGCCGCATAGGCGGCCTGGGGATCGGCATTATCTCTAACATCGTAGCCATCCATCAATGCGGCTTTAGCTGCAGATATCATGGCATCTCGATTGATCATATCATCGGGCCTCGGAGAAGCGGCCGGCATCCTAGTCCAGCTCCTTGGCGAACCTTCGCAGGAACCTCTCATCAGGATAGGCCTCTCGGCCGTATGAGGATACGCTTAAGGCCGAGGCCGAGGCCCCGATGCGCCCGCATACCTCCAATGTCGCCCCGTCCAGGTAGCCGGCCAGAAAACCTGCGGCATATACATCGCCCGCTCCCGTGGTGTCCACAACGACGGCCTTTCTTGCCGGGACCTTTATCGACGAGTTGTAAGTGGTTATCAACGACCCCTCGCGTCCCAGCGTGCAGACCACGACCTTAGCGCCCATGTCAAGGAGGGTCCTGCTGCCTTCCTGTGGGCCCGAGCCAGTGAGCATCCTCATCTCCCTATCATTGAGGAACACTATTCGGCTCCTCCCCACAATATCCCCTATCTGCCTCAATCCTCTTCGGGCATATTTCTCTCCGGGTGCGAAGGAGATGTAGACGTTATCGTCCAACAGATCCAGCAGCTGCTTCTGGAGAAGGAGCGCGGAATCGCTCGAGAATGAGCTGAGGTGCACGAACTTGGAGGCGTTGAGGTAGCTGATATCGTCGGCCATGAAGGAGAAGAAATCGTTGGAGTTGGGCATGGCCAGGAGGGACCGTTCACCATCTTTCAAAAGGGAGATGCACACACCCGCCCTCTTGTACATCTTCACATGGTCGACATCGACACCTTCCATGGAGCGAAGGAGGAACTTGGAACTGTCGTCCTTACCTGTCACTCCCAGGAATCCGGTGGAATAGCCCATGCGGGAGAGGGCGAACACTGTGTTGGCCGCCGATCCTCCCCCGCTGCGGGCGATGGGCTCCTGCGTCGCTAGCTCCTGAGAGACCTTCACGAACAGATCCTCATCCCCCACTATCTCCTCACCCGGCTCGAAGGTATGACCAGCCAGGGTGAGAGACGGAACCTTGTAGAAGAGGTCCACGTTCAGCGCTCCGACCCCGATAACATCCATTGGGACGGCCTAGATATGTTCAGGATATAATACCTTATCACCACGGCCTGTGGTTATCATCACAATTCTTCAGAACAGGTGATCGTCCACGACTCGGGACTCCCTCCCCACGGTGCAGAGCATGGTCTGCAGGCCCAGGGCAGCGATCCGTTCCCTTACCTTGGTCGCGCTCCTGCCAACGGTATTGATGTACACCGTGGCCCCGGTATCCATAGAGAAGTAGCAGGGAATGCCCTCCCGCCTCATGGACCGCACCTCGAGGATGACCCTCAAGGTATCCGGCCTCCACAATATCAGCCCCTGCTCCCCGGTCATGGTGACGGCGTGAAGCTGCAGCGTGTCCACCTCGGCGAGCCGTCCGACCTCTTCGGCGTCTCCCGCACGAACAGCCCTCTCCATATTGTCCAATGCTGTGGACACATGCTCCAGCCGTGACCTGAAAAAGGGAGAGGTGATCACGTCCCGGTGGGCCTCATCGGTCAGCTTGTACGCGGGCACGACGGCCACCACCATCGCCAGGTCGATGTCCGCAGGGTATGGTAAGGGCCGGGATACGGAGGTGAGATCGTCGCCGCCGTGCCACCGCGAGAACCCCCCGGTCACCGCACGGGAGGCAGAACCAGCCCCTCGTCGGGCAAAGCGTGACAGCTCCACCAGACCCATCTCCAGGCCCAGCGAGCGGGCGGCCGCGAGGGCGAGCGCGGCGAACCCTGAGGCCGAGGCGCCCAATCCCACGTTGGAGGGAAAATCGTTCCTCGACTCCATGCGAAATCCGGAGGTGACGCCCGCTTCTGCGCGCAGGAGGTCGATGACAGCGAGCACCCTTGTCAGCTCCCTCCCCGACAATGTCCTCCCGTCTATCACCGCTGCATCATGGGGCATGCCGAACTGCACGGTGGTGTGCGTGCGCAGGGGGGCGGTGCACACGGAGATCGAATCATGAAATGGTAGGCGGAGGGACTCATCCCTCAGACCATGGTATTTCACAAGTCCCTGGATGGGATGAGCGATGGCCGACGCTTTTGTCATCATACATCGAAAAGCACGGTTATGGACGGCTCCTCCTCGTTCACCTGCAGCAAGTGATAGGTAACCGCCTTGATCTCCTGCCGAGGAGAGTGCTTCGTGGCATCGAACCTCTCTCCTTTAGCTCTGCACTTCAGCATCCCCTCGCCGAATGTCACGTCAAACTCGTTGAGGAGCAACCCCTTGGCGTCGAAGATGAACAGCACCTCGGATAGGAAGTTGTAAAGAAGATCGTCCAGCGTGGAGCCCTCCGCCGTTATATGCTCCTCCACCAGGGCCTCGGCGCTGCTGGCGTCGACGATCTGGTCCATCATCCCGAAGGCGGCGTTCTGGAAGCACTCCTCCAGGGTCTCACCGTGCGCCTTGATCATAACGTCGGCAGTGTGCTCGAGGACCTCGTACCTCATCGCTCAGGGATGGGCCCAACGTGGATAAAAGGATTGTTCGGCGTTGGGACAGATTCTTATGCAGGTCCGTCATTGGACCTTTCGTGCGAATACTGATCATAGGTTGTGGCTCTATCGGATCTGTGCTGGCTAAGGCCGTGCACGATATGCCAGAGGTCGATCGCATCTATGTGACGGATCAGAGCAAGGACTACGCCCTCCACCTCATCGAGAGCCTGGAGAAGGCCCGTTACATCGACAACGTCAACGACAATATCGTGAAGGTGCTGGGAGAGGTCGACCTGGCAGTGGAGGCGGCTAGCCAGGAGGCTGCCCGCAAGTTCATCCCCTTCGTGCTGGAGAACGGGGCGGACGTGATGGTGATGAGCGTGGGCGTTTTCGCCGATGATGCCTTTCGTGAGAAGTGCTTCACCCTGGCAAAGAAACACCGTTCCCGCCTGTACGTGCCCTCCGGGGCCATATGTGGTACGGACGGTCTGCACTCCGCCTCCGCCGCTCACATCCAGGAGGTGCACCTGATCACAAGGAAGGGTCCGCGGGGCCTCAGAGGGGCGCCCGGACTGACGATGAAAGGCATTGATGTCGACACCCTTACCGAGCCTACGGTGGTCTTCGAGGGCAATGCCAGGGATGCGTCCAAACAGTATCCGAAGAACCTTAACGTGGCGGCAACGGTCTCGCTCCTCGGAATGGGCTTTGAGAACACCCATGTGACCATCATCTGCGATCCCACGACGGAGCGGAACGCGCACACCCTGGTGGTCAAGGGGGATTTCGGCGAGCTGCGATGCGAGACCCAGAACGTCCCATCTCCCATGACGCCCTCCACCAGCTATCTGGCCGCTCTGTCAGCGGTAGCAGCGATAAAACGGATACTTGGCAACGTATGGATAGGGGTTTGAAAAAGGGAAGTGTGGCCGTTAGGCCCTTGATCACTTCTTCTTGGGAGCAGCCTTCTTCGTGGCCGCGGGCTTCTTGGGAGCAGCCTTCTTGGGGGCAGGCTTCTTAGGCGCCTTTGCCTTGGGCTCCTCCTCGACCTCTTCGACCACCTCGACCTCATCCTCTACTTCCTCATAGTCGAGGAAGTCGAGCATCGCATCCTCCAGGTCAGCCAGCACTTGCATGGCCTCCTCCTTCTTGTCCTTGTCCATAAGGTCAAGGGCCTCAGCGACCATATCCAGCATGCTCTCCAACTCGTTGTCGAGATCCTCAAAAGCGGTACCAAGAGTGACCATGTGATTCACCTTGGTTCAGTTACATATTATCTACATATTTCAACCTATGGCATTATGCCCATGGTGAGAGCAACCGATCGTGCGCTCATCTGGATGGCCGGTGTCGACCACATGCGGAGGCATTGATGCGAGACCAATCAGCAGGTTTATTGGGCAGGGCACCTTTGTTGTACTGGTCAGTCAATGAAAGATCGAGCTATCCGCATTTTCTCAAAGCTGCTCGAGCCCGTGGACGCGATCCTCCTGGTAAATGAGGAGGACCCCATGAGCGATGCATCGTTCTTCTATGCCACCGGGGCCGTGTCCGGCCTCTTCGAGCACTGCCCTGCCATCCTATTTCCTGACGGCAACGTCCGCATCATAACCTCCGCCCTGGAGGAAACGTCGGCGCGTACCACTTCCGCAGAGGTCGTACCGTACTCCAATCCCCATGAGCGAAGAGAGCTGCTGCGCTCATCTCTCAAGGGGGCGAAGCGCGTGGGGATCAACGGACCAGGGATCACCTACCACTGGTGCAAGGAGGTCCAGGCCGCCCTTCCCGGGGTGGAGCTGGTCGACGTGTCCGATGCGGTCTCATCCGCTCGAAGGGTCAAGGACGGCAAGGAGATCGACGCCATCCGGGATGCCTGCAGGATAGCCTCCAATGTGGCGGACGCCATACCTGATCTCATCTCTGTGGGGATGAAGGAGAGCGAGGCGGGAGCGGAGATATCGTATCGCATGCAGAGGGCAGGGGCAAGCTCAGTGTCCTTCGAGACCATCGCCGCCTTCGGCCCGGCCTCGGCGGAGCCGCACTACTCGCCCCAGAGCAGAAAGCTGATGGACGGAATGCCAGCGCTCTTCGACTTCGGATGCAAGGTCCGCCGCTACTGCTCGGATATTTCGCGCACTTTCATCGCCGGTCGCGTTGATGAGCGTTTCCGCCGCATGTACGAGGTCGTGGCCGAGGCCCAGCGAAGGGCTATCGCCGTCATTCGGCCTGGCGTCAACGGGATGACGGTGGACGCGGCTGCCCGCTCATACATCGACTCTACAGAGTTCCAGGGAAGGTTCATCCACTCCACCGGACACGGCCTGGGACTGAATGTGCACGACGGAGGTCGCTTCGCCCCCAACGTCGACCTGATTCTGGAGGAGAACATGGTCATGACCGTGGAGCCAGGAGTATATCTGCCCGGCATGGGAGGGGTCAGGATCGAGGATGATGTCGTCATCACCAGGAACGGTTGCGAACTGCTTACGACCGCTAAGAAGGAACTGAAGGTGATCTAATGGAGGACGCTCTCAACAAGGCCATCCGCACGATGCAGGAGGAAGGGGCGGAGTTCTGCGATGCCCGCTACGAGGACCGATGGGGTCTGATAATCTCCGTATCCAACAGGGAGCTGAGGAACCTCTCCACGAACCGCATCGCCGGGGTCGGCCTCAGGGCACGCATCGGAGGCTCCTGGGGCTCCTCCTCCGGAGGCCGTTTCGATCCCGAGAGCCTGAGGGAGATGGCCCGAAAGGCCGTACGGGCCGCCAAGTTGGGAGATAGCCCGGGGGCGCCGATACCGGAGCAGCCCGCCTACACAGGTAAATTCCAGATGAAGATGAGGGTGCCTCCCGCCAATGTGCCCGTGGAGGAGAAGCTGGCCATGGTGAAGGACCTGGACGAGGCACAGCACATCTCCGACAGGATCGTTAACACCAACGCCATATATTCCGAGGGCAAGAGGACCACGGTGCTGGTGAACTCCTTCGGTTCAAGGCTTCGATGGGAGGACGGGCGACTTCGTATGAACGCCATCGCCGTGGCCAGGGAGAACGGGAGAATGGAGTCGTATCGCGAGGGTATCGCCGGCTCCAAGGGCATGGAGCTTATCCAGCAACGGGACCTCAGTGAGATGGGGGTGTCCGCGGCCCGGGAGGCCATCGTCCAGCTGGGGGCCGTAAAGCCCCCTTCGGGGCGGATAACCTGCATCACCGATCCCGAGATAAGTGGCCTGCTGGCGCACGAGGTCATGGGCCATGCATCGGAAGCGGACGAGGTCGTCAAGAGGCGGTCGTTCCTCACCGACAAGATAGGCCAGGTGGTAGCGGATGAGCAGATCACCATGGTGGACGACGGGACCCTGGAGGGCGGTTATGGCACTTTACTGTTCGACGATGAGGGCACTCCCGCGTCCCGGACGGTGGTCATCAAGAACGGAGTGTACAACAGCTACCTCCATGATCTGGAGACAGGAGCGTCCATGGGCGTTCCGTCCACTGGCAATGGCCGACACGAGGATTTCGGGCGCCGGGTGTGGGTGCGCATGACCAACACCTTCTTCGAGGCCGGCGACTGGAAGTTGGAGGAGATGCTGGAGGATGTCAAGTTCGGCGTGCTTACGGACAAGTTCGTAAATGGAATGGAGGACCCCGTGGGGGGGAGCTTCGAGGCCAAGGCCCACCGCGGATTCCTCATCGAGAACGGGAAGATAACAAAACCGCTGCGCGCCATGACACTGACCGGCAAGGCACTGGACATTCTGCATACGACCGACGCCGTGGGCGATAAGGTATCCATGGACCCTGGTACCTGCGGTAAGGGGACGGAGGACCATGTACCCGTCTCCTCAGGAGGGCCTTACTGCCGCTCCCAGATAATCATAGGGGGCGATTGAATGGAAGAAGTGAAGCTGGACGTGGTAACCCTCGCTCGAATGGCCCTGGATGCGGCCGGAAAGGCCGGAGCGACCCAGGCCGAGGCCTTCGCCGTGAGATCCGTCACCAAGAGCGTGTACGTTGACGATACCCGGATAAAGATATGCGAGGAGAAGGAGGACCAGGGCATCGCCATGCGGGCGATGAAGGGTAAGCGGTTGGCGCAGGTGTCATCGACCGCGGTCTTCGAGAACGATGCAGTGGCCTGTGCCAAGGTGGCGACCTTGCTGGCCGAGCGATCGCCTTCATCGAGGACTTATGATCACTTCCCCATGCCGTCCCCGGCCACGCTACCGCCGGGTCCCTGGGACGCTCGCATCGAGTCTGCGGAGGCCTTGGACCTCATAGATCTGGTAAAGGCCACGATCGGTGCCGCGGCGGACCGCGGGGTCAAGGTACCTCGAGGCGTCCTGCGTGTCGCTACCATCGAGTCCAACATCTTCAACACCAACGGTGTGGACGTGTCCCAAAGGAGCACCCTCATGTATGCCAACTATGATGCCATGGCCGAGGGAGCCTCTCCGGGGGAGGGCGTGATATCATCCAACTCCCCTTGGCTCAAGGACTACGCTCCCGAGACCTTAGGGGAAAGGTTAGCGGAACAGGCTCTATCTGCCAGGGATGCCAAGTCGCTCGACGCCCCCATGAGAGGCACGGTCATGATCTCCCCCTGGGAGATGGGCCAGATGCTGGCAACCTCCATCATGCCTGCGGTGAGCGCTGAGAGCGTCCATAAGAAGCGCAGTCCGTGGGCAGGGATGGAAGGGGGGCAGGTGGCATCCGAGAAGCTCACCATCGTGGACGATCCCTCTGACAGCCGGGGTCTCCTCTCAGCCGCCTACGACGATGAGGGCGTTCCCACCACTGTCAAGAGCGTGATCGATAAAGGGGTCCTGAGCTCATACCTTTACGACAGCTACAACTCCAGCGTCGAGAGGAAGGCACCTTCCGGCAATGGCATGAGGCGCCGCCCACAGGACGCCCAGTATCTCTTTAAAAGCTCCTTGGCATGCGCCCCCGTGAACATGGTGGTAAGCCCGGGAAGGCGCTCTCCCGAGGACATCATTTCCTCCATGGAAGAGGGCGTGGTGGTGGAGAGGTTCGCCTTCCCCACGGTCAGCCCTTACACTGGAGCTTTTTCGCTGGAGGTGCGCTCGGCCTACATCGTAAGGAACGGCTCACCCGCCGGGCAGATAAAGCACGCCCTGATAACGGGGAACTTGTTCGATGGGCTGAAGAGCATCGTGGAGGTGGGGAACGATGCCACCATCACCGGGGACGTGATCCTTCCTAGCATCGCCTTTGACGGTTTCGAGGTGGTAGGGAGCAGGTAAAAAGATGGTTCGGCCGGGCGTGGCTTAAGACCTCAGCGGTCGTCCGTCAACCTTCGGTGGCACTCGCCGGCAGAGATTGTTAAAAAAATATGGTGTCGTGATCATGCACCATAAAGTGTCTCAAGAGGCGTTTTTCGTCTAACTAACGAGCTTGAGCGAACGCTTGAAAAGGCTATCTACAGTGCCATTTGGCACCGACATCATTCGTTGCCCTTTACCCAATCCAAGCTCGTGTCGATCATGGCAAAGATCACGTCCCCGCTCTTGCCCGACAAACGCGCCCCGAACGGCAGGTGGTGGACGGGATCGACGAACTGCTCGCTATATAGCGTGCCTTTATCCAGGTCTTCCTCGCACATGTAATGCTCCACCTCCTTGTCCCCGAAGGGAGTGGTCATGACGGTCTTGCCGACCATCTCCCCGTCATGCAGCACGGACCAGCCGGCCACCACCCCTCCCAGGTCTGAGAGGTCCTTTCCATCCCAGGGGAAGGTGAGGCGGGCCCTCTTCATGGAGGGGACCTTCTTTGGCAGGACGTCCACCAGGAACTTGTCCTCCTTGACCATCACCACCTTTATTCCCAGCGCTCCCTCCACCTTATCGTCCCCTACGTTGCCGGTGACAGAGTACACGATATGGTCGTTCTTGGCCAGTAGACCCTCTTTCCGGGACGGCAGGAGGGCGAGCACGCTGAACGCGTGATCCATCATGACACGATCACCCCCGACGGACCATGACCTTCATCCTGTCGCCCACCGCCTCGAACTGCCGAGGATCTCCCGTAAGTCTCCCCACGGGGGAAACCTCGGATATGGACTCGGGGTCCAGCCCCTTGCTCACGGGCGTGGGGCCATAGAAGATGCACAGCGCTCTACCCTCCGGCCAGAATGCCACTTCCCCCGCTTTCAGGACCTTACGCCCGTTCTCCAGCCCGCATTTCACGGGCACCTCGAAGTAGATCTCGTCCCCCCAGGCGTTGGTGTAGGCTTCAAATGGTGCGGCCAGCCACAGGGCGTTAGCGGTATCGCTCTCGTTTAGCTCGATATCAAAATCATTGTTACCGATGAGGAGCATCAGATGATTTGCCATATTGTCACCTCAATTAATGTCCCGCCCGTAGTTATGGTTTTCCTACGTCAAGGGGACGACGGTCCGAAATGAAGTGTGCAAACGCAGTTCCAAAAAGGTTGAGAAAAAATGGGAAGATGGTCAGGCAATGATCTGCCTGATGATCAGTTCTTGCGCTCGAACAGGCGGCGGATCTCCTTGCCCACCAGCTCGATGTCCTTCTCCGATTCCTCGGCCTCGAGCCTCTTCATGTTCTCCAGGTCGACCGTCCACTCCTTAGTCCACTCCTCGGCGAAGCGCCCGGAGTTGATATCGTCCAGGATCTTACTCATGGCCTTCTTGGACTCATCGTTGATGACCTTGTCCCTTCGGGTGAGGCCACCGTACTCAGCGGTGTTGGAGACGGAGTCCCACATGTGCATCATGCCGCCTGCCTGGATCAGGTCAACGATGAGCTTCAGCTCATGGAGGACCTCAAAGTAGGCGATCTCAGGCTTGTAACCCGCTTTTATTAAGGTCTCGAAGCCGGCCTCTATCAGGGCGGTGACGCCGCCGCACAGCACGGCCTGCTCGCCGAAGAGGTCGGATGTGGCTTCCTCGCGGAAGTCGGTCTCCAGCACCCCAGCCTTTGTGGACCCGAGGCACTTGGCGAGAGCCAAAGCGGTCATCTTGGCCTTGCCAGAGGCATCCTGTTCCACCGCTATCAGTGACGGTACCCCGAACCCTTCCAGGAAGGTCTGCCTGACCATCCTTCCGGGGGACTTGGGAGCCACCATGATGACGTCACAGTTCTTGGGAGGGGCGATGAGCTTGAAAGTGATGGCGAACCCATGGGCGAACTCCAGGGATGCGCCGTCCTTGAGGTTGGGTGCGATCTGCTCCTTGTATACTCGGGGCTGTACCTCGTCCGGCAGCAATATCATCACGATGTCCGCGCCCTTTACCGCGGAAGGTATGTCCGCGACCTTCAGACCATCGGCCTGGGCCAGGTCCCAGGACTCTCCGCCCTTACGAGCTCCCACGGTGACGTTCATCCCCGAATCATGGATGCACAATGCCTGAGCTCGGCCCTGGTTCCCGTAGCCGATTACGGCGATCTTCTTTCCGCTCAATACCTCTAGGTCAGCATCGGAATCGTGGTAGATCTTGGTAGCCATCAGAGCACCATGTCCTTACTAATTTTTCCCGCAGTTATCTATGCCCCTGTATAAGCAATGTTCGGCAGTCCGTCTCATCTCACCAGCATCCTTGTCCTCGCTGCAGGCGATGATGTAATCGGAGCCCTTGCTGGGTGATGATTCCCAGAAGCAGAAGTAGTCCTCGTTGAGATACTCCGCGGAATTGACGTCATGAAGAGCCATGAGCGCATGGAGCAGCCGACCGTTCATTCCGCCGGTCTCCGCTTCCACTATCATGGTTATCTGTCCCTTGCTGCGGGCCATGAACGCCTTTTCCACGTTTATCTTTCTTCTACCAAGCTCCACCAGGACCCTTTGGAACAGCCCTTGGGAGTCGACGCCAACTATCTTGATCACTTCCATCTGCACCTACCTCTTATCACTGAATCTGCCTTACCGCCCGGGGGGATCATCGGGAGGACGTCCTCCTCGGGGTCCATATGAATGTCGATGAGGTACGGGACCCCGGCCTGCAGCCCTGTCCTCAGCGCTTCTTTGAGCTCGGACGGACGCTCCACATGGGCACCATCGGCACCATATGCCTGGGCCAGCTTCACGAAGTCAGGATTGTTCTTCAGTTCCGTTCCGCTGTACCTCCTCTCGGCGAACAGCTTCTGCCATTGCTTGACCATTCCCAGCCACCCGTTGTTGAACACGCAGACCACCACCGGCAGGTTCTCGGACACCGCTGTGGCGAACTCGTGAGAGACCATCTGGATGCTCCCATCGCCCGCGATGTCGATGACCGCTCGGTCAGGGAACGCGACCTTGGCCCCCAGGGATGCAGGGAACCCGAAGCCCATGGTCCCGAAGCCACCGGAGGTGATGAACTGCCGAGGGTAGCGGGCCTTGAAGAAATGGGCCGCCCACATCTGGTTCTGTCCCACCTCCGTGCACACGATGGCGTCATGAGGAAGGGAGCGGTTGAGCTCATGAATGGCGAACTGGGGGAGGATGGGGGTCGATTCGATGTTGATGTTGCAGTTGCAGTTGTCCAGCAGCTCCTTGATGCGGAGGGTCCATGCTGTCTCTCCCTTCGACGTGTTAAGGCCTTTAATTATCAGCTGGAGCGCCTTCTTGGCATCGCCGACCATGCGCACCTGGGTGCGAGCGGACTTGCCAGCTTCGCCGGGATCGATGTCAACATGAATGATCTTCGTGGATATGGGCAGCTCTGACTGGGCGCCGGAGCTGCGGTCCGAGAACCTGGTTCCGACCGCAAGGATGACGTCCGCTTCCAGGAACGCTTTGCGGGCCACCTCTCTGCCGTGCATGCCGATGATACCTAGTGAAAGGGGATGCTCTTCGGGTATGACGCCCTTGGCCATGATGGTGGTGGCGACCGGCGCCATGAGCATCTCCGCCAGTCGAACGACCTCCCCGCTGGCGTTGGACCAGATGATGCCTCCGCCCACGAGTAGCAGGGGCCTCTCCGCGCTCTTCAGGATCTTGAGGGCCTCAGGGAGGTCAGCGAAGTCCTCGAGGGGGGGCGAGTCCGGGAACTCCTTAGTCATCTCCTGGTCAGGGACCTCTCCCTTCTGAACGTCCGAGGGCAGGTCGATGTGCACTGGCCCCTTCCGTCCCTCGTTGGCTATGGCCACACCCCTCTTGATGGCCTCGGGAATCTCCGAGGGAGTGAGGATGCGGAAGTTATGCTTGGTTATGGGCATCATCAGGGAGAAGGAGTCAGCTTCCTGGAAGGCCTGGTTCCCTATGGCGGAGGTGGTGACCTGACCGGTGAGAACGAGCATGGGTGATGAGTCCACATAGGCGGTGGCCACTCCGGTGACCAGGTTGGTCGAGCCCGGGCCGGAGGTCGAGGTGCAAACCCCGATCTTGCCGGTTGCCCTTGCGTACCCATCAGCCATATGGGCCGCGCATTGTTCATGTCGGACCAGCACGTGTCGTATGTTCGAGGTCAGGATGTCATCGTAAAGGGTGAGGGTGGAACCCCCAGGGTACCCGAACATGACTTCGACCCCTTCTTTTTCTAGCAGTGTGAGAACGGCCTTAGATCCTCTCAAAAGATCACCTTTTCATGAAATGTGCGAGGACACCCATCAATCTGGATGCCTCTACCTAATCAAAACTACCACTACGCCCAGCAAAGAAGAAACTATTGAAGTGGGTGTGGTAATGCCTTGCATTGATTCCCAAATATGAGCAATCGTATTTAACCCCTTGCCAACCATTGGCCTGAACGATCATTGATGCTGGAGCGGGCCCGCACCCGCCATTAAAAACAACCAGGATTGTTGCCAAGGCATCGATATGATACCAAAACTCAAATAAAGACCACTGTATTTGACTCGTCTGACGGAGACCAAATCATGAAGGTAAGGGTCGGCATCAACGGTTACGGTACCATCGGTAAGCGAGTGGCCAGTGCGGTCAAGGCCCAGGACGACATGGAGATCGTGGGGGTCAGCAAGACCAGGCCGTCGTACGAGGCGAGGCTGGCAGGAATGGAAGGTTTCCCCCTGTATACGGCCACCAATGAACAGGTAGCGGCCTTCGAGAAGGACGGGATAAAGGTCGAGGGGACCATCGATGACCTTCTGAAGAAGGTGGACATAATCGTGGATGCCACGCCTGGAGGTGTGGCTGAGAACTACAAGGCCATGTACGAGAAGGCGGGGGTCAAGGCTATCTTCCAGGGAGGGGAGGACCACGGCCTCACCGGGATATCGTTCAACGCCTTCGCCAACTACAATGAGGCCTGGGGGGCGCAGTTCGCGCGCGTGGTGTCATGCAACACCACCGGCCTGGTGCGGACACTATACCCCCTGGACAAGGTCTTCGGTATCGAGAAGATATCGGCCACCATGGTCAGGAGGGGCGCCGACCCCGCTGATATCAAGGGCTCCGCCCTCAACTCCCTGGAGCCCACCCTCAAGCTTCCGACCCACCATGGTCCCGACGTGCAGACGATCATGCCGTGGCTGAACATCACCACCATGGTGGTAAAGGCCCCCACGACCTTGATGCACGTCCACTGCATAGTGGCCGATCTCCGCAAGAAGGCCAAGGACCAGGACATCCTGGCAGTGTGGGACAATGTCCCCCGCGTCAAGTTCGTGAGCGGCAAGGACGGGATCAAGAGCACCGCCCAGATCATGGAGCTGGGGAAGGACCTGATGCGGGAGCGCGGCGACTTCATGGAGATCGTGGTATGGCAGGATGGCGTCAAAGTCATCGGGAACACGCTGTACTACTATCAGGCGGTCCACCAGGAAAGCGATGTGGTCCCGGAGAACATCGATTGCATACGCTCGATAATGAAGCTAGAGCCCGATGGCATGCGGTCCATAAAGAAGACCGACAAGAGCCTGGGCATCGGGAAGTAAACCCTTACAATCCCTTATTTCTATTTTTATAAATAGTTGATGTGCGAGAGAAAAGGAAGCTCACACCGAGAAAAGGACCAGGGCTACGAACAGGACATACAGCACACCGCCCAGGAACAGACCGCTCTTCTTGATCTCCCTATGGCTGGATTCCAGGTAAAGGACCACGCCGGAGAACAGGGCGATGACGATGCTAATCGCCTGCAGCATCTCCGTAGTGTTGGCCAGGTTCAGATGCCAGTTGGTGAATAGTATGCCGATGGTGACCGGGATGCAGGACTGGAATACCATGGCCCCAGTGATGTTCCCAATGGCGAAAGTGTCCTTGCTGTTACGAATCCACATGAAGGAGTTGAACTTCTCCGGCAGCTCCGTGGCGATGGGGGTTATGATTAGTGCCAGGATGACCGTGCTTATCCCCAGCTCGACCGCGATAGCCTCGATCTGTTCAACGAACATGTTAGCCCCGATTATGATAAGGCCTAGAGCGGCAGCGACCTGCAGGAAGATCAGGGGTGTGGAAGGCTCGTTCTCCCGAATGAGGTCCAACGATCCCGCTATGGGGTCCTCGAAGCCGGTCTCCGGCCGCTTCTTAACCCTGTCCACCATCTTCTTGGTGTACAGCTGCTTCACATCGTCCTCGGCGCATGCCCCCATCCCATGGGTGTACGTGTACCAGATATACACTCCGTACAGGGGGATGAGGCCAAAGCCGAGGATCCACTTGAACCAGTCGAACTCAGGAGGGGCCAGAGCCGCGACGATGGCCAGGGTGTATGCTATGAGGAAGAACTTCAGGTCCCTTCGAATGCACTGACCGTTCACATGGAGGGTGGTGGTCTGCCTCCTCTTGGCGAACAGGAAGACGGAGACACCACATACGAACAGCGCCAGGGTGGCGAGCATAAAGGGCGCACCCAATATAGCCCCGGTGCCGATCTCATGACCGGACTCCCCGCCCACGAAAAGGATGGCGATTATCGGTATCAGAGTCTCCGGAAGGGCCGTCCCCACCGCTGCCAGGAGGCTCCCCACGCAGCCCTCGGAGAGCTTGAACCTCTTGCCGATCCACTCCACGCCGTTCGTGAAAAGCTCGCACCCTAGTAGGATGACAACAAAGCTCAAAAAGAACATCAGGATGTCCATATCGTTCCTTTCACCTAACAAAGAACCTTTAGATATAAATTTTGAGCCATGGGGAAGTGGTTATAACGCATCCCAGGGGTCCTCCACGAAATCCTCGTCCTGATCTTGAAGCTCCCACATGAGATCACGTCGCTCCCTGCGCCTCACCACCAGGTCGACAGTAAGATCGTGGGTGTACACTTGATGACATGCAGGGCAGAGGGTCTTGAGGTTGCCGGGGTGGTCCGAACCTCCGAGCACCCTGGGCACGATGTGGTGGACCTCCAGCGATTCCCAGCGATACCCTCCGCGGCCACCCCTCTCATGGGGATCGTACACCTTACGGCGCCGTCCGTTGAAGCTTGCACCGCAGTCCTGGCACCTGTAGCGGTCCCTCCTTAGCACTGCGGCCTTAAGGCGCTGCCACACCAGCCTTCTTATCAGGGCGGTGGTGTGCTCGTCGTACGGTGGCCGGGAAGTGCCCTCATCATAGTAGCGGTGCCCTTCAGGGGTCTCTCTGCGGATACGAGCCAGTTCCACTTTGAAGGAGCTCCAAGCCTCACAGAGCATCTGGGAATTGGAGCCCTCGCGGTGACGGCGGTGGCAATAGGGACAGTCAACCATCCTCGCCTTTTCCGCCCTATCGCTCCACTCACGAAAGGGGCAGGCGGCCGCCAGGGATCGGTCACAGCGCACCGGGCCTCTGCCATCCCTCGCCTGGAACATTAGCGCCATGCCGTCTTCGGCCAACCGGGTCGTTTCCCGCCAACAGTAGCTCTCCCTTTCGGGCAACAGCCGGTGGCGACAAGGCAGGATGCTCATATCTTCATAATGCCTCCTCTGACCCATAAACATGGCGAGCCTAGGTGAACTGGAGCAGAAAGGTTAATTCGGGAATGCCGCATGGAGGTAGCATGGCCCTACCCGGAGGCCGGCGATCTTCATGAAAGAGTTCAATACCCTCGATGATTTTCAGTTCGAGAACAGGACCGTCATACTGCGAGTAGACATCAACTGCCCTCTGATCAAGGAGACCCTGGAGGTCGAGGATGACAACCGTATCCGGCAGATCATACCCACGGTCCGCGAGCTGTTGGACAAGGGTTCTAAAGTGGTGTTGTTAGCTCATCAGGGCCGTCCCGGGGACTGGGACTTTGTCCGCCTGGACAGGCACGCCGTTATTCTATCGAGATACCTTGGCAAGCAGGTGAAGTACGTGGACGACATCGTGGGTCCCACCGCCCAGGCGGAGATAAAGGGCCTAACTCCGGGGAACGCCATCCTGCTCAAGAACGTGAGAGACCTTCCGTATGAGCAGGAAAAGAAGAGTCCCGAGGACCACGCCAGGTGCGAGCTGGTGACCGCCCTCGCCCCCCTGGCGGACTACTTTGTCAATGATGCCTTCGCCACCGCCCATCGCTCCCAGTGCTCCCTGGTGGGCTTCCCAGAGGTCCTCCCTTCGGCGGTAGGCCGGCTTATGGAGAAGGAGCTGACCGCCCTGCAGTCGGTGTTCGATGACCCTCAGCATCCCTGCGTCTTCATCCTCGGAGGGGCTAAGTTCGGGGACTCCATCAAGGTCATCGAAAGGGTCCTCAGCAACGGTACCGCCGATTGGGTCATCCTCGTGGGACTGAGCGCCAACGCCTTCCTCACCGCGCGCGGTGTGGAGCTGGGAGAACCCTCGAAGAAGATATTGAAAAGCGAGCTGACCCCGGAAACCTTGGAGGCGGCGAAGGAGCTCTTCAAGGCGCATGGCCCTAGGATACTTCTCCCCTTTGACGTGGCGGTGGAGATCAGTGGCCAAAGAAGGGACATGATGGTGGGGGACCTACCCATAGACGTCCCCATATTCGACATCGGAAGGTTCTCCACCGATAAGTTCACCAAGGTGCTGTCCCAGGCCCATACGATATTCATGTCCGGCCCCGCAGGGCTCATCGAGAAGGAGCAGTTCTGCCTGGGAACGAAGGAGCTGATGACCGCCATGGTGCACTCCAAGGCCTACACCCTGATAGGAGGAGGACACACCGTGGGGGCGGCCGAGCGCTTCGGGCTCGCCGAGAAGTTCACATATGTGTCCACTGCCGGCGGGGCCCTGGAGACCTTCATCCTGGGCAAGCCCTTGCCTGCGGTGGAGGCGTTGAAGAAATCCAGATGCGCGAAGGCCTAGAGGGCCTTCCTCATCCGTTCCAGCGCTTCCTCTATCCTGTCAGTGGGCTGGGTCAGGGCCATGCGCACGAACCCCTCCCCGTTCTGGCCAAAGCCTACTCCGGGGGTCACTACCACGCCCTGGTCCAGCATGCGATTGGCGAAATCCATGGAGTCGCGCTCCACGTTGAAGAAGAGATAGAACGTCCCCTTGGGCATCTTGACATTGAAGCCCAGCTTCCTGAGCCCGTTCACCATGACGTCCCTCCTCTTCTGGTAAACGTCGACATTGTCCTGAACGATCTTCGGACGGCGACCGTCGTGGTATTCGCGGAGCGCGGCCACCGCGGCCTTCTGGATGAACTTGGGCGCTCCTGAGTCTATCTGGGATTTCACCTTCTTCAGGCCCGCGATTAGCTTGGCATCTCCCACCGCGTAGCCCAGGCGGTACCCTGTCATGTTGAAGGTCTTTGATAGCGAGCCGAACTCGATGGCCTGGCGGCCATACTGCAGGATGGAGGGGGCGACGAAGTCATCGTAGGTCATCTCCGAGTAAGCGTTGTCGTAGCAAAGGATGGTGTCGGTGTCGTTGCACCACCTCAGCGCCCTCATGAGGTAGGCTCCGTCGGCCACGGCACCGGTGGGGTTGTTGGGATAGTTGAGGTAGAGCATCCGGGCATCGTTCGGGCACTCATCGAAGTTGAGCAGAAAATCGTCATTGTCGTACAGGGGCACCTTCACCGGGTGAGCATCGCAGAGCAGGGCGGCACCCTGAGAGTACACTGGATATGCGGGGTCCGGGCTCAGCACCATGTCACCTGGGTTCACGAAAGCCCTGGCAACGTTGGCTAGCCCCTCCTTGCTCCCCAGCAGGATGACCACCTCGCGGTCGGGATTGAGTTCCACCCCGAAGCGGTTAAGGTACCACTCAGCGATGGCGATGCGTGTGTCCCGCTCGCCCGCGGAAGTGGGATAGCGGTGGTTCTCGGGATCGTCCAGCTGCTTCTTTATCTCATTAACGATGGGCGACGGCGTCGGCAGGTCGGGGTCGCCTATCCCGAAATCGATGATGTCCACACCCTGATCGATCTTCTTGCTGACCTTCTCCTCGATCTCCGCGAACAGATATGGAGGGATGCTTTTCAAACGCTCCGCGAACTCTATTGCCATTATATCACCTGTTCATAGCTCCATCTCGCCCTGGAATACTCTGACGGCAGGGCCGGTCATCCGGACCATGGAGAGATCCTTCTTAACGTTGATGGTAAGGTCCCCTCCTGGCAGGCGGACGATGACGTTCTTCCCCAGAGGGACGATCCCTTGGAGGCCGGCGGCCACGGCGGTCGCGCAAGCCCCTGTCCCGCAGGCCTGGGTCCACCCTGCCCCGCGCTCGTAAACAGTAACGTCCAGCCTATTATCTCGAGACTGGACGAACTCCACGTTGGTCTTCTTGGGGAACATGGGGTGGGCGTGCACCACCGGTCCGAGCTCCTGGACCTCCATGTCGGCCATCTTCTGAAAGATCACGAAGTGAGGATTGCCCATGCTCACCGCGGTGCCTTTTATCTTCATGCCGTTGACCTCGATGGTCCCGTCGACGAAGCGCCCCTCACAGTCCATAGGCACATCCCTGCAATCCAACATGGGCGCTCCCATGTCCACGGAAACCTCGGTGACCTCTCCCTCGGATATGGTCACGGTCACCTCCTTCATCCCCCCCAGAGTGTTGATCCGCATGTGCTCCATGGGAGCAATGGCGAAATCGTAGAGGTGCTTGGCCACGCAGCGGATCCCGTTGCCACACATCTCCGCCTCGCTTCCGTCGGAGTTCATGATCTTCATGAAAGCATCCCCCTCCTCATCCGGGCGGATGTACAGGATGCCGTCACCCCCTATCCCGGTCCTCCGGTCGCAGAGCCTCCTCACGACCTGGGGATCTGTCGGGGCCTGCATCTCCAGGTCCTCGAAGAGGATGAAATCATTGCCCAGTCCGTGGTACTTCCAGAAGATCATAGCAACCTACCTGATTGATCCTTCAGCTATGAATCTATTGTCAAATACCCACGTGGCAAATAACAATGGGGCCAGACTACCTGGGCTAGCACCATATCGTCCGCTCATTTCATCCACTAGAGATTGGAATGACATTCCCTCACACAGCGTGTAGGATGCTTACAGCATCAGCCTTGAGGGCAGTCGCTGATGCCTCAGCAGCTCGTCGACGCTCTCCCGCTCCCGGATCAAGTTGACCTCGCCCTTGTTCACCAGCACCTCACGCGGTAGAGGCCGCATGTTGTAGTTGGAGCTCATGGAGAAGCCGTAGGCGCCCGCATCATATACGCAGATGACGTCCCCCTCCTCTACCTTCGGCAGGAGACGCTCACGGGCCAGGTGATCGCCGGTTTCGCACAGGGGTCCCACGACATCGTACGTGATCTCCCCAGGACGATCGAACTTGTTGGCCACCGCTACATGGTGGTAAGAGCCGTAGAAGGCAGGCCTTACCAGGGTGTTGAAGCCAGCGTCCACGCCCGCGAACATCTTGTCTGGCGTTTCCTTGACGTCGACCACTGTGGTCAGAAGGACGGTGCTGTCAGCAACTATGGAACGGCCAGGTTCCAGCACTATCTGCTGTGCCGAGGTACCGTTCTTGATGCGGGAGGTCACTTCCTCGGCCAGACGGTCCAGGTCCATGGGTGCTTCTTCCGGATGATAAGGTATGGGGATACCGCCCCCGATGTCGATGAACTTCATTCCCAGGCCCAGCTCGGCCTCCAGTCTCTGAGATATGGAGACAAGCACGTCGGTCCCTTTCAGGAAGGGCTCGATGTCCTGCCCTCCAGAGCCCAGGTGGAAGTGCAATCCCACGGGACGGAACCCCAGCTGTAACGCCTCCGAGTAGGCCTCCATGATGCTGTTGAGCGGTATCCCGAACTTCGTCGACCGGGAGCCCGTCACCACTTTCTCATGGTGTCCCGAACCTATCTCCGGGTTAACCCTGAAGGAAATGGGTACGTCAGTGGATATGGTCGCCAGACGCCTAAGCTCTGAGAAGGAGTCGACGTTAATGGGCACCCTCCTCCCGACGATCCCCTTCAGCTCCTGGGTGGAGACGTTGACCCCTGTGTACAGGATGCGGTCAGGAGAATAGCCAGCCCTGAGGCAGGTCTCGACCTCGCCGATGGAGACCGCGTCGATGCAGCTCCCCTCTTGTTCCAGGATGCGGAGTATGGCCAGGTTGCTGTTGGCCTTGCAGGCGTAGTTGATCCTGGTGGGCATATGCTTGGCGAACGCGCTATGCACCCTCCGATAGTTGTTGCGAACCGCTTCCTCGTCGGTAACGTATACCGGGGAGCCATACTTGCTGACGATATCGGTGGCCTTGACGCCTCCGATGATCATCTGACCATCCCTGCTCTCGAACTGTCTCATCTCAACCACCAATGAACGCATTATGTATGGCGCGGACGACGTCCTGCGCCTTCTCGCTCGGGACCATGAAGTTAAGGGCCACGTCGGACGCGCCTTCAGATATGAGCTCGATGTTGGCGTCCACCTCGGCCACTTTCGCGAACACCCTCGCCGACACCCCCGGCGTGTTCAGGAGGTTGTCCCCGACGCAGCAGATGAGCGAGATCTTGCTCTTCACACTGACCTTCTCCACCTGGGGTTCGTTCAAAGCGTCGATCCTTCTCTTGACCTCCTCCGCCGCGGTGCTGGGTATGACCATCGCCAGGGTGGAGAGGGATGTGGACACGGCGTAGCTGTTGACCGCAGCGTCGGAGATGACCCCCACCAATCGGGAGATGAGGCCCGGCTGATACACGATCTCGGACGAATAGACCTTTACTATGGACAGATCGGACTTCACCGCTACCGATCTCAAGGTGACCCCACCGTTGATCCTCTGCCCGCGGATGATGGTACCTCGGGCATCGGGGTCAAAGCTGTTCTTGACCACCAGGGGGATCCCCTTGCGCCGAACGGGCTCGATGGTTCGGGGGTGCAGCACCTTGGCGCCGAAGTACGCCAGTTCCGCGGCCTCGTTATAGTCCATCTCCTCGATGCTCTTGGCCGACGGGACCGCCCGCGGATCGGCGGTCATGAAGCCGTTGACATCGGTCCATATCTCGCAGCAATTAGCGTCTATGCCGTAGGCGATCACGCTGCTGGAGTAGTCAGAGCCGCCCCTTCCGAAGGTCAGGGGACGACCCTCGACATCACAACCGTAATATCCTGTTACGATCGGCGTGATGCCCTGTTGAAGCAAGGGTACGACCGTCTGCTGGAGATTTCTATGCGTTTCTTTAAGGTTGGCCGAACCGTTCCCTGGCTGACCTTCGGCCACAATGCCCGCCCTCTCTGAGGACAGGGGCACGCTCTCGATCTCGCGGGCACGGAGAACATGGGCCATCGTCAAGGAGGACAACCGCTCCCCCCAGGAGGAGATGGTGTCGTCGAGGACATGGTCGATCTCGAACTCATACCTCGCCTCCATCGCCCGCCGCAGATCATCAAGGCTGAGGTTCAGCTCCTGTCCGTACTGGTCCAATGGATCCGTTCCTAAGATGGAATTGGCGCAGGTGAGATACCTCTCCCTGAGGTCGCCTATGATGTCACTGATCGGCCTTCGTTCACGCAATCCATTGATCAGAGAATTGGTAACCCCGGACATGGCCGAGACCACCACGACCTTCTTAGCGCTCTCCCTGCTGATGATTGAGGCGGTCCGCTCGATGGCCTCTACGCCACCTAAGCTGGTCCCCCCGAACTTCATGACCTTGATCATAGACCCAACACCTCTTCCATAGAATGGACCATCCCATCTTTCCTTCCGGCCACCCAACGAACGGCCAACAAGCAACCTTCGGCGAACGCCTCCCGGGAGTGGGCCCGGTGGGTCAGCTCGATCCTTTCCTTCTTTCCAGCAAATATGACAGTGTGCTCACCAACGACATCCCCCGCTCTCACTGAATGGATGCCGATCTCCCTTCCCCTCGCTCCGACCATGCCCTCTCTTCCGTAGATGATCTGCCCTACGTCAGTGGCCTCACAGATTATATCCGCGGCCCGGCGCGCTGTACCCGAGGGGGCGTCCTTCTTTTGGGAGTGATGTACCTCTACGATCTCCACATCATAGTCCTTGAGTGAGCGGGCCAGCATGTCGCATGTCTTGAAGAAGACGTTCACGCCCACTGAGAAATTTGGGGCCACCACGGCCGAGGAGCCATGCTTCTGAACATGGGAACGCAGTTCGGCCATGACCTCGGCAGGTATGCCCGTCGTTCCGATGACGTAGTTCAGACCAGGACGCATTATGGACGGCAGGTTCATACCGATGGCCGTGGGAGAGGTGAGATCGACATATACGTCCGCGTTCGAGAGCACCTCATCCCGGCTCCCCATCTCCCTAGCTTGCACCCCTGGAGCTATCTCTCGCCCAGCACTTTCGCTGCCTGCAGATACCAGGCCGCCCACCAGGCGCATATCGTCCCGCATTTTTATGAGGGAGCACACCAAGCTTCCCAGCTTGCCCGTGGCCCCTCCCACGACTACACTGATCAAATCGGCCACCCTTAGATCAGCTTGCGTTCTGCGAGCACCGACCTCAGTGCCTCCAGGTTCTTCTGGCTCATATCACACAGGGGAAGTCGGAACGTTCCCGCGGGCCTTCCCATGAGGCGCAGCGCGGTCTTGACGGGGATGGGGTTGGTCTCCAGGAACAGGGCGGTGAATATCGGCAGCAGATTTTCGTTGATGCTCCTCGCCTCGGTCATGTTCCCGTCCAATATCGCTCGGACCAGGGACAGCATGGCCTCAGGCAGTATGTTGGAGGTGACCGATATGACTCCCTTGGCCCCCAATGCCATGGCCGGCAATACCATGGTGTCATCGCCCGATAGCACGGTAAAGTCCTTGGGTGCACCTGCCAGGATCCTCGCGATCTGATTGATGTCCCCCGATGCCTCCTTTACCCCGACCATACTGGGTATCTCCGCCAGCTTGAGCATGGTGGCGGCGGTGATATTGGAACCGGTGCGGGAGGGAATGTTGTATATTATCGTAGGAACGTCCACCGCGGCGTCGATGGCCTCGAAGTGCTTGATTATCCCTGCCTGTGTGGGCCTGTTGTAGTAAGGGGACACGGACAGAACGCCGTCCACCCCCAGGTCCTTGGCGCCCTTGCTTAGATGTATGGCCTCGCTGGTGGCGTTGGAACCTGTCCCAGCGATGACCTTGGACTTTTTAGCCTCATCCCGTACGATCTTTATGACCTGCAAGTGCTCCTCGTGATTGAGCGTTGCGGATTCGCCAGTGGAGCCGCAGGGCACTAAGATGCGAATCCCCCTTTCCTCCTGGAATCTGACCAGCTCCCTAAGGCCATCCTCGTCGATGTCCCCCGTACGGGTCATGGGAGTAATGATGGCAGTAGCGCATCCAGAGAACATCTCATGCGCCCCCGAAATGCTCTTTGAGGATCAGCCGGGTCCGGGTGGATTGGACGTTGTCGAACCTTCTGATCCTCTCTATGATCTCGTTAAGCTGAGGTGAGGAGGTGACATCGATGATGGCGACCACATCCTCCTCGCCCGTGACCTCGAAGACCTCGGAGACGCCCTCGAACTTGGAGATCTTACCGGAGACGTCGGACGTGTTTACGTTCACATTGATCTTTATTTCGATTATAGCCTTGACGTTCTTGCTGCTGGTCTTGATGGTGAAGCACTGGATGACATTGTCATCCACCAATTTACGGACCCTGCTTCGGATGGTCCCCTCTGATACCTTCAGCTGGTTGGCGATGTCCACGAAGGGTCGCCGGGAGTCCTTCTTGAGGATCTCGATGATCTTCTCGTCCAGGTAATCTATCACGTTTTCCACCTCATTGAATTGAATATTACGAATTCCTCAATACTTTTTGATGATAATGGAGGTATGTTATTTAATTATTCTGAATTTTGCTAGATATGCTTCTGGAAAAATAGAATGAAATTACGTTATCGGACCTCTTTCAGGAACTCTTGCCATCTCTTCGCATCTTCGACCTTCCCCATTAGCTCACGGTACTTTATCTGGTCATCCTTCTCGGAGGTGCTGCGGAGCTCGTCGACCGCCCTCATCAATGAGCGGGCCTCGTTCATTAGCCCACAGGCCTTGGCTCGGGTCACGTCCCCATGCTTGATCTCCCTCTCCATCTCTTTTATCTTATCGTCCAGCAGGCGGGCCAGTGTCTCCGCCTCGCGGCGCTCCTCCTCGGTATGACTGTCGCGAACGATATAGTCGAACACGATGTCCCGTAGGTTGACCTTACGATCACCTACGACGATATCCTGGGGTATGACCTCGCCTACCCAGAAGAGGAGAGAGTGGATCCGCGACACGATCTTGTCGCGGTCTTCCCGGGAAAGGCGGGGCGGCCCTTGGCAGACGTCCTTAACATCAGGCATGTCAGTGATAGGGGAAGGAGTGCAGGGGACCTCCTCCTAGGATGGTCCCCCCCATCGATCGTGCCCTGATCAGGCCACGAAGGGGCACCCCTCCGATCTCATTGAGGCTGCTCTTGTTCACGATGACCACTATCAGAACGGGCTCGCCCCCGGCCTCCCGAACGTCCTTAATGGCCTCTTCCGCGGTGGCGCCCGTGGTTATGACGTCGTCGATGATGACCGTTCTCTTGCCACCTATGGACGCATAGTTGGCAGAGATGGCGCCCCCCGTTTCTCCCCTCTTCGCGGGGGGCTTGTACACTGCAAGGTCCAGGCCGAGGTTCTCCGATATATACGTCGCGAAGGGGACACCGTTGAGGGCGATCCCCAGGACCGTATCCACTTCCAACTTCTGCTTGTCCAGTTCCTCCTCGATGATGTCTGCAAGGATATCGCTCATCAACGCCATGCGGGTGCCGCTGACCCCCAGGCTCCTCCACCCGATCTTAACATCGCTGGGAGGGAGACCGCCATCCTCGCCTTGTTCCACCAGATAGCGGACGGTGTCTACTGACAGATGGAGCTCGTCTGCCACCTCTCTGTCGCTTAGCCCCTTTTCGTTCAGCACCCGTGCCCTCTTGGTCAGCTCTTTGACGTCCACCATGGTCTCGCCTGATAATGGCCCGAACGCGCTATTAATTGCTTTGGAACTAAAGCGATCGGACCAGGGACCACAAGGCACGGTTGACAGGCATGCTCACACCATAGCATTCGCCCGCTTCGGCCAGGGCCCCGTTTATGGAGTCGATCTCGGTCCTCTTCCCCCGTTCCACGTCCTGAAGCATGCTGGAGCGGTTACGGGCGGTCATCCTCGCGACCTCCAAGACCTTCTCGAAAAGGTCTCCCCGTCCCAGCGCGATCCCGTTGGCCTCTGCGGCCTTAGCACACTCCTGGCATGCCGCCCTGCTCAGCTCCTGCAGCTCCCTCTGCTGGCTGATGCATCCGTTCTCCTTCCTTACCAGAGCGGTTATGGGATTGATGGACGCGTTGATTATGGCCTTCATCCAGATCTCAGGGCCGATGTTCGCGGAGACCCGCGTGGGCAGCCCCACGGACGACAGCGTCTCGCCCACCCTGATCGCCAGGCCATGCTGCCCCGAGGGCGATCCCAATACGGTCTCCCCCAGGCCGGCCAGGCATATGTATCCAGGTCGGGAGAAGGTGACCCCCATAAAGGGGACCCCCATGATGACCCGCGAGCCGAAAGCTCTTCCCAAGGTCTCAGAGTTTCCAAGACCGTTCTGCAACGAGACCACGGCCGTCTCCTTGCCCACCATGGTCTCCACCTCTCGAACTGCCACGCGAGTATCGTAGGCCTTGACCGTCACCAGCACCATGTCCTGTATGCCCAGGCCCTCAGCGACGGTCGTAGCCTTGGGGTGGTGGACCCCTTCCAACATCCCGCCGATTTGAAGCCCGTTCGTGTTCACGGCGTCGATGTGCTCCTGGCGTCCCACCAATGTGACATCATGGTCCTCTGACAGGAGCCCTCCGTAGAGGCTTCCCAACGCTCCCGCCCCGAACACCGCGATCCTCATCGGTGCGATCTCCTGAACTCGTTAGCGAGCTCGTGCGCTCGTCGAAGAGGAGAAGGGATGCCGTTCCTGATCAGAGGTTCGCATACCGCCACGGCCGTGGCCAGGGACACTCGGTGACCCACTGATACATAGGTGGACCTCTTCCCCGTGCCTAGACGGTATCCCTTCAGCTCACCGTCAAGGAAGATCGACGCCTTCCCATCCCGGGCCTCACCTACCTTTCCAACGAGATGCCTCTTGGCCGCGCCTATTGTAGGCACCTCTAGCATCAGACCTAGCTGAGAAGCGATCCCCGCCCCCCGCGGGTGAAGTACTCCATGCCCGTCCACGAGGTACACGATACCCTCACGACGATCGATCAGCGGCCGCAGGACCGGAAGCTCCCGGTAGGCCAGGTACGTGGGTATGTACGGAAACCTCACGGTGGTGTGCTCCGTCCTCTCCTCCACCAACTTCCCCGAGTTGAGATCGCATATCACTATGGCCCCGTACGCGTTAGGACCATCGTACGAGACATCAAGGCCCGCGACCAGGTGTGGCCTCTCGCCTTCGTCCTTCTCCACCACCATGGTACCGAGCCGGGTCTGCTCCTCATGCAGTTCCCTGAGGACCGGTCGTGAACGGAAGCCGGTAAACCTTATGGTCTTCAGGTCATGGACCGTGCCCTCGACCACCTTTACTCCCTCATCCCCCAGCAATCTTTCCTTCTCCGCTGCCCCTTTACCATGACCTCCATACCATCCAGCCCTTCCCGTGGAGTATACGACCCGGTGGCAGGGGACGACTATGGGAGTAGGATTCTTCGACAACACCTCACCGACCATCCTGGCGGCCACGGGATCTCCCATGGCAGCAGCGATGTCGCCATAGGTGGACACCATACCCTTAGGTATCTGGCTCGTCAGCTCATAGACCAATGAGATGAGGTCAGGTTCTTTCCTTGCAGGAGGGGCTCGCGTTCCGGTCATAAATTCCGGGCCTCAGCCACGTTGATCGGATCGAAGGGGGATAGGACCTGACGGCCACCAGTCGATCTTCTAGTGGGCGCCATATCTGTTTTCGAAGACAAGCTCATCCATAGATTTCCGTGGGCGGGCCTCCGGTGATTCGTCAGGGTAGCCCAAGGTAAGGCAAACGGTTACCGTGCGGTTCCCCGGCACACCCAGGACCTCTCCCACCTTTTCCTTGTCGAACGCACCGATCCAGCACGTACCCAGCCCCTTCTCGTGAGCGGCCAGGGTGATGTGGTCCATCATGATGGTCACGTCCACGCGGCTCCACTTCTGCTGAGGGTCCTCCACGGCTACCAAAAATACCGAGCACTCCTCCACGAACTTCTGGTTCTTGCAGATGGGGACAAGCCCTGCCTTAAGTACGGGGTCCTTGACCACAATGAGCTCCCATGCCTGCCTATTGGCCGCTGAGGGCGCCAAGCGTGCCGCTTCCAATACTTCCTTGAGAACATTGTCCGGGATATCCTTCCTCTTATACCTGCGAACGCTCCTGCGTGTCCGAATGGCCGTGGTCACATCCATGATCTTCCGTCCTCTTCAACTGATTAGCGAATGTACCGACACCTTAGAAATATATTGTTAAAAGGGAAGTTCTTGTCCCTCCCTAGGGTCCTTTTCTATCGCTCTTCAACGTCACCACGTTCTGGGGGAAGGGGATCTCGATGCCCTCGGCCATGAAGCGGTCGTATATGGCTTGGCGCACCTCTGATGCCACCCGCCACATCTTCTTTATCTCCACCCAGTACCACAGCTTGAAGTCTACGGAGGAATCTCCGAACTTGGCCAAGCGGACATACGGCATCTGCCCATCCTGCCTTATGATATCAGGATGGTCGGAGGCGATCTTCAGTAGGACCTCCTTCACTTTGTTCAGGTCGGTACCGTAGGCCACGCCCACCTCCGCGCTCATGGAGCGGTGCATGTCCGGCCGGGAGTAGTTTATCACCTTCTTGTTGACAACATCGTTGTTGGGAACCACGATGATCTCATGGTCCGCGGTGTTGTACATGGTGGTGGACCGCAGACCTATCTTCTTTACCTCGCAGATCTCCCCGGTATCGATCTCTACGAGGTCCCCCACATTGAAGGGACGGTCCAGAAGTAGCTGCATACCTGCGAACACGTTGCTCAGGGTCTCCTGCACGGCAAAGGCGATGACTATTCCTATGACCCCAAAGCCAGCGACCAGAAGGGTGAGGTCGATCCCGAAGAGGCTAAGCACCGCTCCCAGGGCGAACGTGGGTATGAGGATGAGGCCAGCCTTGTGAAAAAGGGGTACCAGAACATCATCGACCTCGGTATCGGTCACCTTGGACCACTTCTGAGCATAATGGATTATCACCCTGTCGAAGATGAGATAGGCCACATAGGCTAAGACCAGGATGAGAAGGATCTGGTACAGCAGGATTATGTTGACATGCCACTCCTGAGGTATGTCTATTATGGATAGGGAGTCCACCAGGCCAAAGATCACGATCAGTAGGAATATCGGTACCCGGGTGACCTCCAGAATGCGATCGTCCAGATCGGTCTTGGTCTTTCTTGTCAGCATGTGGATGAAGGGGTCCACGATGAAGTAGATGAAGGCGGCTATTGCCAGCCAGAATATGACCGTGAATATGAAGGACCATATCAAGGTGTTGAAGGGGGAGGGGAAATTGTTGTCCCAGATCCCAAAGATCTTGTTCCCTGTGGACTCGAAGAGCGCTTCCACATGGACCATCGCCGACTTGGTCACCAAGTACACCTGATCAGGGTCGCTCATCTTGGTGAAGGTCATGTTGACATGGATAGGAAAGTCCATAGACTCCACTGCCTGAGTGGAGGACAACACAATGACTATCTCCCGGCTGGTCCCAGGCTCGAAAGCAGAATAATCTTGGCCGATCCCCAGGTCTACGTTTGAGGGCAGCCTGCCCTCATCGTTCGGACCTAAGGTCCCCACAACCTCCAGGAGGTAAGGTGAGGTATCATTGTTGTACGCTACCCAGGTGAAGGTAATGGACTCGGTTGCCTCATCGATCTTCTCATAGCCTTCCTGTACCTCCAGGACATTGATACCATCCCCACTTACCGTTGGGGAAAGTAGGGCGATGGTCAGGATCAGCAGGACGGAAGATATCGCAAAGCTCCATCTCATCGTCTGCCAGGATAAAATACTCACTAATTAATTTTCCTCGATAGCCATGTAGAAAGTGTTTTTAGCAACCAGCGTTTGGCCAGTCGCATGGACTGGATATCTGTCCTCAAGGTTGCCATTGCGTTCATCGTGCTAGCCATCGCCGCCCGGGCTGATTGGAAGACCAGAGAGGCATCGGACGTGTACTGGATGGTGATCGGTGGGGCGGGCCTGGCATTCCTCGCGGCGCAGATACTCTTCGATGGAGCTAACATCGCATATCTAGCCATATTGGCCCCAATCGCATGGTTCTTCGTGGACATCTTCTGGGACCGGAAAGGGATGTTCGAGGACGGGATAAGCCCAATTCCCATGGGATTGTATGCCATGTCCTTCGGACTTCTTGCCGTGATGATCTACCAGTACAACGCTGACATCTACTTCTGGAAGCTGATGATAGTCCCTATCATGTTCCTTATCTTCATTCTCCTCTATCAGTTTGATATCATCAAGGGAGGTGCAGACGCGAAGGCCTTGATCGCCCTCTCCATCATGTTCCCGCTCTATCCCATCATTGAACCGTTCCCATTGATCGCCCTTCCCTATGACGCGGCCCAGTTCGTGCTGCCGTTCCCCCTCCTGATCCTGTTCAACGCAGCCATTATCACCGTTATCGTTCCCGTTCTCCTACTCTTCTACAACCTTTCCAAGAAGCAGGTCCGGTTCCCTGCCATGCTGCTCGGTTACAGGATGCCCATTGAAGAGGCCAAAGGTAAGTTCGTGTGGCCCATGGAGCGTGTAGAAGAGGGGACAGTGAAGTTCAGCGTGTTCCCTCCGGCCTCAGAGACGGTCGAAGAGGACCTGGATAAGCTCAGCGCCGCCGGGCAAAATGAGGTATGGGTCACCCCCAAGGTCCCTTTCCTCATTCCTATCGCCGCATCATTGCTGTTCTCGGTCGTCATCGGCAACCTCCTGTTCCTGTTCATCCGCTGAAATACTCTCGGATCTCATGAGATAGGCGGACGCGAGTTCAGCAGGGACGGCCCTCTTAACGGAGCTGCATACGGTGGAGGTGAAAGGATGAGGCCTCAGCGGAGGCAAGCGCCATTGACCCTCTCCTCTCTCACCTGCAAGGAGTTCGATCGTTCACCGTTCCTTCTTCGAGCAGACCATGTTAAGGTCCCGGCCGCACACCGTGCACCGCCCCTCACGAACATTCAATAGCAGGACCTGGTAACCACGCCTTTCCACGACCTTCGTATGACACTGAGGACATGTGGTATCCCCTCCTCCAGGGATGTTGATGTTCCCGAGGTAAACGAAGTTCAGCCCCGCCTTGACCCCCATCTCTCTGGCGATCTCCATCGTGGACCGTGGTGTGGGAGCCCGGTCGGACATCTGGTAATCAGGATGGAATCTCGTAAAGTGCACAGGAATGTCGGGGTCGATGTTCGCTACCCAAGCAGAGAACTCGGATATTTCTTCGCGACCATCGTTCTCTCCCGGGATGATGAGGTATGTGAGCTCCACATGGATACCCAGCTCATGGGCCAGAGCCACGGTGTGCAAAACCGGCTCCAGGGAGGCCCGACAGACCTCGGAGTAGAACCTGCCGGTGAACCCCTTGACATCGATGTTCATCGCGCCAAGTTGTTCAGACAGCTCCCGGAGGGGAGCCTCTTGGATGAAACCGTTGGTAACATATACTGTGAACAATCCCCTGTCCCTGGCGACCTTCATGGCATCATAGGTGAACTCATGCCAGATGGTGGGTTCGTTATAAGTGAAGGCCACTCCGCGACAACCTTGGGCCATGGCCATCTCGCTCACCTCTTGGGGTGCCATATCTCTCAGGGGCAGGTCCCCCATCGCAGCCTGGGAGATGAGGTAGTTTTGGCAGTTCAAGCACCTAAGATTGCATCCAAAGCTCCCCAGGGAGAAAATGGCTTCACCAGGATGAAAGTGGTACAAGGGCTTCTTCTCAATGGGATCGACGTTCATGGAGGATACCTTACCGTAGTTTATACTGTACAGGGTGCCTTCGCGGTTCTCGCGTACTCCACATATCCCCCTCTTCCTCGACGCGATGAGACAGGAATGCGGGCACAGGTGGCAGCGCACCCTCTCCCCTTCTCCGGTCCAGAATCTCGCTTCCTGCATGGTCACCTCCTGAAATGCTCGTAGCCCCTGGTGTCCAGGGGCGTTGCTTTTTCACCGACGATCAGTTGGTTCTCTCTTCCCTTGACCTGACCGATGATATGCATGCGTCCTCCCAGCGCATTTTGCAGTGGTTGTGAGGCCTGGGGGGAGAAGGTGAACAGAAGCTCATAATCTCCGCCAAAGTGAAGCACCAGGTCCTCCAACGGGACGCCGCTCTTCCGGGCCACCTCCGCGACCCCATCGCCCACAGGTATGCTCTCCCAGACAACCTCGAAACCCGTTCCGCTCTGCCTCGACAGCTCCCCGATGGAGTAGGCCAGTCCGTCGGTGATGTCCATGCACGAGGTTACCTTTCCAGAGGAGGAAAGGACCATGCCCTCGGCCGTCCGGGGCTGAGGTTCCAGGAGAGCCTTCACGGCAAGAGGGGCATCAATGTCGTTCCTGATGGCGGCATACCCCGCCGCGGACAGCCCCAGCGGCCCGGTGACAGCGATCATATCCCCCTCCCTCGCGCCCCTCCGCAGCAAGATCCTATCCTTATCCACCAGGCCTAGTGCGGTGCCTGCCAATACTATTCCCGTACCTTCCTTGGTATCGCCGCCCAGGAGGTCGGCGCCCACAGCCTGGCAGCAGTCGTTGACCCCCTGTGAGATGCTCTCCAGCCTGGTGAACGGCATATCCCGGGGGAGGGTGTAGGCCATCACCAGCCCTAAGGGCCGTGCGCCCATGGCCGCGATGTCGCTGAAGTTCACGGCGGCGGCGAACCATCCCACCTGCCAATCGGTCATTCCGTCGGGGATGTGGGAGGTGCGGGTGATGACATCGGTGGACACCACCAGGTAGCGATCCCCCAGGTCGATGGCCGCGGCATCATCTCCTGGCCCCACGGCCACCGTGGTCCTGACCCCTTGGAGCAGCAAGGTCACGATCTCCTTCTCCCCGAGGTCTGCTAGGGTCTTCATGACCTTACTAAGGAGCGTGGGGGCCTAATATCCTTTTTTCCGGTGGGATGCGTTATTCCCTGGCGACGGTTCCAGTAGGTCGCCTCTCACAATTCGCAGAGATAGATGTTAGAAATTATCAAACGATTAAATATCGGCTCCATTATTCCAAATTGATTGAGGTATGAGGCTCACTATCCCGTATGGAAAGGACGAGAAACAGTTTGTTCATCTGCCAGAGGAGAACTTTGCTGGTACCATCTACCCTAAGGACGTTCATGTGGGGGACGAACGTTCAGAGGTCAGACGGGCATTGGAAGCCCCGGTCGCCGGTCCATCTCTGGAGAAATTCCTGGAAGGGGGAAAGGACATCGTTTTCATCGTCAACGACGGTACACGACCGACGCCGACCTGCAAGGTCCTGGATGCCTTGAGCGAGAGAATGGATCTCACCAAGGCGAGGTACCTCATCGCCACCGGCGACCACCGGGCGCCCACCGAGGACGAGTACCGTTTCATATTCGGGAAGCACCTCGATAAGCTGCGGTCGAACATCCATTGCCATGACTCCAAGAAAGACAACTGTTTGTTCCTAGGCACGTCCAAGAACGGGACCGAGATGCTCGTGAACGAGATGGCTGTCAACGCCGACCGGCTGGTCATCATCACCTCGGTGGAGCCTCACTATTTCGCAGGCTACACTGGAGGGCGCAAATCCTTCCTCCCCGGGGTGGCCGCTCGCAAGACCATCGAGCAGAACCACAAGCTGGCCATGAAGCAGGAGGCTCAGGCGCTGGTTCTGGAGGGCAACCCTGTGCACGAGGACATGATGGATGCGCTTAAGGTAGTGAAGGATAAGCCCATATTCGCTATCCAGATAGTCCTGGACCGCCACCAGAGCATCTACAAGGTGGAGGCCGGGGACCTGCATGCCTCTTTCGCCCATGCAGTAAAGTGGGCCAACGAGGTCTTCTCCGTGGGGATCGAAGAGAAGGCCGATGTCGTCGTGTCCATAGCCCCCTACCCCATGGACGTGGACCTATACCAATCGCAGAAAGCACTGGACAACGGCAAGTGGGCCCTCAAGGAGGGCGGAACGATAATCATGGTGTCGAAGTGCCGGCAAGGCATCGGCCATGATACCTTCCTGCAGCAGCTATCGCTGTCCCAGGACCCCCGCGAGGTCCTTGTGAACCTGGCGCGGGAGTACAAACTGGGATATCATAAGGCGGCCAAGATGGCGGAGATCGCCGTGTGGGCCAATGTCTGGGCCGTTACCGACCTGGACCCTCAACTTCTGCAGAAGGCCAATATCCGGCCGTTCGCGACCGTACAGGAGGCCGTCGACGCCGCACTGGCCAGCAACAAGGATGCCAAGGTCCTTTTCAATATGGATGGGAGCATTACCGTGCCGAGGGTGATATGAGATGGCCGATACTATCGACGCAAAGAACCTGGAAGAAGTAAAGAAGGAGATGATGACCTGCACCATGTGCGGGTTTTGCAAGAGCGTTTGCCCTGCGTTCGAAGATATCGGCTGGGACATAGGTGTGGCCAGGGGAAGGGTGATCCTGGCATACGGGCTCATGCAGAAGGAGATACCGGCGGACCCCTCGGTGGTGGAGGCCTTGTACCAATGCACCACCTGCAAGGACTGCGAGAGGCGATGCCCATCGAAGGTTAAGGTCGTCGAGGTAGTGGAGAGGGCCAGGAAGGACCTGGTAAATTCCGGCATCTCGTTACCTGCCCACCGCAAGGTGGTGGAGAGCATCAAGAAATATGGAAACCCGTACGGCGACGAGCGTCCCGTGGCGGAGGTCTTCGGGGAGAAGCCTCATAAGGCAAGATTGGGCTACTTTGTCGGCTGCACCTCCGCTTACCGCAACCAGTCCACTGCCAAGGCCACGATATCCATACTGAAGAAGCTAGGTGAGGACTACACCCTGCTGGACGAGTCCTGCTGCGGGAGCGTTATGGGCAGGGTAGGCTGGTCCGATAAGGACGTGGAAGCACAGATGGAGAGGAACGTTCGCTCCATAGCCGATCAGGGCGTGGAAGAGGTGATATTTTCCTGCGCGGGCTGCTACCGCATGTTCAAGGAGGAGTACCCCAAGCATGTGGACGTTCCATTCAAGGTCCGTCATGTCTCCGAGTTCTTGGCGGACAGGGACATCAAGCTATCAAGCTTGGACAAGAAGATCACATACCATGACCCCTGCCACCTGGGACGCCACTCCCTGGTCTACAAGGCCCCCCGGGAGGTGCTTTCCAGAGTACCGGGTGCATCCTTCAAGGAGATGCCCCGCAACTCCGCGGAGGCCCGTTGCTGTGGTGGCGGCGGAGGTGTCCGTTCAGCCTACCCCGATCTGTCGGAGCAGATAGCTGCCAAGCGGGTGCAGGAGGCCGATTTCGCAGACGTTCTGGTCACCACCTGCCCGTTCTGCGTCAACAACCTCAAGGTCGGGAAGGACCGCTCTCAGTCCAAGGTCGAGATCAAGGACCTGGTGGAGCTGATCGATACCCTGATGTGACATGATATTCAGGGCAAGGACCTACCCTTCAGGGACCGCCGTAAAAAATGACCTACGTAGGTTAGGGTTCGATTACCCAGAGGTCTTCCCTTCCGAGCTGATGGCAGCGCTGTTCGTCGAGGGTAACGGCCCTGAGGTTCGGTCCTTCTGCGACATGCTGCGCGAGAAGGGCACGCGGTGCCTATGTCGGAGAACGGGCCTACAGTACTGGGCCTGCGTGCTGGCAGGGGACCTTCGTTCCCTGGATACCTTGGTCGGGGAGGACGAGGATGCCTTTTCGGCACTTCAGGCGTACTGCTCTCAGGGCGCGCCCTCCATGACCCTTCCCCGAGGTAGTCTGGACTTCAGCAGACCCCTGGTCATGGGGATAGTCAACGCCACGCCTGATTCATTTTCCGAGGGCAGGGGCGAAGTGGACGTCGGTGAATGCGTCCAGCGTGCCCTGCGGATGGTGGCCGAGGGAGCGGACATCATCGACGTGGGCGGTGAGTCCACCCGTCCCGGGGCGCTTCCAGTAGATACCCGGGAAGAGCTGGGGAGGGTGGTCCCGATCATCAGCTTCCTGTCCGAGCGAACCACGCTCCCCATATCCGTGGACACCCGCAAACCGGAGGTGGCCATGGCGGCCATTGAGGCCGGGGCGAGCATAATCAATGACGTGTCCGGTCTGGAGGACCCGGCCATGGTCGAGGTCGCCTCCCAAAGTAATGTATCGGTCATCCTCATGCATATGCTGGGCGATCCCATGACCATGCAGGAGAAGGTGGACGCGACCACGTACGAGGATGTGGTCGCCGACATCATGCGGTTCTGGGAGGAGCGGATGGACCTCGCCGAGGAGCGTGGGTTGGGCCGCGACCGGATCATCCTAGACCCCGGAATAGGCTTCGGAAAGCTCCTGGAGCATAATCTGGAGATCCTCGATCGCCTCCGGGAGATGCGCTGTTCCGGCCGACCCCTCCTGATAGGGGCGTCCCGGAAGGGTTTCATCGGCCGGATCACCGGGGAGCCCCCGGAACAGAGATTGGGAGGAAGTCTGGCCGCGGCTGCCCTGGCCGCACTGAACGGGGCCAATATCATCCGGGTGCACGACGTAAGGGAGACCGTGGGCCTGCTGCGGACTTTGAACGCAATTACGAACGGGTCTAGAACTTGACGAAAGAGAACACCCACAGCAAAAGCAGGACGATGGCAGCGGCAACATAGAACAACGTCATCTTGCGGCTACCCTGCTTCTTCTTGAGCCCATGCTCAACCATGCATTCCTCGGAGCAGTAGTCCTTGTTCTCCGGGATGGGGTCCTCGCAGTTCAGGCAGTGCTTGTGAGGAGGCAAGCGGACGGGCATAACATCGCCACTATGCGCGTCAGGGGCTTAACCTTATCCGTCGACGAAGAGGAAGACCGGGACCGTTGTGTAGCGGACCTCGGTCGCTCAGAACAGGGCGGTTGAGAAGTACCGGGTGCAGGAATCCGGGGCCAGGGTGACCACTTTCCTTCCAGGCCCCAGGTCCTCGGCGACCCTTATGGCCGCGGCCACATTGGCCCCCGTGGAGATGCCCCCCATGATCCCTTCCTCTCTCATGAGCATGAGGGACATCTGAATGGCCTCGTCCGAGGCGATGACCTCCACCCTGTCCACCACATCCATCTTGACCAAGGGTGGGATGAAGCCATCGCCGATGCCCTCGATCTGGTGGCAACCCTTCTCACCGCCGGACATGACGGCGGACTCGGCCGGTTCCACTGCCACTATCTCGGCATCGATATGCTCCTTCTGAAAGTACCGGGCCACTCCCATGAGGGTTCCGCCCGTGCCCACTCCCGCGACGAAGGCGCTGATATCCCGGCCTACGCCCCTCACCAGCTCCGGGGCGGTGGTAGCCTCATGGGCCCGGGAGTTGTCCTCGGAGGAGAACTGGTCGGGGACCCACACCTTGGGGTCGTTCGCCTTGATCTCGTTGACCTTGGCCAAGGCCAGGCCCACGTCGCTGCCGCAGCCGGGGGTGCATACGATGTCCGCCCCCAAGGCCTCGATCAGGGCTTTCCTCTCCTTGCTCATCTGTTCCGGCATGACGATGGTCACCTTGTAGCCTTTGACGGCCCCTATCATAGCGAAGGCGATCCCTGTGTTGCCGGAGGTGGCTTCCACAATGCGGTCCCCCGGATGCAGGTCCCCGCGTTCCTCGGCCCTCTCCACCATGTACTTAGCGATGCGGTCCTTAACGCTTCCCGAGGGATTGAGGTAATCAAGAAGAACGTGCACCTCAGCGCATCTCTCAGGGACGATGTTAGTGAGCTTGACGACGGGATTATTACCTATGGAGCTTAACAATCGTGGCACGGGGCGCATCTTTTCCCGTATAGACATATTTCGATATAACGTTCCTTCGGTCACGGGTTATTAAATTGGGTATTTTTAATATTTATAGTTGATAGATAAACCGACAACTCATCCGACCTTGCGATGTCCCCTCCCATAATCTTTCCTAGCATTTATCTAGGGAAATGAGCTACCGGACGAGCATGTGGAAAGTACTCGGGGTAGAGACCATACTGCTCAATGCCGATGCGGTGTGGGTGGAACGGTTGACATCACTATCGCAGCGGAGGAAGGATGCTCCGCGCTTCCGTGAGCTCCTCGGCCAGGCCGATATCCGGTATTATTTCGATACCATCCGAGAGGTCCACATGTTCCGCCTGCAATTGCCGCCAGAGGTCACGCTGGAGGAGCTGGAGTTTATGAAGGAGTTCATCCAGAGGCTGTACAAGGCGGCCAAGGTGCCGGTCGTAGAGTTCGATGGCCAGGCACAGCTTTCTTCGGTCGTCCTGTCCTCGGATGAGGAAGAGGATGTCCACAGCTCTAAGAAAGCTAAGAAAGCTCCCCGGATTCGAAAGAAGGACGAGGAGCGTCAGGCCATCTGATGTTCAGGCCAGTATGTCAGCCCGGGCGACGAGGTCATTGAACCTCCCCTCGCCCAGGGAGGGATCGGAGTTCTGTACCCTGATCCATTCCTGCAACTTCTTAATGGCCGCACCGCTGTCGAGTATCGACCGCGCTCTCTCCACCCCGTCCTCGATGGATGACGCCTTCCCCATCATGTAGAATATTGGCGCGGTGTTAAGACACACGATGTCCTGGCGGGAGCCGTTCTCCTCGCCGCTGAGCAGCCTCATTATTTGGACGGCCTCCTGCTCCCGGTTCCCTGTCGTCAGGAGGTCCTTCTCTACACCGGGCTTGATCCCCATCTCCTGGGCATCGACGGTGTAGGTCAGTATGGAACCGTCCTTGCGGAGTTCCATGACCTTGGTGGGTCCGAGGGTGGACATCTCATCCATGCCCTTGCTCCCCGATGCGTTGAGGCCATGGAATACGATGGCCTGATGATATCCCATCTCCTTCATCGTTTCCAGAGTGGGCTTGATCATGCTCTCCGAGTACACTCCCCTGACCCCGTAGCGAGGAAGGGCGGGATTGGCCAGGGAGCCGGCGATGTTAAGGATGGTGCCGAATCTTATTTGAGAGAGGATCCTTCCCAGAGCTGTCGGGTGGACCTTGGGCGACATGCCGTTGAAGATGCCTATGCTAGCCTTCTCGATGCTCCTCTTGACGATGGATACATCGCACTCCACATCTACGCCCAGCGTCTCCACGATGTCCACGGTCCCGCACCGGGAGGTTATGGCCCTGGCCCCATGCTTGGCCATGACCACGCCATCAGTGGCGGCAATGATGGAGGCAGCGGTGGAGATGTTGAAGGTCTTGAGAGTGTCCATGCCCGTCCCGCAGTTATCGACCAAAGGGGCGTTGACATTGGGCGTGACCTTGATGGTATCGATCTCATAGATGGCCTCCCAGCTTGCTGCGATCTCCTGGGGGGTGGCCCCCTTGGCAGTGATGGCCGCGAGGTACGCGCCCTGCTGTAGGTCGGGTTGCTCGTTCAACAGTATCTGGCGGAACATCTCCTTCGCCTGAGCACGGGTCAGGTCCCCGCCTCCGATGAGATGGTTCACGTTAGCGCCGAATGTCCTAAGCCTCTCTTCCATAATGTCACCTTTCAAGATCATCAATAACGCACTTTAACGCCCTGCGGCCCTCTATGGCCCTGAAAGCCTCCTCGATCGAGGACAGAGGCAAGCGTTGCGATATCAGGGATTGCAGGTCCACCTCCCCGCGGGCTATGATGCCGAAGGCCTCGGTATCGCTTGCACTGGTGCATCCGTAGGCCCCCACCAGGAGAAGTTCCCGGTAGTGCAGCTGATTTATATCCACGTCCGTTCGGGGATCGTTCTTGGGCAGTCCGGAGAAGACACAGACCCGTCCCCGAGGTGCCATGAGCCTCAACAGGTCGTCGTCCACCTTGACCTTGGGGGTGGCCAGTATGGCCACGTCGGCCCCCTGGCCGTTCGTCCATTCGTTCACCGATGTGGACAGCGCTCCAGATGTGGGATCGATCCCAGCGTCTGCCCCCATGTGGACGGCCAGCTCCCTGCGTTCCGGGTCTGGCTCTACGGCCAGGACCCGTGCCCCCTTCCTGCGTGCCAACGCTGCGTGCATCAAGCCCATGGGGCCGGCTCCGAAGATCACCACGCGGTCGCTGGTGGACACGGACGCGGCGTTCTGACCATGCACACAGCAGGCCAGTGGTTCGGTTAATGTCGCGAGCACCGGGTCCGCACCAGAGGGCAGGATGTTGACCCCTCCCCCGGCCACCGTGGGAGCGGGAACGGCCATGAGTTCGGCGAAGCCACCATCGTGGTTGAAGCCGATGATGCCCTGGTGTGCGCACATGTTGTCCAGCCCCTTTATGCATGAGGGGCACTGGCCGCAGGCCACGCCGGGCCAGACCTGGACGGTGTCCCCGATCGACAGGGGCCCCGTTCCGCTGACCTGCTCCACAACCCCCACCACCTCGTGGCCGAGTATGCGAGGATATGACAGATCCCTTTGGCCCACTCGGGCCATCTTGATGTCTGTGGGGCAGACGGCGCAGGCGGTCACCCTCAGGACCGCTCCTCCAGGTGGGCATTGGGGCTCCTTCACCTCACCCACCGACATATTGCCTGGATTCCAAAGCGTGGCCGCCTTCATAGACCTCAAAGCCTATTGGACTATACATCCAATTGACATCGTCGAGGCGGGTCGGCCTATATATGGTTTATTAGGTGAAAAAAGTAGTTGGATTATACATCCAACTAATGCTGGCTATTGGCTATTTTTCATCAATCCTTGACCAGCGCCCCGGTCCGGCCAATGGTGTAACTGGAGATATCCGCATTGCTCCCCGCCTTCGTCATCGCCTCTTTCACCAGGCGACGAAGCTGCCCACAGCAAGACACCTCCATGTGCAAGATGGTGATATCCTTGATGTCGTTGGCGCTGAGGATAGCACTCAATTTCTCCACATACTCGCGGTTATCGTCAAGCTTTGGACATCCTATGACCGTGGTGCGCCCCCGAATGAAGCTGGGATGCATGGAGGCGAAGGCGAATGCTGTACAGTCCCCAGCAAGCAGCAGGCGGGCCCCTCTGAAGTAAGGAGCGTTGGGAGATACCAGGTTCATCTGAATAGGCCAGTTGCCCAGCTCCGACCCACCCTCGGTCGGTGTTGATGCAACTCCTTGAGGACGCAGGAGCATAGGAACTGCCGAAGGACAGCCGCATGAGGCGGGAGCGCGGCTATCTTCCACATGCCTTTTAGCCGCTTCCTCATCGAAGGGGTCAGCCTCTCTTTCCTCGATGGTCAGTGCACCCTGGGGACACTCGCCCAAGCAGGCTCCGAAGCCGTCACAGAACATGTCCTTGACGATCCTGGCCTTGCCGTCCCTGATCTCGATTGCTCCCTCAGCGCAAGCGTCCACGCACTTACCACAACCATTGCATTTGCTCTCATCGATTCTTATGATCTTCCGGACCGCCATAGGATCGCCGGTGAAAAGATGTGCTATCCATACATTAAGCAATCCCCTCATTCGGATGCAGGATCATCATGTCCTCCGTACGAATTGTAGGAGGGAACCTGGAAAGTACATAGACATGGGTTACATTCACCTTTTTTAATGGAAACTTGGCTCATGCTCGGGCTGATGGCAGGCCTAATGACCACGGTCGGTTTCGTGCCTCAGATAATCAAGAGCTTGCGCGAGAGGAAGATGGGCGAGGTATCTCTCCTCATGCCCACGCTTCTAAGCGTGGGGATGTTCCTATGGCTGCTCTACGGTCTTCTGACCGATGACCTCCCCATAGTTATATGGAACGCCATCGCCCTGGCCCTGAACTTATGCCTAGTGGGCCTGAAGTTACATTTTGGCAGGATTGAGAAAAGTTCCTGACTTGAGGACCTCTTAGTTGAAGCACCAAGTGCAGAACCGCTCATTCTGGATGAATGTACTGGGATGAACCTTACATGTCGACATATCATCTTCGTCATGAACCAGTCGCCATCTAGTTGTTGAGGAACATCATTTCAGTGATATGCTCGATCACTTCGGGTTGTGGTCATGAGGGCGGTAAGCATGTTCATAAGTGACAAGGTCGCGCTCATCACGGGGGCCACCACAGAACTGGGCAAAGCGACGGCCGTAGGGCTGGCCAAGATGGGAGCTACACTGGTCCTTGTAGGCGGGGACAGGGGACGACTGTCATCCGTTGCCAAGGTGATAATCCGGGAAGCCCCCCATACTGTTCTCAGGACCCTTCTGGCAGACCTCTCCTCGATGGCGGAGGTGAGGAGATCAGTATCGGAAATAATGATCGAGGAACGTCGCATCGACGTCCTCATCAACAACGTGGGCGTAGTGGCTCGGGAGCGGGAAGTGACCGTGGACGGGTACGAACGCACCTTTGCCCTAGACCATCTCGCCCCTTTCCTTCTGACCAATCTTTTGATGACCGACCTTTTGTTCTCTGCTCCTTCCAGAATAATCACTGTCTCCTCAACGCCCTATCCAGCGGGCCCCCTAAAACTGAACGATCTGATGCTGGATAGAGGGTACTCGCCGTCCCTAGCATGCGGTCAGGCTAAGCTCGCGAACATCCTCTTCACCTACGAGCTTGCCCATCGTTTGCGGGGGACAGGAGTGACCGCCAATTTTGTTGAACACAGGACGAGGCGAACAAGGTTTGGGATCGAGGCCGGAGGGATGACGCGTCTGGACATGGTGGCCGTGCGCCCCTTTGAGCTGAGCCGGAGGTCGGGAGTTAAAACAATCATCCATCTAGCGGCCTCACCTGAGGTCGTGGGATTGACCGGTCAGTGCTTTATCAGCTCGAGGTCGAGAAGGCCTGCCCCCATATCGAGTGATATTGAGGAGGCCAGGATGCTGTGGGAAGTGAGCGAGAGGCTTACCGGTCTGAGACCGAGATAGTCAACCAGGTTCAGCATCCCTTTATTATCAGGATATATGTTTCTCATATCCAGGAGCTTGCATGAACAAGATACTGAGCGGCGTGCTGATATTTGTGGCCATATTCCTCATACTGTTGGGCGGCATATTCATCATCGCCTGGGGCACCATCAATCTGATCACCGGGGCTATCATGCTGGTGATGGCGGGGGCGCTCCTCTTCTTCGTGTATCGGAGCGACAAGATAGAGGCGGCCCAGCCCAAGCTCATCAACCAGACATTCAACGTTCAGATGAGCGGTTCAGGTTCACTGGAGCAGAAACAGATGACCTGCCGCTCGTGCGGTGCACCGCTCTCAGACAAGGACCTCAGCATCGTCAAAGGAGGCATTGTGGTGAAGTGTCCTTACTGCGGCAGCGTATACGCCATGGAGGAGGCCCCCAAATGGTAGGTCATCGGCCGTACCCTCTCCCGCGAGCGGTCTTGGCCGTCATCTTCACCCTCGCCCTGGCAGCATCCGTCGTTTCGTTCGCCGATCCTGTGGGCCAGGCGTCGGCAGCGGACTACTCCTTCTCCTTGGCGGAGGAGAGAGTGAACGTCACGTTGCTGCAGGACGGCAGCGTGGACATCGATTACCTCTTTCATTTCACCGATGTCGGTTATCTGGACGGAGTGGACATCGGCATGCCCAATTCACTGTACGACCTGTCCACGGCGACCGCCAAGGTGATCGTCGATGGAACGGAGCAGGGGACCCGCACGCCTTACACCTCCCCGTGGATAGATATTGGAGTGGCAGTGGACCTCTTGCCGAGCACCATCAGCGCCATCCAGGGCGGAGGCTCGTTCACGCTATTATTCCATATCAACAATCCCCACATGATCTACTCCAACCCTGATCAAGAAGGACAGGCAGGGGTCAAGTTCACTCCCACGTGGTTCAACCCTGAATACCAGAACGGGAACACCGGCCTCCTGAACGCCTCGGTCATCCTGCCCGAGAGTCTGACCGAGGCATCGGAGGTGACATGGTTGACCAACCAGCCATTCGACGGCCTGTTCATGGATAATGAGATAGGGAGGATGGTGGCCACCTGGGAGGCCACTGAGGTAGATCCCAGCTCCCAGTCCGTGGGGGCCTACGATGTGGGGGCGGGATTCCCCACACGTCATGTGGCTGTGTACTTCGACCCCTCCACCAATCCTGACCTCAATGGGGGCGGTGGAGACCTCTTTGAGGACCTGGGCATTCTCTTCGCCCTTCTGTTCCCCATCATTTTCGTGGCCATGTTCATATCCATCTTCGTCGCAGCCCTCCGTGGGGCTTCCAAGCGCCGCATGGACTATTTCGAGCCCAAACTGAGCGTAGTGGGGGCGGGACCCCGCCGGGACCTCACCGCCGTGGAGGCCGCGGTCGTTCTTGAGCGTCCCCTGGAGAACGTCGCCACCATGATCCTGTTTGGGCTGCTCAGGAAGAAGATGGTCAGGGTGGTCGACGAGAGCTACCCCATGCAGCTGCAAAAGCTCGCCGAAGCGGGAGAGCATACGTACGAAACGGATTATTTGAAGGCCATCGGAAAGGATGGAAAGGTGGCCCGCAACGCCCTAAGGGACTGCCTCGTAGGACTCATTAAAATGACCACGAAGAAGCTGGAAGGATTCGATATCAATGTCACCAAGACATACTACAGCTCCATCGTTGACCAGGCGTGGAAGCAGGTGACCGATGCCCAGACGCCGGAGGAGTTCGCCTCGGTGCTGCAGCAGAGCAATGAGTGGATGATGCTCGACAAGAACTATGAAGGGAGGATGAGGAGGACGGTCTTCCCACTCCCAGTAAATATCCCTACGACCGGACGTACGGTCAACGGGTACCCACTCGCAGGTCTTTCCTCGGGAAAGAACCTGGCCCAGGACTATGTGGACAAGGTTAGAGACGCGGGCAAGAACGTCGTCAATGACATGAGGGGGCTAACTGGGCAGGTGGTTTCACGCACCAACCCCATCCCCATCACTTCAGCGTCCAGCAGCGGGTACCGTGGCGGGGGCGGGGGCCACAGTTGTGCCTGCGCCTGTGCCTGCGCCTGCGCCTGTGCCGGAGGTGGCCGCTGATGAGACTCTCCCAACGCTGGTCTGAGCTCATGGGTCGGGGGCTCCATCAGGGCGTCTTCCGTTATGATGGCATGGGAACACTTGCACATCACCGGTTCCACCTGAGGGTGGACTCCAAGCAGAGGGGGATCCTGATTATCGACGCCTCGCAGCTGGTGGAGCTGAACGGTACGGCGCTGGATTACGTGAGGTGCCTCCTGGAGGGCCGGACCGAGGAGGACATGTTCCGCTACATGAGCCACCGCTACCAGGGTCTGGACCGTTCCACCGCCTCGGAGCACTACTCCCGCATCTCCGATCAACTGGTGCGCTTCATGAACGGTGAGACCGATATTCTGGAGATAATCGGCACGGAACGACCTACCATAGGCGCGGACGACTTCCCCGCCCCCTACCGCATGGACCTGGCCCTCACCTACCACTGCCAGAACGTCTGCGCCCACTGCTACAACGAGCCTCGGGATCTGAAAGAGCTTGATGAGGACAGGTGGATGAAGGTCATCGCCCGGACATGGCAGCTCGGCATTCCCCACGTGGTGTTCACTGGGGGAGAGCCAACGCTCATACCTTACTTGGACCGGCTGATAGCCCGCTCTGAGAGCTATGGACAGGTGACCGGCCTCGTCACGAACGGCCGTAAGCTCAGTACCCCGGGATACCTCAAGGACCTGGTGGGCAAGGGCCTGGACCATGTCCAGATCACGGTCATATCCCACCGTGAGGATGTGCACGACCGTCTATCGGGAGCCCTGGGGGCCTGGAAGGAGACGATCGAGGGCCTGAGAGCAGCGTTGAAGGAGGACCTGTATGTCAGCACGAACACCACCATCATGGCTTCGAACAAGGATGATGTCCTGGACACAATGAGGTTCCTGATCTCCCTGGGCGTGAAGAACATCGCTTTCAACAGCATCATCCGCTCCGGCAAGGGAAAGGAGACCGAGGGCGTGGCCTATCCAGTCCTACAGGACATTCTCACAAAGCTCAACCTGCTGGCCGAGGAGGCCGGGGTGCGTATGGTGTGGTACACCCCCACGCCGTACTGTGAGCTTAACCCCATCAACCTCGGCTTGGGCATAAAGCAGTGCACGGCCTGCTCCATCAATATGGCGGTAGAGCCGGATGGTACGGTCCTTCCATGCCAGAGCTACTACTGTCCCCTGGGCAACATACTGCAGGACCCTTGGGAGTACATCTGGAACCATGATCTGTGCAAGGAGATCAGGGGCAGGAGGTACGTGGAGGAGAAGTGCACGGACTGCGCCCTACTGGACACCTGCGGCGGAGGTTGCCCTCTCGCCCGGAAGATGGGTAGCCTGGCATGCTGGGACCACGGGCCCTCCTGACCGTCAGCGCTCCTTCTTGGATAGGGCATAGAACACCGGATTATGCTGAACGAGCGTCCCCTCCGTCACCGCTTGGTCCCACGCCCGCCTCACCACGGCCATCTTGTCCTGCCCCAAGATGCCTGATGTCATGTGGACGATCTCCTCCCACTCTCGGTCCGCCTCCTCCTTCGTCCATCCCGCCATCCGCATGCCCGAGAACGTTCCCGTGGCGGGAACCAGGCCGCACTGGGAGATGATGCCCGGTATCTTCCGCCCCATTTCCGGATCCGCACCTTGCCCCCTCAGCCCCCTGACCATAGCATCGTCGATCACCGAGACCTCAGGCGGGTAGCTTATGCGACCGCAGTAATCAGGCTCTGCAAAGCACAGGACCCATGTCCTTGCCACCCTGGCCATCTCCCTCACTGCCGCCGCCGCATCCTCGACCCAGAGAAGAAGGTACGAGCAGTACACGATATCGAACGAGGCATCATCGAAAGGCAGATCCTCGGCCCTTGCCTGCACCGCCTTCTGGTCCCTGGACCTGCAGGCGTATACGGCCTCAGCATCGATGTCCACGCCTTGCACATCCAGATAAGGGGACAGCAATTCCATCACCAGACCGGGACCGCAACCAACGTCCAGCGCTGTAGGCCTCCCTGTGCCCATCGACATGCCTGGGAGCACAATGGTCCTCAGCAACCATATCCATGAATCTCCAAGCCATCTGCATTGGCGGGCCAGCTGCTCTTCGGGGATACGTCCTGGAGGCATCGGGAGAGTGAGGGGCTGTGCATGAATAAGCATTTTGCAGATATCAATGCGGGAACGGTCGTTATTCCTCGGCCATTGATTCCCTGGTCGCAGGGTATAAAAAGTGGAGAAGGTGGTATCCACGCGAGGAGTGCCAGACCATCACCGAGGACCACCTGCCGACAGCCTATGTCATCAACATGGGCGCTAATGGGCTCGCCGTCGCCCGGACCCTGGGCCGCGAGGGCGTTCCAGTTGTAGGCATCGACAGCCGGCCCGACGCTCCAGGTTTCGCCTCCAAGTTCGTGAGGAAATTGGTCGTCAAAGACATCAAGGATGATCCTGAGGCGCTCCTTCAGGCACTCCTACGGGCAGGGGAGGGACAGGATGAGAAGGGGCTCATCTTCCCCGCGTCCGATGCTGCGGTCCTTTTCCTCTCCAAGAACGAGAAGGCCCTTTCTGAGCAATTCATCTTCCTCACCCCACCGGAGAAGGTCCGGGAGGCCATGATCAACAAGCGTCTCCAGCATGATGAGGCCATACGATTGGGCATACCCGTCCCGGTGACGCACTTTCCCGTTGGGCCGGCCGACCTGGAAGAGGTGGAAAGCACCGTCAGCTACCCTGCCTTCATAAAGCCGTTGTACTCCCACAGATGGTGCACCACCTTTGCCAACAAGGGGTTCATCGTAACCACCACTGCAGAGTTACGAGAGAGGATGGCCACCGTTTTCGCCTCGGGGCATGAGGTGATGGTCCAGTCCATAATCTGGCCGCCTGGGAAGGACCTCTACAGCGTGGGGGCGTTCTTCGATGAGAATGGCAAAGAATCCCCGACCTTCTGCTGGCATAAGTTACGGCAATATCCACCGAGCTTTGGCGTCGGCTCCCTGGTAGAGAGTGCTCATCAGCCCGAGGTTACCGAGCTCGGCCTCAGGTACATGAAAGGCATCGGCTACCGAGGCATCGGTTATGTGGAGTTCAAGAAGGACCAGAAGGACGGGGAGTGGAAGATGGTGGAGATGAACGCACGCACCGGGCAGACCAATGCCCTGCAGGCGAAGGCGGGGAGGCCTCTCGTACTATACCAATACTGCCATCTCACCGGGAGGCCATATCTACCGAGATCGGGAGACTACCCTGATGGGGTCCGGTGGTGGGACAGCCTCAATGACATCGATTCCTTCTGGCGTCTCCGACGACGAGGTGAGATAACCACGTTCCAGTGGATAAGGTCCTGCTTACAAGTGGACGTCAACGCCTACTTCGACCTCAACGACCCTGTCCCCTTATTCGTGCGATATGGCTATGGGTCCAAGCTCGCCAAGCTGACGAACGACCTTCTTAAGATGAAGGTCGATGAGGACCAGGTACTCTCGTCGGACGATCCTGTTGCGACGGTGCGGAAGATCAATGCTCATGGTCCAGACTCGACGAGGACCAACCTCAGATGAGAATATATTTAAAACGTCATTACTTTGAGCCCGTCGCGGCGGCGTGACGGTGATCCAACGGGCCTGGTAAGAGGTGTGGCCAAGAACTCCTTGGCCATGGCATTGGTGCAGTTGATCAGCCAGGTCTCCACATTGATATTATCGATAATCCTGAACGCATATCTGATGGAGGACTACAACACCTACACCTCCGCGTTCTCCGTTGCCAACGTTCTCTTCCTGATAGCCGATCTCGGACTGGGCCTCAAACTCGTGGTCGATGTCGCCCCCAACAAGTCAATTGCCCCCCAGAAGCTCAACACCATCCTCCTCCTGCGAGGGGTGATGGGCGGGCTCGCCATCCTCATGACCTTGGCCTTGGTGCTGCTGCAGGAAATGCCATCCAAGGTAGCCCTTGCGTACATGGTCATCGCTCTGTCCACGGCCCTCAGCTGGATCGCCCAGACCTTCTCGGCCATGTTCACAGCTTACGAGAGGATGTACTACGTTCTGATGACCTCCTTGGTGGAGCGGGCCTTCACCGTGTCCCTGGCCATCGTGCTGGTGCTGACCGGCTTCGGATTGGAAACAGTGGTGATGGTCGTCCTCAGCGGGAGCGTGCTCTACGTCTTCCTATCCTATGCGGTATGCAGCAAGTTCATCGTTAAGCCATCGAGGGGCGTGAACTTCAAGCTGGCAAAGCAGGAACTGAAAGAGGCCGCCCCCTTCGCCATCAATGTGGGCTTGGTGAGCACGTTCTATGCTCTGAACGGTTTTCTCCTTCTGTCCATCATCTGGGGCATGAACGGTCGGGAGGCAGGGGAGCTGGCCAATACGCTGTTCTATATCGCGTTCAACCTCGTGGCGGCCCTCATCAACGTCCCTACTGTCTTCAAGCAGGCGCTCCTCCCGGTCATAGCCCGTCTGTACAGCTCCTCCCCGGAGATGACCGGGTTGGCGCAACAAAAGCTGATGAAATACATGTACAGCATGGGGCTGCCGCTCACCCTGGGAGGCATGATCCTGGCGGACGACATCATGGGCTTGCTGTATGTGGACCGCGCGGGCTCGGTCATCGTCCTGCAGGTCCTGCTTCCCGTTCTCGCCATTTCGTACTTCGGCACCGGTCAGGGCAGCCTCCTGGCTGCTGCGAAGATGATGCACCTCAGCACCATCTCCTCATCTGCGGGGGCCGCCCTGAACTTTGTAGTGTGCATCGTGTCCATACCATTGCTAGGTCCGGTAGGTGCCGCCCTCGCGTTCACCCTGGCGACGCTGGTAACTAACGCCATACAGTATTACTTCGTCTACACCCGGGTGGTCAAGCTGAATATCATCAAGATCATCGGCAGACCGACGCTCGCTGGTATCGGCATGGCCGTCGTGCTGTTGCTCCTGCCCGATCTAAACCTGTTCCTGGCAGTGGGATTGGGCTTCCTGGTCTACGTCGCCCTTCTTTTCCTCCTCAAGGCCATCGACGATGAGGACAAGGACATAATGAGAAGAGTGTTCAAGAGGGATTAGTCCCGGGACCGTGCCCCGTCCCTAGGTCAATTGATGCATTGCTGGAAGGGCTTTTATCGCAGTGTACGACCCATGATGACCGTTAGACTTTGCTTTCTATCCCTGTTCGATCTATATTTATCAACGGTCCACACGTTTTCTATTCTGTCTGAGCGGAGGCATGCTACCGCACTACTTGGCCGCCTCACTCATGGTATCTCAGAAGCTCCTTCCAGAAGACCGGCATGAGAACGACCAGAACCGTCAGGAACTCCAACCTCCCTGCCCACATCGTAAACGTGAGGATGATCTTGCCTGCATCCGGAAGGTATGCGAAGCTCTCCGTGGGACCGAACGCACCGATCCCTGGCCCACAGTTCGATAGGGTCGCCAGCGCCCCGCTGAACGAGGTGATAGGATCGACGCCCATGAAGGTGAGGGCCGCGGTCGTGAAGATCGCGGTCATGATGTAGCAGATGATCACGGCCATCAGGGAGGTGAGAGCATCCTCTCCCAGGGGCCGGCCGTCGAAACGGGTATGGAACAAGGCCCGGGGGTGGACCATCTTATATAAGCTGGCATAGACGAACTTGCGGGCCAGGATTATCCTGGCCACTTTTAAGCCTCCAGCGCTCGAACCGGTGCTCCCTCCGATGATCATGATGATCAACAATACAAGTATCGCGCCGCTCTCCCAGGCAGCGAAATCCGCTGTGCTGAACCCCGTGGAGGAGGAGATGGACACTACCTGGAAGAGCGAGGTACGGACCGTTCGTTCCAGATCATTGATGTCGCCTCCCCATAACATGGCGATAATGGCGAGCGTTGCCACGGCGATTATGATGATATAGCTCCTGAACTCCGAGCTTTCCCAATAGCTTCTCAGCCGGCGGTTGGCTAAGGTGTGATAATGCAGGTAGAAGTTGACCGATGTCAAGAACATGAACACGATCACGTTCCACTCCACCAACGAGTTGTTGTAGAAGGCGATGCTCGTGGAGTGAGGGGACAGGCCTCCGCTGGACATGGTGGAGAACATGACCAAAAAGGAATCGTAGACACCGATGCCTGTCAGCATCAACAGACCAAGCTGCAGTCCGGAGAAGCCTATGTAGATGTAGTGGAACTTCCTGGACTCCTCCCTGATACGTAGCGAGAAGTTTTGGACGTTAAGACCGGGAAACTCGTTCTTGAACAAGGACCGGCCTCCGACCCCCAGCATGGGGAGGATGGTCACGAATATCATGATGATACCCGCCCCACCAAGCCACTGGCTGAAGCTTCTCCAGAAGAGCAGGCTCCTCGACCAGGACTCGATGTCGGTCATAATGGTCGACCCGGTGGTGGTGAACCCGCTCATCATCTCGAACACGGCGTCCACGGGGGACATCCCGGCTAGGATGAAGGGCACAGCCCCGAGCACAACGATCACGAACCAGCCGGTGGAAACAGCGAACAAGGCCTGCGTTGGTCTGGTCATATCGGGGGACCGATATCGTAGGACCAGCATGCCGCCTAGTATGGTCGAGAGCATTATGGGATAGATCCAAATGCGGATATCCTCTCCATAGAAAATTGAGGTGAGGAGAGGGAACAGCATGGCAATGGCGATGTACAGCATGAGGAGGCCGAAGATGTGAGGTATGGCCGCGCCCTTCCTCCTTACTCTCTGGAGCAGAGAATAGCGATTGATGCCGAGTCTCTTCGAGATGGTCCTGATGCCGTTCCTCCAAGCTCTGCGCCAGCGGTCCAGATTCATGGTGTTCTGTCCTCAAGGGCCCAATGGTATCTTTGTTTTGAACATGTGCTCCAGCTCCGGCACGTCCCTGCGAGATGCATAGATCAAAAGAAGGTCCCCCCCGCTCAGAATAAGATCTGAGGTGGGGGGAATAGGCCTCTCGTTCCGGATCACCATACCCAGGACGGAGCGATCAGGAAGCTGCAGCTCTGAGACCGGACACCCCATGTAGATGCACTTTTCAGCTATCGGCACTCCGATGAGCGCTTCATCGAACCCTGCCATGAGGACCAGCACCTCCAGGTCGGGGACGGTCTGCCTCACCAGCTCGTTGGCTACCACGTGGTATGTGCCTATGGCCGCGTCCACCCCGCTCATATCAAAGACCATCTCGTAGTCCCGACGGGAGAACTTGGTGATGGTCTTGGTAACGCCCAGATGCTTACCGATTAAGCATGAGAGAAGGTTCTCCTCCTCATTGTCGGTGGTGCAGATCAGGGCATCGGCCATGTTCACGTTCTCATCCCTGAGCACAGAGGGATCGGTGCCATTGTCATTGATGATGACAGCATTACTGAACTTGCGTGACAACCACTTGCAGCGGGCCTCATCCTTCTCTATGAGCTTGATGGAGCATTTGGTGTCCTTCAGTATATCCAGAAGCTGTTCGGCGACGATGTCGCCCCCCACCACCACAAAGTCATGAGGGTCGTGCACCTTTCCCAGCAAGGCATTGAACTCCTTTATGGCCCCAGGCGGTCCCAGGATTGTGACATCGTCACCTACTTGAAGGTTCTCTGTTCTGCTGGGTAGTAAGAGCTCGCCCCTACGATGAATGACCAGGATGCTGCTACCTGGAGGCATCTCCATGAACTTCAGGGGTTTGAACAGTCCCGCATCGTGCCTGTCCGTTACTCTGAACACTGCAACCGCCAGACCAAAGCCGGGAACTCTCTCGTAATCGATGAGGTCCTCCACCATCGCCAATTTCTTCATCTTACTCGCAGTGAGGCGCTCGGGAGAGAAGGTACGGTCCACACCAAAGGATTCCCATTGAATATCGCCTACCATATACTCCGGATTCCTCACTCGGGCGATCGTGCCAACCTCCGGGCGGAGCTTCTTGGCAACCTGGCATGCGAAGATGTTGAACTCATCCTTCTCTGTGACCGCCAGGAACAGTCCTGTCTTCTCTGTTAGAAGGTCCTTAAGGACCGCTGGACTACCTCCGTTGGCGTTCACCGCCCCAATGTCCAGGCTGTCCAGTATCCTTCTATATCTCTTTTCATCCTGTTCCACCATCATCACGGTGTACTTCCTTGACATCGTACGTGCTAAGGTGTAGCCGACATTTCCCGCTCCCACGATGACGACCTGCATGGAACTCCCACTGATTGGCAGGCAGTAAGGGAAGGGACATCAAAATGATTATGGTCCCAGATGTGCAAAAGGCATACCAACGAGAAATCTTCTTGGAGGCCATATTGATAATTCTCCCTCTTAGGACAGGCGAAATATTGAGGTATAGAACGTCACATTATATTCGCATGAACAAAAGTGAGAAGAAAGGCTTCTGCATCGATATTGAAGATGCTACCAAGGAGAATAAGTGCTTCCGCAAGGTTCTGTATACTGGTGAATATAGCCAGGTTGTGCTCATGACCCTTAAGAAGGGCGACGAGATCGGCATGGAGGTCCATGACGACAGGGATCAGTTCTTCCGTTTCGAGGAGGGTGAGGGCGAGGTCATCATTAACGATAACGTATACAAAGTAAAGGATGGCTCAGCCGTGGTTGTTCCTGCAGGTGCTATGCATAATGTCGTCAACACTGGTAATGAGAAGCTGAAGCTCTACACTATCTACTCACCCGCGGAGCATAAGGACAAGACCGTGCATGGGACGAAGGCGGATGCCGAGGTCCATGAGGAGCATTTCGACGGGGAGACCACCGAATAAACACCTTGGCAGCCATCGGGCTGCTCTTCTTTTCCATCATTTATATAGATATATTGTATGCTCTCACGGTGTTTCCATTGACCGTCCATCATAATGGGGGTCATCGATCCGGTTAGGGTAACAGTATAATTCACCGTTTTTTCCCACACCAACCTTAGTGATCTCGAAGAAGGCGTCGACGAGCGATCTGGTGCCTGGATTTAAAATGTGTTGCATCCATTAAGGATGAGTTGGATTATACATCCAATAGGTACTTAAACAATGAATGCATTCAAGGAATTAGCAACTATCTCGTCACTCCTCGAAAACCACACATATGCTCTTTGCTTTCTGAGCATATCTCTTAGATATCAGTCCAGCTTCCATCCACACAGCATTGAAAACGCCCGCTGGTACAAGACAGGTAGGGGTCAGATTGGATTCATGGGCTAGTTCCATGATCCCTGAATCCCTTAGGGAGACATACTCTTCCCTGTGTAAGGGTTTGATCAACTTGCCAAACTTACGGACTTCGCGGCAAGTAGAGCGGATCCTTACGTTCACAGTGCCATCCTCTTGAATCTCGGCATCAATCAGCGCCTTGTGAGCGCATATGGACATATCCACACGGACCCTGGATACCATTTATTTCCCAATAATGGGTCAAAGGTTTAAGGATGATATTTCTATTGATAATAGTATCAAGATATTAACAATCGAAAATTGGAATTCGATTTCCGAAGATGTCTGGCCACTGATGACTGCATTCATAGGTTCGGTAATACGGATGAAAAGAGATTATTGCATTTAATGTAGGGAAAATATTCAGTTTCCAAGGAAAGAATGCCTATAAATATAAACTTCAGCCTACACGTTATGGAGACATCGGATTCTTTCACATAATGTAATACTACTGGCCAATGCAACAATTTGTATGAAGAGCCAACATTTTTTTATATATAATTTCTTAACTATTTTCCTTATATTCTACAATCATAGAATCAATTCTTACAACCGGGCATCACCTTTATATTGTTACGCGGTAACTAGAGTAATAGAGTGCGAGCATAGTATCCTTATAGTCCTTAGAAGGCATCTTGAGCCAGATGCTTTCGGGGAAACATTGTTGCAGTTTAGCAGATGTACTACTTTTATTTTTTGTTCAATATAATTTTGCTCTCTATAAAAGTAAAAATCTCGACTACTGTTTATATACTCTTTTCGAATTTAGGAATTGAGCGGTTCGGAATCTGAGTTAGAGTCCGGACTGTCAGACAAGAGGAGAAAGGGAAAATGCTAGACTTCGACGCAGTAAATGCAGACAAGATCTTGACTCGTTATGACATCAAGATGGAGTCTTCGGAGAAGCCAGAGACCATCGCTGCAAGGATCCTTCCGAAGGACCCTGCTCTGAAGAAGGTCGCTGAGGATGTTATGAACTTGAAGGGCAAGCTCATCGAGGATGATGTAAAGGCCGCCCTTAAGTCCAACGCCCCAGAGATGGTTATTCAGGATGGCCTGCTGAAGGGAATGGATGTTGTTTCTGAGCTTTATGGCCGCGGTATCTACTACCTGCCCCATGTCATGGTCGCAGCTGACGCCTTCGACAAGGGAATGAAGCTCGCCGAGGGAGCGATGTCCACTGAGAAGAAGACCAAGGGAACCGCCGTCATGCACGCCGCTGAGGGTGACCCCCACGACATTGGCAAGAACATCGCCGCTGTCCTTCTGAAGTCCAACGGCTACAAGGTCATCGACCTTGGCAGGGATGTTCTGGTCGACACCGTTGTTGACAGCGTCCTGAAGAACAAGCCGAACTTTGTGACCGGCACTGCTCTGATGACCACCACCATGTCCGCGTTCCCCAGGATCACCGCGAAGTTGGCAGAGAACGATGTCCACCTTCCGTTCATCGGCGCCGGCGGTGCTGTGAACAGAGAGTTCGTCGAGTCCTTCGACATGGGCGTCTACGCTGTAGCTGCCAAGGATGGCCCGCACCTCGCCGCAAAGATCGTTGACGGCTGGAGCTGGCACAGGCTTAGGGAGAAGTGGGACGACATCATCGCGGGGAAGATCTAAACGAGGTGAAAAAAATGGCACTGAAGAATTTCACAAAGATGGAGTACGGCTCCGCAGATGAAGTCGTGTTCGGCGACGCGAAGTACCCGTTGTCCTACGGCCTTGGCCTCAAGGTCGGCGCTGGGTTTGTCTCCCCTGAGATAAACTTCGCTCCCAGGCCCGGAACTGAGAAGACCCCCGAGAGACTGACCAAGGAGTACGTCGACTACATCACCGTCGACATCATGAACCGCGCCGTCACCCTCGGTTTCCCCTCCCTCCAGCTGGAGAACGAGTGGATTCACCAGATGGGTAACGACCCCAAGAAGTACGCTGCGCCGGTAGTTGCTGGCCAGAAGGCGGTCATGAAGAAGTTCAACGAGGAGTACGGCGTCGCGTGCGCTATCCGCCACACCTGCGCTGACCCCAGGCTTGCTGAGATGGGCCTGAGGGAGGGCATGGACAAGACCCACATGTACCCCGAGAAGACCATTGAGTCCTTCGAGGTCGCTGCCGAGAACGGCGCCGATGTGCTGTCTTGCGAGACCATGGGAGGCAAGGAGGTCGCTGACTACGCTGTCGTCAGGCAGGATATCCGCGGATGGCTGTTCGGTATCGGCTACCTCGGCTCCCTCGACATGGCGTGGATCTGGCCCCAGATCGTCGACATCGCCAAGAAGAACAAGATCGTCCCCGGCGGTGACACCAACTGCGCAGGCGCGAACACCTCGATGTTCATGGCCGGCGGTTACCTCGACAAGGATATCCCCAGGACCTTCTCCGCTGTGACCCGTATGATCGCTTCCGCCAGAACCCTGGTCGCGATCGAGGCTGGCGCCACTGGACCTGACAAGGACTGCGGCTATGAGGGACCCGTTCTGAAGTGCATATCCGGACGCCCGTCTGCCCAGGAAGGCAAGGGTGCCCAGGACGCGCACGCTGACCTGATGGGTAACCTGATGGCTCACACCTGCGACCTGTGGTCCAACGAGTCCGTTGAGTACCACTCTGAGTTCGGTGGATCCTCTGTCCAGTGCTGGCTCGGTGTTATCGGCTACGAAGCTGCCCTGATGAACGCTGCCAAGCAGCTGAAGCAGGACAAGACCCTGAGGGACCTCTATGTCGCCTCTGACAGGTTCAGGTGCCCAGAGGGCTTCTGTATCTGCTTCGACAACGCCTACCAGATCGGCCAGGCAATTGTCGACAACGGCAAGAGCTACTACCTAAGGGCCAAGGCTGCCGGTCTGAAGGCCGCGGAGCTCGTTCAGGCGTCCAACGACAAGAACAAGCTGAAACTCAGCAAGCAGGAGAAGGACACCCTGAACAAGATCCTCACCGACCTGAACTCCCTGCCGGACGAGGAAGGCAAGTTCGTTGACTGGGCGCTGAAGGAGTACAAGAACGTACAGGCCTTCAACCCCAAGAACTACGAGCTCTAAGCGCATAGCTTAAGCCTAGTTCCCTCCAAACCCTTTTCTTTAAACTCTTTCCCTCACATTTTTCTGTTTTGAACAGTTTTAAATTTATTAGATGAGAGAATGTATCTTTGCATCTTCCTGCGTGGCACTCTAACCACGATTAGGACGAGCTGTTCTTCATTAGGAGCAGGAGATGCGTGAAGGTTAGGAAGAATAAATCTTGCTAGTAAGTGAACGGATCACCTGGACGCGAAGAGCTGATTCAGATAATAGATCATTTTTTACATTTCAGGTTCTGTTCCCAACTACGACCAGGCGAAGAAACGATCATCGTCTTTTCTTAGACTGACATTCACGCCGTAAAGAAAGGATAAAATATTCTCATTGAGAAGGTCCATCCCCCCGTCCTTGAAGATGCTGCCGTCCCTCATCATTATGACCCGTTCGATCTCGGGGATGATATCAGAGGGATCGTGGGTGACCAGTATGATGGTCTTGCCGCTCTGCGCAAGCATGCGCATGGAAGACCGGACACTGCACTTACCAGTCAGGTCCAGAGAGCTCATCGGCTCGTCCAATATCAGGGCTTCAGGCTCGTTGACCAACGCTCTTGCTATTAGCACTCTGCGGGCCTCGCCCGTGGAGAGAGTCGACATCGTTCTCCTCGCCAGATGAGAGATGCCTATGCAGGATAGGGACCTGACCGCCGCATCCCTCATGCCTTCAGTAACTTCCTGAGATCGGTTGGTCCCAACAGAACCGAAATATCCGGATATCACCGCCTCAAGTGCGGTGAGGTCACGGTAGAATTCGTGCTGAAGGTCGCCCGAGACGGTCCCGAAGGCACGGCGGACATCGAACAAGGACCACTCCTCCTTGCCGCGTATCCTTACTGAGGCCCCTTCTACCGATGTGTCGAATCGGTTGTCCCCGATCATCGTCTTGATCAGTGAGGACTTTCCCGAGCCGTTCGGCCCAAGTATCACTACCCTCTCCCCACTGTCGATCATGAGATCCACATCATGAAGGATGGTGGCGCGACCCTTGGTGATGTTGACCCTCTTCATCTCTATGACTGGATTGAGTGGCATGCTCCCTCATCGTTGACGGACTATTTATCAGAATTTGGACTCGGAACGGATCTTAAAAACGGCGACGTCTGCCCATGGGATAAAAAAGGAGGGAAGGGGAGGCCGTTAGGCCTACGTTGGTACTCGGACTAGACATAATCCTAAGGTTTCTTCTTTCTCAACAGCAAGAAGCCTGCAACGCATACCACAGCCACAGCCACTACCCCAAGGGCTATAAGGAGCATCTGGGGGATGCCACCCTCGCCGGAAGAAAGGGTCTGGGATACCTGATCATAGGTCTGTTCCTCAGTTACCTGGCCGATGATGGTGTCTGCAACCTGCTGAGCATCTCCCACCGGTATGGACTTCATATCGAAGGTCATAGAAATCTCATACATGGCTGGTGGAGTGTGGAACTCTATGCCTGCAAGGTAACCCTTTTCCGGATAGTACCATAGCTGAAGATAGTTCTCCAGGGAGGCGTTCCTGAATCCGAACTTGTTGATATCGATCGTCCCGTAAACGGGATCATCGATCGTGGCTTGCCCTAGGCAGCTGAACTCAGGATTAACAGGCACGGAATCTATCTCCAATGTCCCATTGTCCACAGGGATTCCAGAACCGCCAGGGTTATAGATCTTCGCTAGGTCGACGGGGAATCCGGTTATCCCCGACTTCGCCAGATTCTCACTGAAGATCATATCGGTTATGTTCGATGGAAGTCCAGCAACGTTGAAGGCGCCGGTCCAGCTGAAGGACCCATTCAGGTAGCAGGTCTGCTCCCATAAGTCTCCTGTTGAGGGGTTGTCCTTGATGACCGGTAGATAGGGCTCGAAGTCCAGACTGCCTGACATCGATAGGTCCAAGGTAACGGGGCTTTCGAACGAGTCGTAGGATGTGATGTTTATCGTGTCGATATCGTTCATCCAATCATAGTCATAGGTTGTGTTGGCGTAGTTATCCATGTTCACGTATCCCCTGGCGTAGGCCGTCATCTCCATGTCAATGGATTTCATGGCCATGGTGCTCTTCTCCAGGTGGATGACATAGGTGCTGTTGGAGGCCGCCGCAATCTTGGTGTCGAAACCGAAGGTACCGTCCGCGGTCGTCGCCTCGCTGATGTTAAGGATATTATCAGGGTTTTCGGAATAGCCTTCATCCCAGTCTGTTATATAGAGACCGGGCTGGACCAGCTTACCATCAAGGGACAGTTTGGCCGCCAGAGAGATGTTGCTGGCCACGGTCATTGTGACCACGTACTCGTCGGAGGTTACTTCGGTCACCTCGAAGATGGCGACCGTTCCGGTATAGCCGGACATTCTCGCGTCGTTCAGCTTGGCGTCTCTCAACCAGGATGTCTCGTCAGCGAAGACCAGCATGCCGTTTGTGGTCTCAAGGTTGAGTCCAAGATTCCTCTCGCCCTTCAAGGCGAACTTATCACCCTTGTTCCAGGAGGCGAAAGAAGCCTCGGAGTCAGAGGTCACAAACAGGATCGTGAATGTGGCACACACTACCATGAGGGCCACAAGCCCGATCACGGCAGGTCTGGCTGTCCGATTATTAATAGTCATATCAAAAAATATAATGAGTTGTATTCATAATACTAACCGTCTGAAAATCAACTTAGGTAATACCAATGAGTGATAAGTGACTAATGGCTGACAGAACTCCTTCCAAGAGGTCTGGCTAACCCGTAACTACTAGATGAGTACCTAGGGAGGATGAAGAAAAAACTCATTTTTCAAATTTTCATTACTTGATAATAACACAGTCAGTCACTGCATGATGTTGTGAGTGGAGTTGGGGCCGTTCATACCAGCATCGCCCCCCCTTCCTTCTATCAAAATACCCTCGTTCTCTTCTATGGTTCCGATGCTGTCAATGGATATGCGGCCTCATCCTTGAGGGATAGATAAAATCGCATGATTCTAATTAAGATTTAATATTTTTTACCCAGATGAGTATCGTATGAGCAGGTTTGTACCGTTCTTGGATAAATCGGCTCTGCGTCAGAACACCATTCTTACGAACCTTCTGATCATGCCATAGGAAGGAATGATGCCTACTTGCAAGGTGAGCGTAAGGTTATGACATGTTGAAAATGTGCGTGATAATAAATGGATCAGTCGGTACCGCTCATCCGCTCTATTACTCTCTTGGCCTCTGAGAATGCCGAGGCCCTCTCGTACTCATCGCATAGATACGCGATGGTCGCAAGAGCGTTCAGGTATTCTATGGCCTTGCTCCTGTCGATTAGTCTCCCTTCCCCCGATTCCTCAAAGTGAACGGTGGTCTCTATCTGTGGCATCCCATAACCTAATGGTTTTGCATGTATATAAAACACTATTTATTTTGAATTCTAAATTTTTAATGCAGGCCATAAGCTCGACCGCAACGTCCATACCAGTAGAAAACCTCGATCATATAAAAAGATTGAATAAATCATGTTGATGGGATAAGAATACGGAAGAAAAAGATCGTGTATTGAAAGATGATGTAAGATCGGGACTGAAACATATCTTAAATCCTAGGTGTAGCCGATGATCAAAAGCTCACCGTTCTTACGCTCCACCTTCTTGCTCAGCACGTACTTGTACTCCTTCCTCACAACTTTGACCACACTGCAGTACTGACCCACGATATCGCAGATCGTCCTCTCACTGGGTATGCCCGGCGATCTGTAGGATATGACCATAATTCGATCACTAAACTTTCTTATCAGCTGATCAAAGGCCCCTCCGATCTCGTTCCTATCTGTCCAGGGCGTTCTACCTACCATCAACCTACGGTGCTTGGAACCCATATCGATCCGCGACCGCCAATTATCATAGTCAACCATCCCCTCGAGAAAATGATAGAACTGTGCATAGTCCACTCCTACGCCCCCATCGGATAAGTAGGGGGTGTCGATGTAAACCAGATCCGTGTATTCGAGGAGGTCGAAGGCGTCCTCGTTCATCGCCTTGTTCTCACGGCCGTTAGAGAACACGGCCTGATCGAACTCCTCTGCGAACCTTGAGAAAAAACCAGCGAACTCCCCATCCCAGGTGGTCTTGTTACCAAAGGAGCGATCGACCTCGGCAAATCTGACGTAAAGGTTCTTCCGATGGAACAGATTGAACGGCCTTTTGACCAGACAGGCTTGCCCCAATGCCGAATAGGCCAGAGCCCTTTTTATCTCATCATCGAGATAGGAAATGTTCGTTAGGGCCATGTCCAGGAAGGCATTTTCCTCATCCGTATAGTAGATATCTTTGAACGTATCCTGAACGAAAGTGGGGTAGTCTATCGAGGGATCGTTGGTGAGGACCATTCTTATGTCTTCATCGCTCAGCGTGACGGCATCGTTCTGGATCAGAGAAAGCGCGATCTGATGGTTGAACTTGAGAATGTCATTAGATACGATCCTTTTTCCATGCTGTTTTACATGGTAACCTACTGATCCGGTGCCGCTGAAGGCGTCGAGAAAGCTATCGAAGGACAGGTCCTTTATGGAGTCCCAGATCCACCCTACTAGCTTTTGTTTCGAGCCCTGGTATCTCGTGGAGGGGAACCGATGTTCCATACCAGAGATATCAGGGATGACCGACCGCACCGCCACCTGTCGCAGAATGGCATGGCCAGATAAGAATGTGGTGACCTGAGCATTCACATTCTGGTGTTCTGTCCGCTGTGGCTTCCCTTGATGCTACTTAAGGCCACATGGATATCTGTTATGGACGATCGTTCAAAGGTTTCTGAGCCGGTATCCTTCCAGGAGGCATGTCATAGCTCAATAGAACATCTCCACCTGGTACGATGATAAATGACGTTATTGGTCAACGCAGAGGAGACCCCTCGAAAATGCTCTTCTTTTGTGAGCTCAACCATTCTTCGACCTCTCTTCAGCACCGACTTCGTGACGTCTAGTGCTTCAGGTCTTCTTTCATGAGCAGATATTGTTCCCTAGTGATCTCTCCAAGCACATATCTCTTATCCAGGATCTCGAAACCGCTCAATTGATCTTCGTGGTTCGCTGGAAGATCTTTTTCTTTTCCTGTTCTTTCGAAAGCTAATGGAACGCCTTTGGAGTTCCATTCCTTGTAGCTCTCGATCCGAGCTTTCTTCTCTTCTTTGGTCTCGTACGTGAAACCGTATGTACCAATTAGTATGCCAACAGCCAATAACGCCATGGACAATAGTATCAGCATCCCTCTGACATCATCCGGAGTGTTCGAAAAACCTATGACGCCCAGTCCGATGATCCCGATGATGGAGATCCCACATCCTGCGAAAAAAAGACCTTTCTTCAATCTTTTCCCCATCGTCCATACTGTTATTGGAAACTTAATGTTTTACCATCTAACGTTGGTACGTTCTCGCGATGTCCTACCTAGCATGTGGGTCCAGGGACCCATTACTACTCTTTGAATGTTCATCGATCCAACGAGAGAAAGGACTGTCGAGTCTAGCTCCATTTTGGTTTTTTAATCAATGTCGGGCTGCCGACAATTCCGATCTCATTCATTTATCGGGCTGTAGCTTATCGATCAGGCTGTCTATGAGGTGCGTCAATCGGTCCATCTCCTCCGACAAGCGATCGGCTTCCCCCACGAGCACCTCAGCGGTCTTACTCAAAGACTCATCCTCAACCTGCTTCGCAAGGAGCCGAATACCGTGCTCTGCTCGCCTTATTGCATCTCTCTTGTTCTCGTAGTCCTTTATCTGTTTGATGATCCGCCTATTATCCTTGCTCAAAGGAATATTGAGTTTTCCTATGACTATCTCAATTGGGCTGGCCATGATGAGCAATGTTGATTATCGCCTAAAAAAGGTCCTGTATCAGTAACATGTTTTGATTCTGGACACGGTCTCCTCGACCCACGATCGCGATAGAGAACAGACATCCCGGATGCCTCAGACAGTATGCACCTATCTGAGGCCCTAGAGAAAGCTACTAGCAGGCCGAGGGATAGATAATAGGTAAAAATGAAGGGAAAAGTGGTGGGTCTGTCCGGACTTTCAACACCGACTATCCAGATAATCATTCCAGGTTTCAATAACGGCATTTTCGTCCTTTGAGGTTTGCTGGACAAACTCTTTCAATATTTTTTATATCCTCCTCTTACAAGGTTTATCATTTTGTCTGGTGTGCTGTTTATTACTAATCATATTATTTCTTTTTAAAAAAGATTATACCAAGTCGTTAAGTTGTTATTTTTCAATATTATTCTACACACTGGCTATCCAGTAACGACCTACTTTTTTTAAGCCGTTATCGAGTCGTTAGGCCGTTATTGAGGCATCAATCATCTCGGATTGGACTCTTAACCTCCGAGACATAATCATCAAATGCATACCGAACACCGTGGGCGCTCGCAAGAATATTCCTCTTCCACCGAACTAGGACACCACAGCTCGCATATGGTGCCTCTAGCAACATCTGCGAGTCACAGGACCTTATCCTATTATCAACGCCGCAGGCGGGGCAAGCTAATCGCTTGGTGATGTGCTGAGGGTTGTAACGCATGAAGAAATGAGCGTGCCTCTCCTTGACGCTCGTTGCGGTGGGATGTGCCCGAAAGTATTTGTTGCCAGCTACCACTGAGTGAAATAGTCGTCATCAATTTTCTTAAGCTCGTATTTATCGATGACAGAGACGCCCACATTGTTCTCGATCATCAGATCAGCCAGTTTTTCACCATCTATCAATGCCATCTCCATATCTGTCTTAAAAATAAATTGCTCCGCCTCCCTGGTGAAGGATAATGTCGTGATGAAGATGCCCTTATTCGCACCTTGCCAAGCCAACGCTCCGACGAATTTATGGACCTCAGGCCTTCCGACGACATTATCGGGCTGCCATCCTTATACAGTGAATTTGTTAAAAAAATTAAAATCAGAATAATGTATGGATGGATGACGAATGAAGTTAGTGTGATGATAAATCGCAAACAAAAATATGTCTACACTGAAGAACATTTCCTTCTATGCCCTCGGAGGAAAAGTTAACAATATTTAATTTTGATAAGCCACCCATTCTTTTAATTGGTTCTGGGATTACGCGCAGATATTTGAAAAATTCTCCTGACTGGAAAGGACTCCTTCAGATAATCGCAAACAGAATGGAGATTAATGAGGGTAGACTTGTAGCCTTCAGGCATACAGCCAGGCATAACTGTATCCCAGAAATAGGAGAGTATCCAAGATTGGCAACGGAATTAAATCTTTACTTGAATGAAGAAATAAAGAGTGGACGTATCGATCCTCAAAGGCTATTTAATGAAAAAGAATATGATTTATTCATCAAGGGAATAAATCCTATAAAAATTATTGCGTCATCGGCCCTGGAAGACCTTGAAATGACGGATGATGAATCTTTATTAGATGAGATAAATATATTTAAAAAATTAGTAGATATAATCCCATGTATTGTGACAACTAATTATGATTGTCTTATTGAAGACGCCATATTTGAAAGGAAATTTGCAGTATATTCACGAGTGTCAGATTACTATCTTTCTGGTTCTCAGGGGATAGGTGAGATATTCAAGATCCATGGAACGTTAAAAGAACCTAGCACCATCATTATTAATGAAGAGGATTACCAAGAATTTCGAGACAGGTCAAAAATCGTCTCGGCTAAACTTCTCTCCACGTTATGTGACTATCCAATGGTAATTCTGGGATACCAGTTAAATGATGGAGATGTTAAGGATATTATTAATGACCTAATTTCGTCCTTGGATGAAGACAAATTTCATGAAATTGAGAAAAATGTAATTTATATTTCTTATATGCCAGGAGAGTTAGGATTTATAAAGACCACGACGAATTTTGACTATAAAGGAAAAAGACTCGCAATATCCTCTTTAAGCACTGATAATTTTAAAGCAATATTTCAAGAATTATCGGAAATGATACCTTCTGCATCACCGTCGAAAATCAGAAAACTGAGACAATTGGTAAAAAAAATCATCGTTGTAGGGAGTTCTGCGGAAAGCAAATATGGGCTGATAGGAATAGATGACATATCTCCTGAAAAATATGACAAGCTCGTTGTAGCAATTACAGATGAAAATTATTTGCGCGCGTTGAAGGAAATACCAATCTTCACATCCGATAGCATGGTAAATAGCGTCTTATCTGGGGATTCGGAATATGATTCAAAAGCAGTGGTAAAATATTTCCAAGACTCTAAAAGAACAAGGAAAAGTGAATACGCTCCAATTTTCCATTACCTTAGAGAATCTGGTATGCCAAAAGAAGACTACGGTCCATACTTAACCGAATATATCGAAGAGAAGAAAAAACAGTATAGAGATAAGCTTGAGAACTACATTCCATCCACATTCCGATCTGTCATAAGATCGATAAATGTGAAATCATTGGACGATGTAGACAGAGCCATATCTTCAGTGGCAGAATACGCAAAACCCCTCCTGATTATGTATTATTACCAACAAGAAGCGATTTCTGAGGAAGAGGCGTTAATAATGCTACGCAGAATAAGTGACGAGTGGAAGAGCCGACCAGAAAGTGAACTTACTGGAAATTGTCGATCAAATTTTAAATGTGCAATCACATACTTAGCCTTCAAAGAAATGGGGCTAGAAAATTAAATGTGCAGGGACCTGCAGACAAATCATAGTGAAGTGGAGCTGCAGGTATGCATTGGTCAAATTACTAATGTAGAATCTCCATTTTATCTTTTGTGTATTAATCCTCAATATCTACAATGATTATTTCTTTTTCAACTGTTTTACTATTTTTCATATTCTCGGACAAGGGTTGCTATTTCCGATATATAAGCATCAAATAATATTTCATTCCAGTTGGAGGAGCAATCCGATACAGATTAATCACCTTGAGACCAATACCCGCCCGATCCAATTGAATTTCAAATCCATCCTCAACAAGCACAGGGATTTGTCTTTTTCTGAGCGAGACAAAGGCGATCGATTTGAGCGCCTTATGCAGGGATACCTGCTCACAAGTCCATTATACGAGAACGAGTTCGACAAAGTTTGGCTGTGGAGCGAGTTCCCCTTCCGGGAGCAGTTCGGTCGCACTGACACAGGAATCGACCTGGTCGCCCTGACCAAGGACGGCGAGTACTGGGCCATCCAGTGCAAATGTTACCAAGAGGACTCCCGGATTGATAAGAAGGAAGTTGATTCCTTTTTATCAACGTCGGGCCGGGGGTTTGTGGATCGAAACGGCGAGATGATCAGGTTCTTTCACCGCCTGTGGATCTCCACCACCAACAACTGGGGCGGGAACGCCGAAGCGGCCCTGGTCAATCAGGACCCCCCAGTGTCGCGCATCAGCCTGACGGACCTGGAGAACGCCCCCATTGACTGGGAAAAGCTCGATGATGGCATTTTCGGCCTGCCTGCGAGGCTGGATAAAAAGACAATTAGACCACATCAAAAGGAGGCCTTGGACAAGGTCCATGAGTACTTCAGGACCGCAGACCGAGGAAAGCTAATCATGGCCTGCGGGACCGGGAAGACGTACGCGGCCCTGAAGATCGCCGAGAACGAGACCGGTGGCAAGGGCACGATCCTTTTCCTGGTGCCGTCCATCGCGCTCCTAGGTCAAACGCTCAACGAATGGCACAACGATGCTGACAAACCTATCAATGCCATCTGCATCTGTTCTGATTCCACTGTCTCCAAGAAGAAGAACAACAAGGACGATGAGGACGCCGCTAGTACAGTGGATCTAGCACTACCAGCCAGCACGGACGTTGATAATATTATGCGGCAGCTTGCGCATATCAAGAACAGAGACAACGGCGGACTTTCAATCTTCTTCTCGACCTACCAGAGCATCGATGTGGTCTCGAAGGCGCAGGAAAGATTGGGAACTTCGTTCGACCTCATCATCTGCGACGAAGCACACAGGACAACTGGTGTGACACTGGCTGGCGATGACGAGTCCGCGTTCGTAAAGGTCCACGACAACGATTTCCTCAAGGCCAAAAAGCGCCTCTACATGACCGCTACGCCTCGGATATTCAGCGATGATAGCAAGAGCAAGGCGGATGAGAACGACGCCGTCCTCTGCTCGATGGACGACGAGACGTTGTACGGTAAGGAGATCCACAGGCTTGGCTTCGGAGAGGCGGTGGAAAGAGGGCTCCTCGCCGACTACAAGGTCCTCGTACTCACTCTGAACGACCGAAACATCTCGCCATCGGTGCAGAGGATGGTGGCCAATGTGGACCAGACGATTAACGCTGACGATGCCGCGAAGCTCATCGGTTGCATCAATGCGCTATCGAAGCAGATCGTCGGCGATGATGGCGTTATTAGGGACACAGACCCACTACCGATGAAGAGGGCCGTGGCATTCTGCCAGACCATAAAGATCAGCAAGGGCATCGCTTACAACTTCAACGAGGTCTCGGAGAAGTACATGGACGACCTGCCCGAGGAAACGGTAGGAAGAATACTGGGAGTCGAGGCTCGACACGTTGACGGGACCATGAGCGCAACGATGCGCGATGAGATGCTCAGCTGGCTGAAGAGGGAGGGCGACGAGTGCAGGATCCTCACGAACGTCAGATGCCTGAGCGAAGGCGTTGATGTACCATCATTGGACGCAGTGATGTTCCTGGCTGCGCGTAACTCTCAGGTCGATGTTGTTCAGTCTGTAGGCCGCGTCATGAGGCTCTCTGAGGGTAAAAAGTACGGATACATCATCATCCCGGTCGTCATCCCCAGCGGCGTATCGGCCGAGAAGGCTTTGGAGGACAATGTCCGATATAAAGTCGTCTGGCAGGTACTTAACGCTCTGCGTGCCCACGATGACCGCTTCAATGCTACCATCAACAAGATAGACCTCAACAAAAAGAAGCCTACCACCATCCTAGTCGGTAGGCCGGACCTCGGCTTTGATGAGAACGGCAATCCGATAGTATCCGAAGGTCAGGTTGGGGAAGGGACAATACAGATGAGGCTGAACCTGGAGTTCGAGGAACTCCAGGACGCTGTCTATGCTCGGATGGTCATGAAGGTCGGGGATCGCCTGTACTGGGAGCAGTGGGCCAAGAATGTTGCAGAGATCGCTGAAAAACAGATAGACCGCCTATCCAGGTTGGTGGAGAACGAACGAATAAAGGATACCTTCAACGACTTCCTTTCGGAACTTCGGCGAAACCTCAACCCCGAGATCTCGAAGGAGCAGGCCATAGAGATGCTGTCACAGCACATGATCACGAGGCCGGTCTTCGAGGCCTTGTTCGAGAACTACTCGTTCGCGGACCACAACCCGATCTCAAGGTCGATGCAGAAGATGGTCGATCTTCTAGAGGCCAACGCGATTGAGAAGGACACTCAAGCCCTGGAACGCTTCTACGAATCCGTACGTATGAGGGCTTCCATGATCGATAACGCCGAGGGTAGGCAGCGTATCATCATCGAGCTGTACGACAAGTTCTTCAAGGCCGCCTTCCCGAAGATGGCCGACCAGCTCGGTATCGTCTACACCCCGGTGGAAGTGGTAGATTTCATCATCCGCTCGGTCGATGATGTCCTGAAGAAGGAGTTCAATAGAGGTCTGACGGATGAGAACGTTCACATCCTCGATCCATTTACTGGAACCGGAACGTTCATCACACGGCTACTTCAGAGCGGATTGATCGAGCAGGAGGACCTGGAACGCAAATACGCGAGCGAGATCCACGCCAACGAAATCGTCCTGCTAGCGTACTACATCGCCGCCGTGAACATCGAGAACGTGTATCATGATATACTGGCAGTGGAGGATGAATATCGGACCTTCGACGGCATATGTTTGACCGATACTTTCCAACTGGGCGAGGCCGTACAGGGTGACCTGTTCCGCCCAAGTTTCTTCCCCGAGAACATCGGAAATGTTGAGAGCCAGCAAAAAGCACCTATCAATGTAATCATTGGCAATCCGCCTTATTCGGCGTGGCAAACATCGGCGAACGATGATGCACAAAATACATCATATCCAAAACTGAATGGGCGGATTTCAGAGACCTACGCTAAGAAATCAACTGCTACTTTGAAAAACTCGCTGTATGATAGCTATATCAAAGCGTTCCGTTGGTCATCTGATAGATTAGATGAGCATCGAGGAGGCATAATCTGTTTTATCTCGAATGGTGGCTGGTTGGACGGCAATGCCCAAGATGGTTTCAGAAAGCATCTGGAGAGGGAGTTCAGCAGCGTTTACGTGTTCAATCTGAGAGGGAACCAGCGTACCAGTGGAGAACTAAGCCGTAGGGAAGGCGGAAAAATTTTCGGGTCCGGATCGAGGGCTCCAATCGCTATTGCCCTGCTGGTAAAAAATCTTAAAGCGTCTAGAAATAAAGCGACGATCTATTATCACGACATCGGTGACTACCTTACAAGGGAAGAGAAACTGGAAAGGATAGTGCAATTGAGTACTGTTACCAACCCAGACTTCAATTGGGAAATTATCACGCCCAATGAGGCGGGCGATTGGATTAATCAACGTAGTGCTTCATTCAGTAAATTTATACCGATAGGAGATAAGGGTAACAAGGATGGCAAATCATATTTCGTACCTAACTATTCGAGTGGTGTAAAAACCAATAGAGATGCCTGGTGCTTCAATTCCAACAGAGACAAGCTCGTTCAAAAAATCAAAGAATCTATCGATTACTACAACTCACAAGTGGATGGGTTCTCCAGCGCCAAATCCCAGACCAATGATCTGACCGTTGAGGACTTTATAACATATGATTCAACGCGGTTTAGCTGGGATGCCCAACAAAGGATAGATATAATAAAAGGCATGAAATATTCATTCGATCCAGAGTCTATCCGAATCAGCTCGTATAGACCGTTTTTTAAACAATATCTCTATTTTAACCGACATTTAAATAATAGGGTCTATCAAATGCCCAAACTTTTCCCGGATTCAAAAGTCTCAAATCTAGTAATCTGCACATCCGGTATCGGAGTAACAAAGGAGTTCTCTTGCATCATCACTAACATGATGCCTGACCTTGAGCTTGTAGGAAAATCTCAATGCTTTCCCCTATATCATTTTGAGGAAATTGGAGTCGGCAATTGGAAAATGATTGACTCATCCCAGTCCCTTCTAGATGTGGGGGACACCCATCTAAGTAACAAATGTGTCCGAAAAGATGGTATTAGCGATTTTATCCTTAATAAGGCAAGAAAGGAGTATGGCGACTCGGGACTTTCCAAAGAGGACATCTTCTATTACGTATACGGCATCCTACACAGCCCCGACTATCGTAAGACCTTCTCCAACGATTTGAAGAAGATGCTACCAAGGATCCCCTTGGTTGACGATGTTACGGACTTCTGGGCCTTTAGCCAGGCAGGGAGGAGGCTAGCAGATCTCCACCTCAACTACGAGGCAATCCCTTGGCACCCCGACGTTAAGGTCACAGGCGCTGAGGCCGGGGACTTCACCGTCTGCAAGATGAGGTTTCCGAAGAAGGGCGAGAAGGGCACGATCAAATACAACAGTAAGATCAAGATCTCAGGGATACCGGACAAAGCCTATGAGTATATTGTGAACGGAAAGAGCCCCATTGAATGGATTATGGAGCGGTACCGGGTGACGATAGATAAGGCCAGTGAAATCAAGAACGACCCCAACGACTGGGCAATTGAATCGGGCAAACCTCGCTATATCCTCGACCTGCTTTTGAGCATCATCAACCTCAGCGTCCAGACCGTTGACATCGTTGATGGTCTGCCGAAACTTAAAATTGAATGAAGGGCTGATACCAGGGACACGTATCAAAGAGTAGGTAATCTTTTATATTAATGCCAAGAAGTGTTAAGTAATCGTCTACAATAAAAACACTGGTTCACAGAATGTGCAAGAGTTAATCTTTTAAAATGTTGCTAAGATTTGGAAGTAGCAACAGAGAGTGATTATGAATTAGTTCTATCTTTTATTTCGTCTTCAATCTCTGTAATTAAAGTTGTGTGGCATTCCTCGAATTTCATTGGATACCATCTATTATACTTTCCGGACCTATAATTCGTCAACCACTCACCACATTTATCATCGGGACTAATTAAGACCACTTTTGCCTTAGTATTCATAATATGGTCCCAAATATGCTTATCATCTGGATTGGGCTTGACTCCGATGATTATCACTAGGTTTGCATCATTCACTAACGATTGAAATTCAAATAGAATAGCATCTAGCTCTGCACTACAAGTTAAATTATCTTTATCCTTCGTAAAGAAACGCATAGCAGGTTGTATTTGGCTATTCTTTATCTTATCTACAAGTCCGTCCAAGGACTCCACCTCAAACGGTACGATTATTTTATTCGCATAATGCTCTAGACTAGCCAACTTGATAGAGGGTAGGAAATTGCATGATCCATGGATTTTATCTAGCTTCACTCCGTTCGCTCCAGGTTTATATGCTATCTTCAATCCCTGTTTTTGTATTGCTTCATCGAGTAAACAATCGTAGTTCAAGGATCCGATGGTGATTATTCCCGATTCTAGCAATGAACGGAACTCTTTTACGAACCAAGTATAAGGATCTGAATAATCATCCCCAATACCTAAACGAAAACCAGCGAAATACTGGCCAAGGTCCTTTTGATATGTTTTTAAATTCCATTTGTCGGATTCTCTAGCCTCTGTTAGCATCAACCCCATGCCCCTTTCAAATGATCCTGGTACGGTATCATTGAAAACGTCCTTTAGGTATGGGGGTAAAACCCCCCAAGTTACTGGAAAATCCTTGGTCATTTCGAGAAATAGTGTCGTACTAAGGGGTGGATTTCTTGGTGTGCAAGAGCTTACTCCATAACTCGCGCCCGCTCCAAAAACAATTACAACTTGCCCCTTTTTTGTCTTTATCGCTGGGGTCGTGTTGACTTTCATTGTTTGATTTTCTTCTTGAGATGTCATTTTTTCTAAATAATCAACAAAGATTATGAAATAAGTGGATTAATTATGGAAGCGTTTAAGATGTGAAACCACAAGGACATTAGCAATAGAAAGTTTCAAACGAGCTTACGCTTCTATGCTTCTGGATTACTTCTTCTCCAACAATTAATATAACTCATTAACCATATTCATAGTAGCTACCATAATATGTGTAAGTGATATCATGGGCGCGACCAAGTATCCAGTGTTGGACGAGAGCTTCTACCCGCGAATGATCGCCTCCTGCACCAACGACGAGCAGCGCGGTCTCATCACGGTCCTGGACCTCACCGGGATGCACGTCTCCTCGGTGTGTAAGCTCGGACCGGATAGCATGATCCGGCAGGGGGACAAGATCTACCTAAAATGGGTCAGACCGAAGAACAAGAAGACCTTACAATCCGAGGTTCCGCCCATCAAGGTCCACGTCATCCAAAACTTCCTGAATATGAGGCGAAAAACCCGGGAGTTTTATTTCATTCTAGTCAAGGAGATAGGCAGGACGGCAGGCTATCAAGATGTCAGCCCTATGACCTTCCGCCATAATAGGGCGATCAGGGCCCTGGTTACCGAGAGATACACGATCTATGAGCTGCCGCAGATCATGGGATGCACCTTGGAGGTCGCCGTCAGGAACTATGCCAAGGTCAAAGAGGCGGATCTCATAAAGACGCAGAGAGAGCAGGAGCAAAGGGCTCAGTCGAACGGCAAGCCTCGGACAAGGACCAAAGGCAAGGGCATGGTGTCCAAGCTCATGAGGAGGCGATGAGGGACGTCCAGCGCGTTCATCACCACCAAGCCTTTGATATATAGCACGAAAGGCGGTGTCGAGTGTCCAGCATGTGAGTTCTTCGATTACAGCTATATTTCCGATGTTGACGACATCCACGCCATCGTGGAATGTCGCAACTGTGGGGTATGGTATCAGGTCAGGCATGTCGATCTCCATCGATCTTAGACGCGTAGGGATACGTTCACGTTCAACGTTTACGGATGTACGCTGGCTCTTATGCAGCGAATGTCAAATCATGCCCATACAGGCGTTCACATACGTTCGATAGGGCGTCGTATGTCATCGTCAACGTTCATTGATCCCGCATGGTTCACTTATCGGAGCGTCCCTCAGGGTCATCGTCTTAACGGTCATCACCTCGCCCGATCCAAAATTCTCATTGACAAAATAGACCCTAGCCAGTAATTTTGTCAATGTCAAATGGGGAGCGGGGTTGCGCAATATATAAAGAACAAGAGAAAGAAGAGAACGTAGGGAACAATGCCTAGTGCCGTATTCGTTGACAATTTCCTCTTCTCAGTCTTGACCCTCGGCTGTCCTCGAACGAGGCCGTGCTTTAGCGTCTCTAGGCCCTCCCCTGGACCGTAGATCCCTCCCTCGCACGCCGAGGTCCTTCCGGCCCGGGGCCTCGGCCCGATCACTCGGTTAGCCTCCTTGTTGTGGGTTACTAAGGTCCACGTTGCCGTTTGTGATGATGGTTCCCGGCAACGTGCCTTGACGCCGATTAGGAGACCGGTCCCTCAAGGCCACATCTATTTTGGGAGTGACGCATATTTTTACTTTCATAAGAAGGACCAGATAATTACTCAGAGGATTCAGATCCCTCAGAATACTCCGGCTCATCGTAAATTCGGAAGATTCTGAATCCTCGTACATCGCATTATCCGCTCGGATGAGTATCCATTAGCACTTTCATTGTGGTACGGACACTCGACCAGAAAAGACTAACATTCTAAATACCACATTTCTGGTAGGTCGTTTCATGGTAACGCGGAGAGCATGGAACAAAGAGGGCGGGATCTCATTGAGGCTCATCCTGCCGATTGCTTCATTCACCATCTCCCGCTTACTCCTTTTGGCAGCCGTGACCTCGGTCAAGGGTGAGGTCCTGGACTTCTTCGCTCGGTTGTTCGGGACCTTCTGAGCCCTCCTTTCTGCCACAGGCGGACGACCAATGGGAGTTCTCCTTCCCCCAGAGGGTCGTGGGCGTCTACTATTCAGCCCCACGCCCCAAAAAATTCCTTTTTTTATGATTCGTGCCTATTTAATATCTGAAATTTCTCAATTTCTTTAATTTCTCAATTTCTTTAATTTCGTATATTTTTTAATCTCTTTCATTTCTTTAATTTCTTAATTTCTTTAATTTCGTATATTTCCAACGGAATGTATGATTTTTTAACGGTTTGTAGAGAGAAAGTATAAATCTTTTAATTATAATTATCAACCTCAAATCCGAAAAACACATCCCGAAATTGCGTTTGGTCATGTCGAAAAAAACCTGACGCATCTCGATTCGGAAACAAGCCTGGGACGTTCAGCACAATGCCGACCAAGCAATAGGACCGAACGTCCCAGGCCGGCCAAACCCCATTGAAAGGAGATGGCGAACAATGAATAACGAAAAGCAGGACTTAAATAATTCGCAGGACCGCGACAATGAGCCGCGAGCCATGCTGGCCTTGGTTCTGAAAGCAGACATTAATCGGATGTCGGAAATCGTCCGATTAGTCGATTCTGTTCCACATACTCGAATTATCTATCAGCGAGTGTCGGGCGGCCGTCTCACCGTTGTTGAAGAAAGGTGATCGGCGATGGACCTAGTTAGGGCATACCGAGGTGGTTGCCTCGTTCATTCCGTAGCCACTCAGTTTAATCTTTTACATAATCCTGACATTTGCGAGTCGCTAAAAGTTACAGAACGGAATCCGTTGGAGATTGTAAAGGAAGCGATAAGGAATATTCAGGATGATGAGGTGGTCCTCGCTCCGCACCATATTGGAGTGAGACGATGACCGACATTGACCAGGATAACGTCCAGTGCGTCATCTGCGGTAAGGCCTTTTCTTTCAACAGGTGGAGTTCAGGCCCTCGTCGCTGCACCTGTTCCGAAGCCTGCCAGATCTTACTTGACGAAATTACCGGTGATCGCACCTCGATGAAGTACATGCGCCAACGAGCAGCCGACCCGGACATCTGCATAATCTGTGCCGGCCCTCTGGAAAAAAGAGACCGCTCGTTCAAACTCTATTGTGGGCAGAGGTGTCAGAAGATAGGCTGGCGGCGGGGCGTTAATACCGAGGAACTTACCGCTATCAGGGTGAACGCCGTTCGGACGGCGCACGGGCATCCTATGCATGCCAAGGAGGGTAAGGAGGGGGACCCTTGATCGAGGTGAAGAGACCGTTCATCCTTTACGGACAGGGAACGGATGCAGCTCTTGACGCCATTGAGGAGCAGTGTGAGTTCTTAGTAAAATTACGCCAACTTGCTTTACCTCCGTTCGTGGCTAGAAAGCTAGACCATGATCTTGGATACCTCCTGGTGCGCGATAGTGAACTCGAAGGACTGCAGAGGCTTATTCGATGAAACCGGAGGGCGAGGACAGGATAGACCCACGGGAGCGGGTCCGTGAGTACCTTCGCCAGCACCCGGGGACCCGGCTTATGGGCCTGGAGGGATCCGATGATCCGGTGAAGATAGACATCGCCGTCCAGGTTAAGATCATGCTCCGGAATGGCGAACTGATCGAGCATCCAAAGACCAAGGTCCTGATGTTCCCTGGTGAGGGCCCTGTTCGATCAACGAAGGACTCAGTGCCGACCAAGGCGGAGGAGTACGTCCTGGTCCGAATGAACGTGGCCACCAGGCTAACGGACGCCGAGGGTGTGGCCAGGGATCTTCGCGTCGGTGATGTCGTGACCTTGCCCAATACCACAGCCAAGGCTCTTGTCATCAAGGAAATGGCAGTAATGGTGGATGCTTATCCACCTATCGAAGTGAAGGCGGAAGGGGCGACAGCCGAAGGGTCACCCTCGACCGTACCAGTGGCTTCGGGAGGATCGCCTGGGTGTGAGACACCTCCGACCACACCAGCACCGGATGAGGGAGACGTTTCTGCCCGCCAACGGGAGTGGCTGGAAAAGCTCCAGGCAGTTCAGGATGAACAGAGCAGGAAGCCTCGCCCCATCCGGATACAGCATCGCAAGACAGACACCTGGCACCCCTGGAACGAGTGCCAGCACAAGGACCGCATCATCACCGCTGGAACGTTGCTCAATGAGATTGTCTTCGATTTCGATACCGAGGACTGGAGCGCAATCATCCAGGAGGGAAATAAGCTCCTGACCTATCTCAAGAATGAGGTCATACCTCATCAACTGGCATGGTCTGGAGGAAAGGGCATCCACATCCATGTGTTCGTGGACATGGGCTCGGTGGAACCAGATCCCGCGCTGGCTGAACATCTTGAGGACCGGGCCGAATATGGCCTCGACGTTTCGGCCATCGTCCGACGGGCGCTGAACGACCACATCGCTGCCGAAGCTGGCATGGACATCAAGAGGGCTGGACTAGACCCGTTGAAGGTGGACTTCAGCACCGCTCGAAAGGGCTCGATGATGCGAGCTTACGGCTGCCTTCGGCCTAAGGCGGAGAAGTACGCTGGCGGTGTTAAGACTCTCCTGGACTCCATACCGGAGCGCCGCCCCCGGCCGGGAGAGCTGCCCTTGGTCTTCCCCGAGAAGATCGGTCTGTGGAACATCGGGGCTTTGTCCAGCATCATCAACGACGCGCTTCGCGCCGAGATTCAGGAGGCCAGTCGGGAAGCGTTCACTCCAAAAGCCATCGAAGGCCCGCTATCGTCCATCCCGTGTTATTCCTACCTCCGTGCGAATGGTGCGCCACTCGGTCTCAGGAACGAGGGGGCGCTGACCATCAGTATATTCAACCAGGTCCATGGCCGCCTCCTTGAGGAGGCCCGGGACGAGGTCCGTGCCTACTCTCGCGCCTGCTCTCCATCGGGGGAGCTGGAGAGGGAGCATCTGGACACGCTGGAAGGGGTCTATAAACGTACCTACAAAGGGGCCTCATGTAAGCACATTCGAGGGAAGTTCGGGGAAAAGATCTGCATTAAGGGAAGGTGCCCAATATGCATCCAGGCCCGAGCTGATAAATCCGAGGATAAAGGGCGAAGTCGAAATGGCTCAGACGAACAGGTCGATTTCCTGTTACAGCTTGCTAGGCAGGACGGGGAGGCGGAGTTTTTTCATGATGCCGCTAACGTACCTTTCATCCGAGTTGTTAATGAATCTCATCATGAAGTCAAGGCTGTTGGGGAGCAGGACTTTTCGGACTGGCTTAAGTACCAAGCAGTAAAAGTTGCTGGACATGCACCGAAGAAGGATCCTCTGAATCAGGCTATCGATACCATTTCGGTTCTAGCTAGGTTCGAGGGTGAGGAGCGAGAGGTCTATATCAGAAAGGGGGCGCATGATGGGGCGTTCTACTATGATCTCTGCAACGCCTCCTGGCAATCAATCCGAATTTCCGCTGATGGCTGGCAGGTGGTAGATGACCCACCAGTGATGTTTCGCCGCTTCGATACGATGCGACCGCAGGTGATACCATTATCAGGGAGGCCTGAGGCTCTCGATGAGATAGTCAGGTTGATCAACACTACTCCTGAGAGGAGGCGGTTACTGAAGTATCAGATAGCTGCATTTAACGTGGCCGACATAAACCACTATAATGCCTTTTTTCTTGGGCCACAGGGCTCAACAAAAAGTACAGGGAATGATGTGGTCAAGGCCTTGGACGATCCAGGGACGGACAATAGAGACTCTTTGCCCCTGAAGGAGGACGACCTGGATCTCATATTATCTCGACGATGCACCGCAGCTTTCGACAACATATCTAGGATAAACCTAGAAATATCCGACAAGCTCACCAAGGCCAACTCCATGGGGCGTTCATCTCGCCGGACCCTCTACACCAATAATGACGAGAACGGTCGGAGATATAGGACAAAGATTATCCTCAACGCCATCGGCCTCGATGGTGGTGTTCGACCTGATCTGCTAGACAGGACGATCATTTACAATTGTGAGGTCGTGGACGAATCCCAGCGGTTGGGGCAGGGGGAGGTTAATGCTCGTATCGACCAACTTCTCCCATACGCCTTTGGAGCAGCTCTGGACCTCCTAGTGAAGGCCATTCCAATCTATGAGCAGCTCAGCGATTGTAAGGGATGGAGCCCGCGCCTAAAGGATGCATATCTCTGGATGATGGCCATTGCCAAGGTTGATGGCATGGGCGAAGAAGAATTCGAGATTCTGTTCAAGAAGGTAATCGAGCAGAGGGATTCCGACGCTATAGAAGGCGATCCCCTGGCCATCGCACTGGAACACGTCGCAGAGATAGGCGGCTTCGTTGGGACTGCGGCACAACTGCATGAGTTGCTTAACGCCCCAGGACTTGACATCCCCGAGTTGTGTCAGATTGATACAAAGGATAAAGCATGGCCCCGTGGGGGGATAGGCATAGGCATGCGCCTACCTCGCATCATCGCCCCCCTACGCAGTCGAGGGGTATATGTTTACCAGTGTCACTTCTCCGAGATTGAAGAGACCTTCGGAGATGGAATAAAGGGACTAACCCGCGCATGGAGAGATAAGCCCTACATTGATCAGGACCGCATGATCATTATTTCTAAGGACGACATCAAACTAGTTGAACAATCGATCCGGGGGTGAAATTATTTTTAAAACAGCTTGGGGTTTAACACTAAACAGCCTGGTGAATAACTATGGCCCACAAGCTGTTAACGATAAGCCAGATGACGAATTTTCTGCCCTAATTAACAACTTTGCAGGTTGGTGAGCAATATCTCTACGCTCTCCTCCGAACAGGCTAAGGATAACCTCCACGATACTGTAGGCGAGGTAAAACCTCATGCGAAACGCAGAGGACGCCTCAAGAGGACCGACATCAAGGAGGTTTTGTCCTTGCGGCTAGGGAGGTATCCCTTCCGCGGGGGTATAGACCGATATATAGAGAGCAGGAAAGGTTCGTGGAACACAAAAACAACAAAAAAGGAAGAGCGGAGAAAGTTGGAACAGATTGGAAAGGAACTCGAAGCCCTGAAGGCCCAAGGACGAATATCGACCACAGACCCCAGACATCTAACGAGGTCGGATGTCCAGGAATATATGGTCGAATTACGTAAGGTCGATCCATCGTTCCAAAACAAACAGATAGGGCGTCTGAAGAGGTATATGGCATTCTACAAGAACCACGTTATCGAGGAAATGAAGAACGAGGGTTTTAGGATGCCTAAGACTCCTAGGAAGCCAATCCGGGCACTGTCGGAAGATGAGCTATACGCAGTCTTCGGTTGTCTGGACGAATTAAAAAGGTGGCCCGGTTCGGTGGCCCGTGGGTTGATGGCGCTTTCGTTCGCCACCGGCCGACGGCCGTCAGAACTTCGCCTGGCCCATATGGAAGACCTAAACCTGAGGAAGCGAACGTTCTTTGTACGCTACCCAAAGGGTGAGGGCAACTGGGCTAGTCCCGAGGAGGTGGGCATTATCCGCGAGGACATGGTCCCCCTTATCGAGAGGTACGTTCGAGAGCGAGCTGCCCACCTTCAGAAAAAGAAGGCCGCTAACGCGATCGCTCTTTTCCCAAACACCCTTAGCACAAATGGGTTCTACTCCGCGAATCGATTCAACCAGATAAAGCACAAGGTCGAGGTACTGTCGGGGGTGGACTTCAAATTGAAGGACTTTCGCTCGACCCTTACGACCATCACCATCAACGGTGATATGAGCCGGGTTATCGGCATGTCGGTCCAATTGGGGCATATGGATCCCAACACGACGCTAAAGTCCTACAATAGGATAGAACGAAGCGTCGCCAGGAAGAGACTCAAGGACGTTTGGAGGGAGAGCCCGATAATGGTGTCAAAAACCCCCTCTATTGAAAATCGTTTTGAAATGACTGGATATGGATAGTGGTGGGTCTGTCCGAATTTGAATCGGAGTCACCAGCACCCCAAGCTGGAAGGATACCAAGCTACCCCACAGACCCGTGGATAAAGGGGTTATAGTGAAGGGGTTTATTAACTTTCAGCCCAGCGGGATGACCTCGTCGACGAGGTCCGCGTGCGCTACGATCATGCGGCGGCAGCAGTAGCGCTGCAGTCCGAGGTCGTCCAGGACCTGTTGGGGGTCCTCGCCCAGTTGCACCCGCTTGAGGTACGTCTGATAAACGCCCCCGATGACCTTGCCGCACGTGAAGCATCTTACTGGGATGATCATTTGCTCACCTGTAGGACTTCTGCCTCTTCTTCCTCGCGCCGCGACCCAGAGGCTTCTTGGGAAGCTTCCTGCGGGGATCGCTGATGAGCAGGGAACGGTCGTAGTCCTTGAAGAGCCTTTCTAGTTCCTCATCCTTGAGGAAGTCCACCAGGCCCTTGGCGATCGCCGTGCGCGACGCTTCCGCCTGGCCCATGAAGCCACCTCCCTGGACGTTCACCGAGACGTCGACCTTGGAGGCCTTGTCTCCGGCTAGGACCATCGGCTCCATGATCTTGAGGCGAACGATCTCAGGAGCTAAGATCTCGATCGGGACGTTGTTGATCCTGACCCTGCCGCTGCCCTCGCTGACGACGCACCGGGCCACAGCCTCCTTCCTCTTGCCGCTGGTATTTGCAACTTCTGCCATGTTGTTCACCTCAACCTCGATCCGAGGTGCTCTGCTACCTCTCCCAGGGTGACATACTTGTCCGTCCACAGGTTGGTCGCGGTCTCGATCCTCTCCATCTTCGCGGTCGCCATGTCCTTGGGCACGCCCACGAACACCTTCAGGTTCCTGTACACATCCCTGCCGCGGGAGGTCTTGTAGGGGATCATTCCCCTTACTGTCCTCTTCAGGATCAGGTCGGCCCTCTTAGGGAAGAACGGACCGTTGATCTGCTTGCCTCGCTTGTACTTGGCAGTGTAGTTCTCGAACACCACGGCCCTGTTACCGGTGATGACGGCCTTCTCGGCGTTCACCACGATGATCTCCTCGCCATTCAGCAGGCGCTTGGCCACGTTGGTGCTGAGGCGTCCCAGGATGTGCCCTTCTGCATTGATGACAGCTACCATTTGGCTCACCCCATGATCCTGACGCCATTGCCCGTGGGGTTATCGGCGACCAGCTCGGTTATGGACATCCTCTTCCCGCCGGCCTCATCTATGGCCTTGGCGGCCGACTCCGAGAACCGGAACGCCGCTACCGTAACCTTCTTTTTGAGGCTTCCAGCGCCGAGTACCTTTCCGGCGACGACGATGACGTCGCCCTCGTTCGCGTATCTCTCCAACTTGCTCAGGTTGACCTCGGCCCAGCTGCGGCTGGGCTTCTCCAAGCGCTGAGCAATGTCTCGCCAGATGGCGGTCTCCCTCTCCCGGGACTCCCTCTTCAGATCGTTGATGAGGGCCACCAGGTTGGGGTCCGTTTTTCGTATATGTTTCATTCTGACTCCCTCGACATTGAGCAGAGCCTCTAATAGGCAGGGGTTTAATAAACTTTCCCAGCAACAGGAACGCTCCCGATAAGCCCTATGGCCTACAGGGGCCTACGAAAGGAGTCGGATCCCGCAGAAGATAGATAACCGGCCGCCACCAAGCGTCTGAGAGCATCATCGACCCTTTTCATATCCGACTCCGACAGCCTATCATGGCGGTAGAAGCGTGTCACCCTGTCGAAGAGCTCCCTCTTGGCGATCATAACATCGCTACCCATCACATACAGCGCGGCCTCCCCCAGTTCCTCCGGGGCCACGCGGGCGAGCACCACTGCCTCCGCCCCCCGGGGCCCCCTCACAGGAGGTCGAGACATGCCCACTGGCCAGACGAAGTCCCCTCTGGCCACGACCACCTTCTCTGCGATCATCTCGTTAAGGACGGCATCGAACGTGTCCCCGGACACCTCCCCCATGCCGGACCTTCCTAAAGAGATTCTCAGGCCCGGTCGATCCACGGGCCCCTCGATCCTCACCAGGTCCACCAAGGCGGTCCTCAGCAGCGACCGGCCCTCAAGCTCATCCCCCTTGGTGTCCTGAGATGCCCCCTCGTTCCCTGGGGGGGCACACCGGGAGGCGTTGATCCTAGCGATCTCCGCCCTGATCCTCTCCAGCTCCCGGCCTCTGTGGTCCACCCAATCGCGGGACCACAGATGATGGATGTTCCAGCCCAGCCCCTTCAGGACCATGTCTCGCAAACGGTCACGGTCCCTCGCGGTCATGCCTGAACGGTAGGAGTCGCCGTCGCACACTATGCCCAGCAGAAATGATCCCGGTCTTGAGGGATCCTCAACGGCGAGATCTATGCGGTAGCTGGAGCATCCGATATGCTTCTGCACCTTCCAACCCTCACCGGTCAGAGCGTTGTGGACGTCGTCCTCCAGCTCCGTACCGAACGTGAGCCTTTGCACCCTCTCCGGAGCCCCCGGGAGCGTGGTCCTGCTGTCCCCGCTGGCCGCGTAGGCGATGTAGTCCCTCAACATTCTCGCCCCCTGGCTCATCGAGCCGTCCACGTCCTCAGGTCCGATGGACGCCACCAGCTTGATATGCATCCTCGCCCGGGTGATGGCGACGTTGAGCCTTCTCTCCCCCCCTGCAGTGTTGAGGGGCCCATAGTTCTGGTGCATCCTGCCCTGGGGGTCCCTCCCGTAACCGACGGAGAAGATCATCACGTCACGCTCGTCGCCCTGAACGCTCTCCAGGTTCTTCACGAAGAACTCCTCGTCCCCATCCTCGGCGAAGTGGGCTTCGAACTCTGGCCTCTCTCGGCGGAGGTCGTCGATGACATCGATAATGGCCATCTGCTGTGCCTCGCTGAAGGCGATCACCCCCAGAGACCTTTCGGGAGTGCGGGCGAAATGCTCGAACACCAGCTCGGCCACCTTCCTTGCCTCCACGGGATTGGTCCGGCTGCCGCCCCTCTCGTACACTCCATCGGTCACACGAACGAAGCTGACGCCCCATTCCCCTGCCTCATGTCCGGCCGAGGGGAAGGTGTTCAGTAAACCGTCGTACATGCGCTGGTTGGAGAAGGCGATGAGCGACTCGTGCCGGCTGCGGTAGTGCCACAGGAGCATGTGCTGCTTGATGTTGAGGGCGGTGCACTCGTCCAGGATGCTCTCGAGGTCCTCCAGTTCCTCGTCCTCTGCCTCTCCCGCCTCGCTCCTGAAGAAGGAAGTGGGAGGAAGCTGCTTGCTGTCCCCTACTACTATGGTCTGGCCCCCTCTCATGATAGAGCCCACGGCATCCTCTGGCCGCACCTGTGAGGCCTCGTCGAAGACCACCATGTCGAACCTCACCACGGCCGGGTCAAGGAACTGGCTCACCGATAGGGGGCTCATGAGGAGGCAGGGTTTCAGCTTCAGGATGATGTCCGGGCACTGCTGGAAAAGCTGGCGGACCTGCTTGAACCTCTTCTTCTTTGCCAGCTCCCGCTTCAAGACGGCTAGCTCGCTACCCTTCTCCGCCTGCGCGCTCAGAGCCAGCTCAATCCCCGCGGCCAGCTTGGCCCTGAGCCTCGTCTGGGCGATCGCCATCTGTCTCTCGTCCAACTCCCGGAAGCGGCCGATGGCGTCCTCACGGTCCTCGCCCCGGAAGTCACGAAGGCGAGAATCCAAGGAACAGACGTGCTCGAACCATAGGCGGTAGGACCGCTTCTCGAACGCGGCCACAATGTCCCCTCCCGGAAGGTCTCCGTCCCTCCCGATCCGGAACAGGTCGGCTATGCCCTGCTCCCGGCACGCCCTCTCCAGGGAGGCCGCCTCCAGCCACTCCCTCATCGACGGCAGGTCCGCGAGATGACGCTCTGCGAACAGGGTAAGCTCCTCGAAGCTCCTGTCCTGCGTCCTGGCCCTGCCCTGAAGCTCGAAGTAGCGCTGCATCTCGCCCAGAGAGCGGGACAGGTCCGCCGCGGCAGCATCGCCCTCCTGGGCTGTGGTCTCCAGCTTCCTTCCCGGCCCGGAGGGATCGCACAGGGCCTGTACCAACGGCGACGGGAGAGGAGTAGGGAGTCCTATGACATAATCAGCGGTCCACGTGAGGCTGTTCCTCAGGTCGCCCCAGTCAGTGCTGGGCCCGCGGAACCGAGGTCCGAGGTTGCCTGCCGCGGACGCCTCCCTGGACTCCAGCTCTCGGGACCGCTCCTCCATGGACACCAGACGGCGGAGGTCGGACACGATCTCACCATGATCGGGCCTGCGGCCGTCCCTACGTTGTTGCAGAACGAGGGCACGATCGGCCTTGAACCGCGAGCTAAGGGAGCGGAGCATACCCCTGTGCTCGGCCTCGAACCGGTAGAGGAGGCCCCGGGCATCCAGGGTCCGGACCTCCTCGTGGTAGCGCTCTCTGAGCCACCTCTGATCATCATCCTTCTGGCGGTATGCCCTCTGCAGCAGTTCACACTCCTGTAAGAGGGCAGCCGCCCTTCCCGGCGCCAGCCAGGACTCCATGGGGTAGGGGGTGGAGCCGGTCCTGTGGAGCAGGGACAGCAGCTTCTGGCCCTCGGCAAGGGATCGGGGGGGCTCCATGCCCACGGCCGCGCCCGCCCCGGAGGTGATCTCCTGCACCCTGTGCACTCCGTCCTTGAGCCCCCTCAAGGCCGAGGCCACGGCCACCTCTTCCCCGGCCTTCCAGCCGTCTGTGCGCAGGTCCCTCCAGGTGTGAACATCCATCCTCTCTACCAGGGCCCGCTGGGCCTGGACCTTGCCTACCAGCCGCAGGCGTGCCTCGAGATCCTCGGGGCGCATGGAGGCTACATCGGGGATGGCGATGGTCAGGTCCGGAGCCTCGTGCAGGGTGGCCAATCTGGAGAGGACCTGGAACGCCGAGCGGCCCAGGGGACCGCGCACGATGTGGAGTGCGTTCACGTACCCGTTGATCTCATCGCGCACCAGCTCCAGCCTTCTCAGGTCGTCCACGTTCACCGGAGGTACTGGAGCGGGCATCATGCAGCGGCGAAGCTCCTCCACCACCGCGGTCTTGCTGGACTTCTGGCTGTGGATCTCCAGGGTGTAATCGCCCAGCCCCTTGTCCTCCAGACGGCCCTTGACCACCTCCAGGGCGGCCATCTTCTCGGACACGAACAGAACCCGCTTGTCCTGCGCCAGGGCCTCGGCGATAATGTTGCTGATGGTCTGGCTCTTCCCGGTTCCGGGAGGGCCCTGCAGGACGAAACTGATACCCCGCTTGGCCATCTCTATGGCCTCCTGCTGCGAGGAATCGGCATCGAGGATCTGGAAGGAGTCGGCGGGGCGCACCATGGCGTCCATGCGATCGGCCCGGGGATGGTCGGGCAGGGCCGGGAGAAGCGATGGATCGCCTGCCAGCGCATTGATGAACGGATGCTTGGCCAACCTCTCGTGCTCCACCAGCAGCTCCTGGTACATGCTGAGCTTGGCGAAGGAGAACAGGCCGAGATGGGCGCTGGCCTCCACCTCCCATTTAGGGGCGACAGAGATGGACGCCCTGACCCTATCCAGGAACCCGTCCAGGGAGGTGAGCTCCTCCGGCCACTCTGGGAGGGTGATCGAAAGATCGACCTTCAGCTTGTATGCCAGGTTGGGATTGACGACGATATCTTCATCGATGGCCCGGACGCGAAAGGGCACCAGCGGCCCCTCCTTGACCAGCTCCACGGGCACCAGGACCAATGGTGACATCAGCTCCTGGGACCTGTCCTTAGGATCGTACCATGTGATCATGCCCAAGGCCAGGAAGAGGATGTTCACCCCCTGTTCCTGAATGGACCCGCGGGCCCGCAGACGCATCCTCTTCAGGGTGGCGTCCATGCCTCGGGGATCATGAGGTACCCATAACCGGTCCGCGGCCAGTGGTTGCTGAGCTAGGTTACCAGGGCTCTCCTTCACCATCTCATCTAAGGAGATCATACGGCCTTTGACCACGAGCTCCTCGAAGACCGTCGAGGCCTGCGGCGCGATGATACGCACCGCTGAGCGGGGCTGGAAATTGAGGAGACGGTTCCTTAGGCTCATATCCAGGAGCTCCTCCCGCCATCTCTGGATCTTCTGTTCCAACGTTGATGCTGGCCGTGGGATCATTGCTTACCTCGAAGGAAGGCGCGGTCCTGGAGAAAAAGGTATGGACCGCTGGAAGGTGGTTCAGCCCTCAGCTTCAGCTCCCCTCTTTGAAGCCATCTAGGTCATCCATGCGTCCATCGTCGATATCTTTGGCCTTCCTCGTCCTGCTCGGGGCGACGGTGGCCAGTGTCCTCTCGACCCGTTTCTTGATGGCAGCGGTAGGCCTCTTGTAGCCCAGGAGGTCGGAGACATCGTTCACCACCCTTTTCACCCTGATGTTGGGGGTCCTGGCGGTTATCATCCTCACCATGGCCTCCATCTCAGCATCGCACACATGATCGATGTCGCGCCGTGGTGAGTAACAGCGCCGGGGGCGCAGAGTCCTGAGGTCCGCGGGCCACAAGAAGTCGCCCTCTATCCTGATCCTGCTCTCTTCCTCCAGACCGCCGATCGCCGGCCGTATAAGCCTGTCCACGTTTGAGGGGCGCTTCCCTGTGGAGACCGCGACCAGCTCCTTGACCCGGTCCCGGACGACGGTCATATGGACCGGACCTTCCTCCTCGACCACCCTGATGGCCGCCTCCCGCATCGCCGCTTCTTGGTCCTGCGCAAATAGGTAGACCAGGGACGGGTCCTCATGCAGCCGGGCCCGGGAATAGATCGCGCACAGGTCCCTCAGGGGCTCGTCCGGGGCCATTAGCCCCTGGCTTACGGCCCTGGTGTCCGGCTCGGCGGCGATGGCGGCGGGCACCTCATCCACAATGAGCTCGGTCTCCTCCGAGGCGCTGTTAAAGGAGATGGACCCGCCCTCAGCGGATAGGTCGACCTCTTCCGCGGCCGACAGGGACGTCATTACGGTACCGTCCACCTCCGGATCGGCAGAGCTCCAGCCTCCGCCCGCGATGCCGTCATCGACGGTCAAGGTGTTAGGTGCATCGGACGCCCCGGCCATATCCACCACTGACAGCGAGGCCACCAGGACCTCTAGTGGTCTCATCTCCTCATCGGCCTCCTTCTCCGCGTGCGCAGTCCTGCTCATCTCCACGGCGGCCACGATCCGCTCCACCTCCGCCTGGGGGTTGCTTAGCCAATCCTGGGACCAGAGGCGGTGGAGTATCCAACCTAAGTTGGTGAGGACCTCCTGCCGGAGCCGATCCCGGTCCCTGGCGCCTCCTGCCTTGCGGTAGGACCGGCCGTCAGTAAGGATGCCCAGAAGGTATCTTCCAGGATGCTCATCATCGACTATGGCCAGATCGACCTTGCCGGAGGACATCCCCACATCCCTCTCCACCTTCAGGCCGCGCTCCTCCAACCGCTCACGGACGTCGTCCGCGATGGGGTCCCGTGCGCCCGAACTCGCTCCATTCTCCACTTCGTGCCCGGGCCATGCGGCGTATTCTAGATAATCCCTTAGCACGTCCCTTCCATTGGCATCAGTCTCGATCTCCTCCGGCAGCAGCGAGGAGACGAGCTTGATGTGCTTCCTCGCCCGAGTGACGGCGACGTTCAGGCGCCTCCTGCCCATCTCGCCTTTGAGCAGGCCCAAGCTCCTGAACATCCTGCCCGATCGGTCCTTACAGTGGCCCACGGAAATTATGATCACGTCCCTCTCGTCCCCCTGCACGGCATCCAGACTCTTGACGAAGAAGGACTCCTCCCTGGCGCGGGTGAGCAGAGGTGCCAGAGCGGGATCCTGGGCGGTCCTGCGCTCCAGCTCCGCCAGGATGGCCACCTGCTGGGTTTCGGTGAATGCCACCACTCCCAGGGAATCTCGGGAACGATGACCGACATGCTCCAGGACCAGGTCGACCACCTTCTTGGCCTCCGCCTCGCTGTGGTCGCACCTGCCCTCTTCTCCGATCGCCCCCGGCACGTGGACGAACGAAACGCCCAGGTCCTCCCGGTCCAACGTTGCTGACGGGTAGGTTATCAACCGTCCACCGTAGAATCTTTCGTTGGAGAACGCGAACAGCGACTCCTGCCGCGACCGGTAATGCCACAAGAGCGATCTCTGGGGCAGCGACCCCGAGCACGCGTCCATAATGCTCTCTCGACCCTCCGCTATCGCTCCCTCGGCACCCGTGGCCAGGTCCATCGGGGGCAGCTGCATGCTGTCCCCCACTACCACCACCTGCTTGGCGCGGAGCATGCTGGCTATCCCGTCCTCTACGCGCATCTGTGAGGCCTCATCAAGGATAAGCAGGTCGAAGAGGGCGGTGGTAGGGTCCAGAAGGGCGGTGACCGCCCGGGGGCTCATCATGAGGCAGGGCTTTATCGCAAGTATGTGGTCCAAGGCCGAGGCGAACAATCCCCCCAGGGACCCCCTCTGCCCAATGCCGGATACCTCACTCTTGGGTATGGAATGCTGTTCCTCGCTCTGCTCCGAGATGCTCCTGAAGGCATCACCGCGGTGCCTTTCGAGCGCCCGTCTGGTCTGCGAGGTGGCCGCCTCCAAACTATCGAGGTCCAGCTCTGCAAAGCGGGCCGCCCTGCGCTCATGGGTCTCCCGGTCGAAGAGCCGAAGCCTGTCGTCACGGGACAGAAGAAGGTCGTGCCACAGCATGAGGTGCCGCTTGCGAACTCCCTCCCAAGTGCTCTCCGGAGAAAGCTTTCCGGCCGAGGCTAATATCAAGAGGTCCTCCAATCCGCTCTCCCGCGCCTCCTTCTGTATCCGCACCACCTCTGTCCACTCCTGGAAGGAGGTGGCGTGATCAAGATGGTTCTGGGCCCAGTCGTTCAGCTCCTGGAACGGCACCTCGCTGACGCTCCTACCGTTCATCAATGGGCTCAGGTCGAAACGTTCCCTTACCGCCGAAACGGCCGTGGACAGGCGCTGTGCGGCCTCGTCCAGGGAGTCGATCTTGGTCTTGAGGCCCTCGAGGGCGTCGGGACCGGAACACAGGAGGCGCGTGATGCCGGGGGTCTGTGGGACCCCGTTCTTGGCGCGGTACTCGCGCGTCCACTCGATGGCCTTGACGGTCTTGGCCCAGTCCGTCTTGTCCCCTTGGAAGTGCCTTCCCAGACGCTCGGCGCAATCCCTCTCATCCTTCTGGATGTGGGAGATCAGGTCCGAGACCTCGACCAGCTCCTTGAGCTCGAAGCACGCCTGAGCATGCTTGAGCTTGCGGTTCCCCCGTTTCAGGCTCTCCAATGCCTTCATGTCCCTGCGGTAGTCGTGGTCGAAGAGCCTCGTGGTCATCTTGCTGCCCTGGAGGGCCCTCTCCTGCATACCCTTGAGGTCCAGGTCGAGGACCCCATCGCGGTACATCTGTTTCACCCAGGTCATCCTTTCCAGGCGCTGCCTGTATGATTCCTGGATGTCCTCCACGAGCTCCAGCAGGGGAGCGGGGTCGCTGATCAGCCAACTCTCCTCAGGATAGTGGGTGAGGTTGATCGCCCGGAGATGGTCGGTCAGCTCGTTGGTGCCCTTGAGGTCCCGGGGGACGGGAAGGTCATACTCCTCGCACAGGCTCTTAATGACCTCCTCGAGGCGGGTCCGGGAAAGCTTAAGGTCCGAAAGCCGGCGCATGATCTCCGACTGCGCGCTCAGCTGCCATTTCCCTACCTCGCAGTCCGCCCAGGGGTGCGTCTCGCTCGTTTCCAGCAGAGGAGCATACTTCTCCAAGTCCTTTACCAGAGGCTGCAGGGACTCCAGGTATCTGGCGCTCATCCTCTCCAGTCCGGGGAAGCCCAGGGAGACCTCCGCTACCGATCTCAGCTCGGTGAGGCGGGATAGAACCTCATGGAAGGACATTCCCAGGCCCTCCCTCACCTGATGGAGGGCTTCCACGTATCCGTCCAGCTGTTTGCGGCATTGCTCCATCTCCTCACGGGAGAAGGTCACCGTGGAGGAGGACGGGAGGGATGACAGGCATCTGCCGAGCTCGTCGGCCACTTCGCGGACGTCCCGCTGGGGGTCGTACAGATCGAGACAGTACCGACCCAAGCCTCTCGTCTCCATCCGTTTCCGGACCGTATCCAGAGCATACCTCTTCTCCGAAACGAAAAGGACCTTGCGTCCTCGCGCGATCTCCTCGGTGATCATGTTCACTATGGTCTGGCTCTTGCCAGTACCAGGGGGGCCCTGCAGCACGAAGCTGGTCCCGGAGAGCATCAGCGAGACCGCCTCCCTTTGGCTGGAATCCGCGTCCAGGACGCTGAACGCCTCCGCGTCGACCGCTTCCCTGGAGCCGGAGCACTCGTCCGGAGCGCCTTTGCCCTGGGCGATAACTCTTATCACCGGATGAGCGACCATCATGTCCTGGTACTTGGCGAACTCGTCGTGGACGGCCATATGGGGCAGCTCGAAAAGGCCCAGGTGTGCCGCCGACGTCACGTCCCAGCCTTTCCCCGTGAAAAGATCGCGCAACTCTTGGAAGTAACCATCCACGTCCACCACGCCCTCAGAGAGAGGGGGGAGGGACAGCGACATCTCTGTGCGCAGTTTATGCTCCAGGACAGGGTTGAGCAGGACCGGCCCGTCGGCCCACAGCTCGAAGTCCACCGAGGACGGTGGACGCGTGACGCGGACCGGTAATAAGAGCAAAGGGGAGCGTGCCCTCCTGCCCTGAGTGCCGTCACTCGACCACTCCAGGCTGCCCATGGCGAGGAACAGGACGCGGACGCCCTGGGCGTCTAGGACCTCCTGCGCCTTGGAGTACATCGACATGAGCGAACTGGAGACCTTGGCGTTTCCGACGGAGGAAGATAAGTGGAGGCACTCGATCGACCGCGAAGCATCGCCTTCCGAAGTCCCGAGGCGGACGACGAATGAGCCGTTACGAAGAGCGAGCTCACGGTATATCTCTGCGGGAGAGGTTCCGATCAGGCCCATGCAGGCAGTGCACCCCTCTCCCATGTCCACCAGCCTGTTCCTCAAGGTGATGTCGATAAGATCATTTCGTAAACTGGATATACGTTCGACTACAACATCCGCGCTCAGAGTGACCATCCCACCCAAGCGTCATGGGTTAATAGCGGAAAAATATTGCGCTGTCATTACCACGGCCTCTTAGCGTTATAAAGAAGGACTATTCCTGGCATTGATGTAGATAAATAGCAATTAAATATGCCCTCCCGCATTGCATTGTTCGTTCGGAACACACCGAGCGCATTGGTGCGATTATGATTCGATTTGGCCCAGCGGGCATTCCACTCTCTTGCAAGGGCAGGACCCTCCGTGATGGCATCGAGGACGTCCACGGGCTAGGCCTTAATGCCATGGAGGTCCAGATGGTGAGGGTCAACGTCATCGAGCGTTTCCCCGACGAAGAGGAGGTCGGGCTCACCCCCATGGACGTGGAGAGCGACCTCATCATGGAGATCGTCCGGACCAAGAACAAAAAGGAGGTCCGGCTCACTCAGCCTAAGGAGAAGATCAAGGAGGACGATACCCTCATCACCCTGGCATCAGGCATAGCGCAGAACTTCATGGAGCTCAAGGAGCTGGGCCGCATGGGTAAGGAGATGGATGTGCAGCTGTCCATGCACACCCCCTACTACATGGACCTCGCCAGCAACACCGAGCTGACGGCCCGCTGCATGGATAACATCCGGTGGGCCGGCACCATGACCGACCAGATGGACGGATGCCTGGTGGTGACGCACCTGGGGCTGGCGCCGAACAAGAGCAAGAAGCAGGCCAAGAAGAACATCACCGAGAACATCTCCTCCATCATGGACTGGTGGAAGGACAACGGCCTCAAGCCCCGTCTGGGTTTCGAGACCAGCGGCAGGCAGGAGGTGTTCGGCTCCTTGGACGAGGTTCTGGAGATGTGCGACGACATCGAGGGGACGGTACCTGTCATCAACTTCGCCCACGTGCATGCCCGGGATGAGGGCACTCTCCGGGAGCCACAGGATTTCGGCAAACTCCTGGATAAGGTCCGGGACTATATCGATGGTCACTTCTACACTCACTTTTCCGGTGTCGAGCACGAGGGAGGGAACGAGAAGAGGATCACCCCCATCAAGAAAGGGGACCTCAAGTTCGAGCCTCTGGCGGACTACCTTGCAGAGGAGAACCCGAACATCACCATCATATCCTCATCCCCATTGCTCGAGCATGACGCCATGTATATGAAGGTCATCTACGAGCGGGTCCTGACCAAGAGGGTGGCCAAGGAGACCAGGGGCAAGAAGTCCGATAAGGGCAAGGATGAGGACCCGGAACTTGACATAGATGAGGATGATGGGGTGGAGTACGACGTCGAGATCGATGAGGTGGAGGAGGACCAGGATGTTCTGGAGACCGCACCCCGACCCCGCGTAGAGAAGAAGGCTCCTGCAGAAAAGCAGACGCCAAGCGCCAAGCCCAAGAGCGAGAAGACGAAGCCGGCCGCCAAGCAGCCGGCAAAAGCGCCCGCCAAGGCCCCAGCCAAGCCTGCTACCTCCACCAAGAAGAAGCGGTGAACATGCAGGAATCCCTGTCATACATCATGAGGGAGATGCTCGAGGCCCTCTCCCGCGTGAGCCCCTCCGAGGTGGATGCGGCTATAGAGGCCTTCGCCGCGGCCAAGAAGATCTTCATCTATGGGGTGGGAAGGTCCGGCCTGGTGGGTCAGGCGTTCGCCGTCCGCCTGGTGCAGATGGGGTTCGATGTCCACTTCGTCGGTGACATGACCACTCCCTTCGTCAACAACACCGATGTCGTCATAATCGTCTCCAACACCGGGGAGACGATGTCCGTTGTCCAGACCGCCAACATCGTCCGCAGGGTGGGGGCCAAGGTCATCGGTGTGACCTCCAATCCAAACTCCAAGCTAGGGCATGCTTCGAACATCGTCCTGGAGGTGGGCCAGGTGAAGGACGAACAGAAGAAGCGGCTGGCCCCGCTGGGAACAATCTTCGAGGACGCGGCCCTGGTGATGTTCGACTCCATGGTGCCTATGATAATGGAGAGGATGGACCAGAACGAAGCTTCCCTGAGAAGGCGGCACGCCATCTGGGTGTGATGCGTCGAGAGGTATCCCGAAAACATCGCGCTCCGCATGACCCACCATGTAATTCCCGTGTCGCAGTGTCTACATCCTATAAACGATGCCAACAGCGCGTGCCGGTCACGGCTCCCGGGCATGGGGCATCCGCCGTCTGGCGCATGCGCACGGTGGTCCCGAAATAGGGGCTCTGAAACTCGTCCCAGTATATGGCGAACGGCCTCGATCTCACCTTTTCCTCCTCCAGGTAGAAGGCCTCTATCTCTTTGTTGACAGGGTCGATGACCACAGCCGAATGGCAGCGCATGTTGAACATCCCCCGCTGGGTCTGGACGTCTGTTGAGGACATGTAGCAATGGTAGGAGGGATGGGAATGGTACCATCCCACGATCACATATCGGAACCCGATGTCATCAAGGCAGGCGAACAGCTTCTCGAAGGCATTGGGATCGAAGCGTACGCTCACCTCGGTAGCGTCCAGATCAGTGGTGGCCACATCGCGCACCACCGCGTACTCCCTGCCCGCATATCGGAAGATTGACCCCAGCATCAGACCCATGACCTCCTTCCTCTCCTCCACGTGCATGATCGCGTGGTTGCGCATCTTCTCCTCCGCCACCTTGGAGATGTATAGCTCGAACCCCGTGGCCTCCTGAGAGCGGTACTCCGACTGGCACTTTTCGGTCAGCCACTTGTGGGCCTTGATGCGATTCTTGGAAGGAGGAGGCGCTTCGCGCACCTCCGCCTGCTGCTTCCCCACGATGATCGGATGGCTCATTCCCGACCCACCACCCTAGGCACAGGGGCGGAGAGCATGGGCGGCAACCTTCTCTCACCGTTGTTGAAATACTCCGCTGCCGCCGTGCAGCTGTCCGTTCCGAACGGGCTGCTGGGATTGGGGGTGGTGACCAGGGACTCCACTCCCTTTATGAACGAGATCATGGTGGAGTTGAAGCTCCAATCCTCCAGCAGCTTGGTGCAGACGTAGCCACCATCCTCGGGCATCATGATGTTGGGGTGGAATATCGGCGTCAGCCAGGCGATGTGCGGCTTGACGAACGGATAATCCCTGCCGATGCTGATGCGCAGGCGGTGGCTGTACCTCTGAACGACACGATCCCCCTCGACGCAGGGTCCGGGAACCTTCAGCAGCTCCACCTCTATATCGATGGGGAAGATGACCTCTCTGGAGCTGCGGAGATCGGGGGAGGAGGTGATGTACCTCGCGCACGCCCTGATCTCGTTCCGCAACCTTGCCAGCAGGATGTCAGAGGGGAGGGCCACTGTATCCGCCCTCGGGGTCAGGGATGAGCTCCAGTTCATCATTGTTCTGGATGCCTGCTTCCGACACCGTCTGTTGGCCCCTTAGAAGCTTCTTACCTCTCCGGATGACGTAGGCCCCAGCATCCTTTTCCCAATATCCTGCGGCCCCTTCTATGATCTCCTCCACGGTATTCTCCTGTTCTAGCTCCATGTCTACCGTCGACCCGCTCTCTGCGTTCCTTACTTTCACCCTGAAGGGCATATTATTCAACCAATTGTATAAAATTAGTTTATACACATAAAACTGACTGTTCTATGTAGTCTATTTGATATTATTCATGACCCATATGATGGAGCGGACAGAGGGGGTCGAAGGACGCCTCCAATACTTCCCAGGTGTTATGTAACCCATTGAGATGAAGGACGTTCCTGATGATCGAATCATCTCGACCGCTCACGATCTTGAGAGCCTCACGCACCTGTACCGCCGCCACCATGGCCGTGGTTGTGATCTCCGCTGCCATCTTTGGCTGGAAGTAGGTCATCTCTGTTCCAGTGCATGAGTTCCTTCGCTCTAATATCCTGTAGTGGCTGCGGTTGAGGCCGCACTGCAGGCAGGGAGTGGACGGGGGAAGTATGACCTGCACCCTGCCCGCATGTCCGTTGGTGCCACCATCGATGTACGGCATCATGTTGAAATACGAGAAGGAGTTGACATGTAGGCGCGCAGCCACATTATCCAGGCACCCTAGAACTATGCTATGCTCACCCCATGAATCTTCGGGAAGGTCCTCCACCTTTCCCACCACGGGATCGATATCCACGCTAGGATCCAGCTCCCGAACCCTCTCGGCGACCACCTCTGCTTTGGGCCTCCTTGCCTCGCTGTCACCTTCTCTGAAGAAGATGCAGCGGTTGAGGTTGGAACGCACCACATGGTCCATGTCCACCAAGGTTATCTTGCGGGCGCCGGACAGAATCAGGTCCTTTACCACCTCGTTGCCCAAGGCCCCAGCGCCGACCACCAGAAAACTGGAGGACCGCAACTTCTCCATGTCCATCCACTTGATGCGCCGGGAACGATCCCAGCGGTCCTCGTCCCCCTCTCTGGCCCGTATCACCGTCATCCCGGTTCCTGAGTAATAATATAATATATATAGTAATAATTATATAGTATTGTTTATCAATAATGATTGGGGGCTAAGTAGCTATAAAGACACCTCAGCGAATACTAATGTAAATAGCACTAGGGCTGACCGTAAGGAACGAACGCTCCCCAAATAAGATTAAAAAGCAGTCGCAAGGGCAAGGGAAAAATTGACGATGGACGATCCAGTTAGGCTGACGGCAAGGATACTGGTCATGGACGACGAGGAGAGCATCCTAGACGTGACCAGCGAGATCCTCCGCGTGTTCGGTTATGAAGTAGGGGTAGCTACCTCGGGAGAGATGGCCCTAAAGATGTACCAGGAGGCCATGGATGAGGGGAACCGCTACGACATTGTCATCATGGACCTGACCGTTCCCATGGGGATGGGAGGGGGCGAGGCCATAATAGAGCTTCTGAAGATCGATCCTCAGGCCAAAGCCATCGTCTCTACCGGCCTCGTGGATGAGCCCTTGGTCAAGAACTTCCGATCCTACGGCTTCGTGGGCATACTGCCCAAACCCTACCGCATGCAGGACCTGGAGAAGGTCGTCCGTGCCGCCCTGAGCGAGCCCAAGGAAAGAAGGGACACTACCGTCCCCAGAACAGAATAGGTTGATATATTCCCTGACCGCTTTGCCGGACGAGTTAGCAATGAACGAGGACTTCAAGGTGACGCCCTGGGAGGTTAGCGGTGAGATCGACTACGACCTTCTGGTGGAGAAGTTTGGTACCAAGAAGATCGATGCGGACCTCATCGACCGCCTGTCCCAATACGCAGAGCCGCACCCTCTGCTGAAAAGGGGCGTGGTGTACTCCCACCGGGACATGGAATGGATCCTGGACCGCTACGAAGCAGGAGAGCCTTTCTATCTATACACCGGCCGGGGACCTTCCGGTAACACTCACCTCGGTCACCTCATGCCATGGATATTCACCAAATACCTGCAGGACACCTTCAAAGTGCCCCTGTACTTCCAGCTCACTGACGACGAGAAATACCTCTTCAACGACAATCTCGAACTCCAGGACACCCGCGACATGGCCTACCAGAACCTCCTTGACGTCATCGCCCTGGGCTTCGAGCCTGAGCTGACCAGAATATTCATTGACACCGAGTTCATCCACTCCCTCTATCCGCTGGCGCTGAGAGTGGCCAAGCGCATCACCTTCTCCACCGCACGGGCGGTCTTCGGCTTCGACAATTCCAACAATATTGGGAGCATATTCTATACCAGCATTCAGTCCGCGCCCGCATTCCTGGGCTCTGTTCTCGCGGGCAAGAACGTCCCCTGCCTCATCCCCTGCGGGATCGACCAGGACCCCCATTTCCGGGTGGCCCGAGACATCGCGCCAACGCTCGGTTACTACAAACCAGCGCTTTTGCACAACAAGATGTTCCCCGGCCTGCAGGGCACGGACAAGATGTCCTCCTCCCAGCCCAACAGCACCATATACACCACCGACCCTCCCAAGCTGGTCCGCAAGAAGATCATGTCCGCTTTCACCGGGGGCGCGGTCTCGGTGGAGGAGCAGCGCAAGAGCGGCGGGAAGCCCGAGGTATGTTCCGTCTTCAAGTACAAGCTATACTTGTTCGAGAAGGACGACCAGAAGCTCGCCGAGCTCTATGATAAATGCAGGAAGGGGGAGATCCTGTGCGGCGAGTGCAAGAAGGGCCTTGCGGACGTCATAGTCCCGTTCATCGAAGAGCATCAGCGGAAGCGCGAGGAGGCTAAGGAGCGTGTCGAGGAGTTCATGTTACGGGACTGTGGGCGAGCTTAGACCGATCGGTATCGTTCGGTCTGTGATAGGAAACGTCAGCGAGATAGAGGTCTGCCCAGACCTGGAGGAAGGGCTCTACCGCCTTGACGATAACAAGGAGATACTGATACTCTTTTTTTTTGACAGGAGCGAAGGCTTCGACCTCAAGGTACACCCTCGCGGCGATCCCTCCGAACCCCTAGCGGGCGTCTTCGCCACCCGAAGCCCCCGGCGCCCCAACCAGATAGGTGTCACCTCCGTGCGACTACTGGGGGTAAGCGGCAATATCCTTACCGTCGAGGGTCTGGACGCATGGGAGGGGACACCGGTCCTGGACATAAAGCCGGTACGACGCCGGGATGAATTGCACATGGACAGGATCAGAGGAAAGACTAATTAGTCCAGAGTTTTTCTCGGTCCCTTATATGAACACCTCGGAGATCCTCGAGGGGCTGTCCGCCAACGAAGCCCGCCTGATGCTGGCACTGAACCGCCTCAACGGCCGCGCCGATCCGGAGGAGATCTTTAAAGCGGGAAGCTTCGGCCAGCTGGTCGAGGTGATGAACGCGGCATCCTGGTTGCAGTCCAAGGGCGCCTTGCAGATCTCAGAGGTGGCCAGGAAGGTCTACTCGCTTAAGTCCCGTGAGGCCATAGAGAAGGGGCTGCCGGAGCGCAGAGCGCTGCGGCTTCTGGACCAGAAAGGCGGAGAGATGGACATGAAGGACCTGTCCATGGCCGTCGGTAAGGAGGAGGTGTCCATCGCCCTGGGGTGGCTGAGGAAGAAGAACCTCGCCGCCATCCGCAAGGAGGGCGGCAGCACCATCATCACCATCACCGACAACGGGCGTAGCATGCTCGAGCGGGAGATGGACGATGAGCGCACCCTGGCAGCGCTGGCCGAGGGGGAGATGCCCGAGGACCGGCTGGACAAGGCCACTATAGCCTCGCTCAAGTCCCGACAGGACCTCGTGGTGGAGCGTTTGCTCATCGACCGTACGTTGGAGATGACGGCCTTAGGCAGGGAGCTGGTGGAGATGGGGCTGCAGGTCAAGGAGGAGGTCGCCCAGCTGACCCCGGAGCTCATCCAGACCGGAAAGTGGAGGGATGTCACCATACGCAAGTACGATGTACGCTCCTTCGCCCCGGCGATATATCCAGGTAAGAAGCATCCCCTGACCCGGGTCGCCGATGAGATACGCAAGATCTTCGTGGACATGGGATTCCAGGAGATCGACGAGGAGTACGTGCAGCCTGCCTTCTGGAACATGGACGCCCTGTTCACACCCCAGGACCACCCGGCGAGGGAGCTGCAGGATACCTTCTACCTCAAGAGGCCTGACCACCTGCAGCTGGAGGACGAGGCGATAATCGACCGCGTATGCGATATGCACGAGTGCGGAGGCGATACTGGCTCTCTGGGGTGGAGGTACAAGTGGTGCCGCGGGGAGTCGGAACGTGCGTTGCTGCGCACGCACACCACGGTCAACACCATCCGCCACCTGTGGAAGCACCCCCAGCCACCGGTCAAGGTGTTCTCCCTGAGCAAGGTGTTCAGGAACGAGTCCATCGATGCCACCCACCTCCCGGAGTTCGGGCAGATCGAAGGCATCGTCATGGAGGAGGACGCTTCCTTCGACATGCTGTGCGGCGTCATCAAGGAGTTCTATGGGCGCATGGGCTTCAAGGACATCCGCTTCCGGCCGGGCTACTTCCCCTACGTGGAGCCGGGACTGGAGGTGGAGGTGCGCTTCAAGAACAGCTGGATGGAGCTGGGCGGAGCGGGAGTGTTCCGCCCCGAGGTCACCGAACCCTTCGGAATTAAGCATCCGGTGCTGGCCTGGGGCCTGGGCTTCGAGAGGCTGGCCATGCTGCGCTGGAACCTCAAGGACCTTCGGGACCTGTACATCAGTGATGTGGACCTGCTCAGAACGTCCCCGTTAATTTAAGATTGTTGGCCTTCAGGGCGTACTCTAGGGACCTGTCGCGGTTGCCGATGCTGTAGTACATCTCCGAGATCTTGTTGTATAGCTCGGTCTGCTTGGTGTTCATGGCGTTGCGGCTGAGGGCGAACATGCGGAGGGCCTCGTCGTCCTCCCCCGTCTTCAGGGCGATGACCCCCAGCAGATAGTATGCCCGTGCCTCTTCCTCGGGCTCCTCGAACCTGCGACTCAACAGCCGCTCCAGGATCTCCCGGGGCTCGTGGTAATCACCGTTGCGGATCAGGGACTCCGCGATATGACACTCCAGGGCTGTGTTTATGTGATCATCGTACACCCCACGGGCGCGGATGAAGGCGCGGTAGGCGAGGGCGTACTCCTTCTTGTCCATGTTCAGGAGCCCCTCGATCATGTATCCGTCGAACCTCTCCGAGGGTATGCTGGACGCCTCCATGCACTTGCAGACGATGAGGCAGTACTCGTGCTTACCCACTCGGCGCGCGGTCTCCGCCTGCACATAATGGACCAGGCCGCTGTATCCCTTGGTGACATCGCGTATGTTGGACACCGCCTCCAGCAGGTCCTCGTCCGGTGATATGAGGAGCTCCTTGGCATGATGGAAGACCAGTATCTCCGCGTCCGCGAACCGCTTAGAGCACACCAGGTGGTAAAGCACCTCCTTGAGATCGTCCCAGTGGAGCCAGTAGTCGACAGCGAAGCTGTGGTAGTCCTTGAGCTTCTCGGGATCGGTGACGCTGACCACATATTCCTTGAGCTCCAGGGGCAGGTCCACCATCCCCCGCTCGTCCACCGGCAGGAGGGACGTGGCGATGTCCGGAAGTACCTCCCTCCGGAAGGGCTTACGGAACACGCAGGACATCGCCACCACCGGCTTGAACTTGTCATCGAGGGCGTCCCATAGCTCCGGGCCCTTGCATTTACGGATGTCCTGGAATGGGGTAAGGTCGATGGCATTGACATCCGCATACTGCATAATCTCCTTGGCCTTCTTCTCTCCCTGAGGGGTTAGGAAGTAGGCCTTCCTCTTGGTCCTCCCTTTCTTGATGTGGGACAGGCGCTCTGCGACATCCTTGGAGTCCTTGAGCTTCTTCAGCTCCAGAGCGGCATGGGCGCGGGAGATGCGGAGGGCGGCGGCGATGCCATCCTGGCTTATGTCTATAGGTACATCGTACGAATCGTGGTATTTCGTGTACTGCGACAAGTGGAAGATTATCCGTTCACCTACCGTCAACGATGCTGCCATCTATGCTCCCCTTGCTGAACAGGGAGCTTAATGACCTTGCATTATTTAGTGTTTAACCACGGACCAGCTTTTTCGCTCACATGGATACATTGGGGGTGTGCACCTTTTTTGCGCGCACCGCATATTCCTCGGCCTTCTCGGTCATTCCCATCAGCCCGTAGGCATCGGAGAGGCGAAGGTACAGCTCGCCATTCTCCTTGTTGCGGGCCGCTCCCCGGCTCTTGCTGAAGCATCGAACCGCCCCCTCGGCATCCCCGCAGCACAGGGATACCGTGCCCAGCTGAAAGAATATCCGCTCCAGCTGTTCCCCGTCCCCACCCCCCTGGGTCAGCAGCCTTTCCAGCAGCTCCTTGGCCTCAGTATGACGTCCCGCCCGTATGAGGGTATCGGAGAGCTCGCACTGTAGCTCGATCTCATTCGAGTCCACCATTTCCGCGGCCCGTTTCAGGAGGCCCACAGATCCATCGTGGTCTCCTTTCTCCCTCAGTACCAAGGCCTCTATTATCATGCCGTCATGACGTTCTTTGTCAGAAGACGAGCTACAAAGCTCCTTTGCCTTCACTAGCGCCAGCTCATGGTTCCCGGTCCGGCGGGCCACCTCCGCCTGTGCGTACAGCACCCGGCCGCGATAGCGCTCGTGATCGGTGGATACTGCCATCACTATGTCCAGAAGGTCCCTGTCGGGCATGCCCATGGACGCCGCTCCCTTGGAGGCCAGGAGCATCTCCGCCTCCCGCTTCCGGCCCGCTTTCATCAAGTGGTACAGTCTTTCACGGTACTGACCGAGAGGCAGCCAATAGTCTGCGGCCATGGAGTGGTACTGTCTGAGAAGGACCGGGGACACCTGCGTCGGCACGTAGGCACGCAGTTCCCCTGGCATGTCGACCATCCCTTCAGGACTGACGGGCAGAAGGGACACAGTGGTCTCGGGGAGAGCGTCCCTCCGGAACGGTCTACGGAACACGCAGGCCTGGGCCAGAACCCCCCTCTGCTCATCACTGAGTCCCTTCCATAGCTCTGGACCCTTGCACTTCTTTAGATCCAGGAACGGTTGGACGTCTATCCCCTCGCTGTCAGCGAACTGGCGGATCTTCCGGGCCCGCTCCTCCCCCGGGGATGTCAGGAAATATACCTTCCTCTTGGTCTTGCCCTTCTTGATGTGGACCAGCTTTTCCATCACCTCTCCCGTTTCCTTCAGCTTCTTAAGCTCTATGGCGGCATGGGCGCGGGAGATACGGAGGGCGGCCGCGATCCCGTCCTGGCTGACATCCAGCGGGGCGTCGTAGCTGTCGATGAATCTCGTATACTGTGCTAATTGCAGGACTATCCTTTCTCCTACGGTCAGGGAGCTGGACATGTAGGGTCGATAATTATTGGTATGTAAATATTTTATTACGTTATTTGTATATTACGTTAAAAATGTATGTTCATTCTAGGGGTGCGGAGGTTCCAGAGCATCAACCTCGGTGACATCGATGACTATGACCGCCTGGGGAGGAGGCAGGTCCATCCTGATGGACGAGGTGACGTCACAGGACAGCCCATAGGCGGACACATCGTCGTCGCGGTGCCCACGACCCTTGATCTGATATCCGTGTCCAGCATGGTCTTGGACCACCACCGCCACCTCCGGATGCCGGACCACGTTGTGTGACGTTCTCCCTTCCACGAGCTCCGCGTACATCAACCTCTCCTCATCCAGTACGGTAAGACTTCCTTTCAGGGCGACGTTGGGGATGCCTTCAGGGGACACCGTGGCCACCAGGGCCGGTCGGTTTCTCTTGATGAAATCGATGACATCTCTCTCCATCTTCAACGGACTATCACCATCAGAACAAGTGCATGGCCAGGTTAATAAAAAGGGGGGGAAGGTGTTTCCATCCTTTCGAATGAGTTCAACGGTTGTTGGGATCTCCGAACCTAAGAGCAGAGCTGAGAGTGCTCTTGATCTCGCTCAGGGACCTGCCCACCTCCTCGTCCGCCAGGTCACGCTCTGAGATGTTCTGGGTGACGAGGGCGGAGGCGCAGCGGTCGGCGACAACCTCCAAGAGCTTGGCATCGCGGTCGTTCTCGGTCTTGGGAGTGTCCCAGGCCACGAACAGCGTCCCGATGATGTCCGAGCCCTGCTTTATGGGCACGCCCAGGAGGGATTTGGCCCCCGAGCTCTTGAGGGCGCTGGAGACCTCTCCGTACTGGACGCTCTCCACGAACACCGCGCGGTCCTCCTTCACGATATTTCCAGGGAATTCCTCGCCCACGCTCACCTCAAGGTTCGTGGGGACGGCCTCCCCGAAGCCATAGCTGGCACGGCCGGTCATGTCGTCGCCCTTTCGGCTCATCACCATGGCGCCCTCGGCGCGAGTGACCTGCGCCAGGTTACGCAGGAGCGTCTCCAGGGTCTGCTGGGGTGCCGCGGCGTTGACGGGGATGGAGGACAGCTGCTTCAGCTCCGAGAGCTCCTCGCTCACCGAGGACAGCTGCTTCATAAGGTTCTCCTTGTCCTCCTGGGCCTTCCGCTTCTCAGTGATATCGCGGACCCTCTCCATCCGCGCCTCCTTGCCCTTGTACATGATGTCCCGCGACACGATCTCCACGGTGAGGGCCCTTCCGTCCTTGCGGTTGAGCATGACCTCGAATGTACCCTCCGCCGCCCCGGATAGCTGGGGGGATACCAGGCCGCGCAGGCCAGGAGTCACCAGGGAAGAGAGCGACATGCCGATGAGCTCACCGGTGTCGTAACCGGTCATGGTGGCATAGTGCTCGTTCACTTCCACGATCTTTCCCTCCTGAACTATGGCCAATCCCTCGAAGGCGGTCCCGATCATGTACTGGTTCCTTTCCTTGATCTCCTGAAGCTCCTTCTCTAGCTTCTCGGCTTTCTTCTTCTCCGTAAGGTCCTTTATGAGGGCGTAATAGTACTGTACCTTTCCATCCTTGTCGTTGGTCTGGCAGAGGATGACCTCCACAGGGGTCTTGGACCCGTCCTTGTTGAGCTGCCACTTCTCGTAGAACTGGGGTTGACCGGTCTTCCTCAGCTCCTCCATGGCCTGAGCCTCCCTGTCCTGGCACTCCGGCGGCGTTAGGTAAAGGACCCAGGGCATTCCTCGCAGCTCGTCCTCGGAATAGCCGCTGAGCTTGGTGAACGCCTCATTGAACGCCATGGTCTTTCCGTCGGGATAGCCGGCCACGAAGGGCATGGTCGATTTATCCATCGCATCTGCTAGCAGGTGTACGTATTCCCGAAGGACCTTCAGCTCCCTCTGGATGTTGGTTTCATGTTTATCAATGACATCTGACACGACTATCACACTTCTGGGCTGATCCCCGCCAACCCGTTGTCTCCGTTTCGCCGCTCTACCAGTCCCAGGACTGTGGCAAGCCCCTTCCTATTTTTCTCATCACATTAATTCTTTCCTCCGTGAATTCTTAATATCCGGAATAACTCTGTAGCCAGACAATCAAGGTGTGAGGGACATGAGGTTATTGGTGTGTAGTCTGGAGGACAATGCGAGCGTGAACATCCGGGACCGGATCCTGGCCCTTGCCGATTGGACCGAGCAAGGAACGATGGAAGGCTCGCCCGTGTACTACCTGAAGGACATGGCCTTGATCACCGTCCCCCGCCTCCATCTGTGGAACGACAACATCGACAAGGCCGCAGCGAGAGCGCTGGGCACGTCCGTGGAGGAGGTGGTGTTCCTCTCTCGCCACAAGGCGGCCTCAGGAAAACGATCCCTCACCGTGCACCCCATAGGCAACTGGGGCCGGGCGGATTACGGCGGCAGGGAGGGGACCGTGGTCCCCTCGGCCCCCCATCTGATGTCCTCCCTGCTGAGGCAGCTGAAGGAGGAAGCGGCAGGGCTGGAGTTCGAGATCACCTTCGAAGTAACACATCACGGCCCCTACCTGGAGACGCCTACATTGTTCATAGAGATCGGCAGCAGTGAGGCCACCTGGGGGGACCATGACGCCGCCCAGGCCATCGCCCGCTCCCTGTTGAACGTGGAGGTGTCCGCTTACCCCGTGGCCATGGGGATCGGGGGCGGCCACTATGCTCCCCGGTTCTCCGAGTCTAGTCTGTTCAAGAAGATCGATTTCGGTCATATGCTGCCCAACCACGCCTTCGATCTGGAGGACAAGGAGGGTCTGGCCGATAAGATCAGGAGGGGCATGGAGGGAAGCGGGGCTTCCCTTGCTTACATCCACAGGAAATCGATGAAGCGGTCCGAGGCCACCACGCTCTCCGAGCTCGTGAGGTCGATGGGCTATGGGACGGTGGACAGCTCGGACCTGGAGAACATCCACCCGTCCGACCCCTGATGCGGGTGAGAGCTCACTTCTTGCGGGTCTTCGTCTTGGCCTTGGAAGATACGGCTGGCTTAGCGCTTTCCGCGGCCTTCTCCTCTTCCATTTCGGCGAACAGCTCGCTCAGTCCGCTCCTGGCAACCGACCAGGTGGGAACCCCGCCGCACACCACCGCTACGTGCATGGCCTCAACGATCTCCTGCTTGGTGGCCCCGTAGTTGACGGCGACCCGCGCCTGTGGGTATATGCAACCTTCGCACATCCGGGTGGCCACGCAGGCCAGGGCGATGAGCCTCTTGGTCTTGCGGTCCAAGGCCCCATCTTCCACTAGGACCCTGTCCAGTTCTTTTATTACAACTGCAAGTTCAGGGTTGTGCTCCCTTATATGATGGAGGGTGTGGGGTGCGTAGTTGCCCATGCGGCACTTCATCTCCGCGACCGCTTCCTCTGCGCTGACATCGTCCTTCAGGTTCTTGATCCGCTTGCACTGCTTACCTTCCTCTGTCATGTCCAATCCTCTTGACCTCAATGTCTATGATGCAGAGACCAGTTAATGCTTATCCCTGACATCAACCGCCGATCACGGTGCCTTTGACCTTCCTGCCTCTGATCGCGTCCTCCATGTCCTGGAGATCGCGACCGGACACGATGAACAGGGGTATGCGGCACCTCTTGACGATCTCCGCCCCCATGGGATCGAACACGTGCGAGTTTCCGGCTCCGTGGCCTCCTGCCATCATCTCCCCGAGCTGATCGAAGGTCAACCGATCGTACCTCCTGGCCTCAGGGAACTTCCGGGGGTCGGCGGAGTACACCCCGTCCACAGAAGTGGCGTTGACTATACGTGAGGCTCCGACCTTCTCGGCCAGCGCCGCGGACACCCCGTCGGTGGTATGCCCGGGAGTGGTACCCCCCATCACCGCCACCCGGCCACATCGGCCCTGGGCGGCCGTCTCCTCGACGGTGACCGGCACCTCGTCGTAGGCCATGTCCTTGAGCGCGAGCTGTAGGAGGCGGGCGTTGAGTCGGGTCACACCGATGCCCAGCTCGTCCAGCTGTTCCTCCGTGGCATCGAGGTCGCGGCCGGTGTTGATGTAATAGCGAGCGACCTTGCCGCCTCCGCACACGACGTAGATCTCCAGATCGTCGGTCAAGGTCCTGAGCAGGGATGCGAGATCCTTGAGGAAGGTTCCGTCCCGATCGTCCGGGATCAAGATGGAGCCTCCCAGCGAGATGACTACCTTTTCCATGTGGTCTTTCCCTCCAATTCAGCTATGGCCTACTCACGATGATGTAGATGTAGCCGCATATCGCCAAGGCATTTAATCATATCACTTGTTGCGTTCCCAACACATAGGGTCAAACTGTTCCCTACAGAAGCGTAGGAGGGCGTACCATCCGTGGATCCCCAGGCGAAACGGACCAGGAATCCGGTCACTCCCTTGACCCCCGGTCCATTTCATGGACATGCGCGGCATGCGGCCGTCCCTTGGTAGAGGAAGGAGCAGTATCGAACCAGCGTGCGTAGAGCGCGGCTTCGCCGGCCCGCCCTTTTACCTATAATCCTGAACTCTGCTGCCAGGGACCTTGTCAGCGACCTATCAAAGCTATCGATCTCGAAACAGAACGATCTCCCTAGTCGCAAGCATCCAGTGGGAAAGTGGAGGCTGACCAATAGGTTTAATATAGAAATACCTTTAGCGTAAAAAAGCGTAGGTCGAAGTCAAGATGGCTCCAGATGAGAGCGATAATGAGAGGATGATGGAGAAGCGCAGGTATGATTTCAAGCGCGCTCTAGAAGAGATAAGGAACATCCATGGGCGAGGTACCGAGCTGGTATCCGTCTACGTGCCCCCGGACAAGCAGATATCCGATGTGGCCAACTACCTAAGGAACGAATATTCACAATCACTGAACATCAAGAGCAAGAGGACCAATAAGGCCGTCACAGGGGCCATCGAGTCCATACTGGCACGCCTGAAATATTTCAAGACCCCTCCCGAGAACGGCGTGATATTCTTCGTGGGTGAAGCGCCGACCGCAGGAGATCAGACCAGGCAGGTGCAGTTCGTCCTGGAACCCCCTGAACCGATCACCACGTTCATGTACCGCTGCGACTCCGAGTTCTACACCGAGAAGCTGTGGGACATGCTTGATGAGAAGACCACCTTCGGCCTTCTGGTCATCGACAGGTCGGAGTCCACCATCGGACTGTTGAAGGGCAAGAGGGTCATACCGGTGAAGAACATCCAGTCCCTGGTGCCGTCCAAGCACGGACGCGGTGGCCAATCGGCCCTGCGTTTCGAGCGGCTCATCGAGATCGCCGCGCACGAGTTCTACAAGAAGACCGCGGACATCGCCAACGAGGCGTTCCTGGCCCAGTCGGACCTGGAGGGAGTACTGATCGGCGGTCCCGGCCCCACCAAGGAGTTCTTCGTGAAAGAAGAGTACCTTCATCACGAGCTGAGGAAGAAGATCATCGACACCTTCGATACCGGCTATACTGACGAGTACGGCCTCAAGGAGCTGGTGGAGAAGGCCAAAGATTCGCTCGCGGACCTGGACCTGATGCGGGAGAAGGCGCTGATGCAGAGGCTGCTGGAGGAGATACGCAAGTCCGACGGCGGCCTCGCCTCCTATGGAGAGGAGCAGGTGCGGCACGCCCTGGCGCTGGGAGCGGTGGACACTCTGCTGATCTCCGAGGGTCTGAGGAAGGTGCGGGTGACCATGAAATGTCCGGAGTGCGGATGGTCCGGAACCCTAACCATGGACAAGGTGGAGGACGCCAAGTGCCCCTCCTGCCCCGGGGCCACGCCGATAATAGAGAGCTCGGTGGACTTTGTAGACGCGTTCTACGAGGACGCCTCCAAGGTGGGCTCCAAAGTGGAGCTGCTCTCGGTCGACTCTGAGGAAGGGGAGCTGTTGCTCAAGGCCTTCGGTGGCATTGCGGCCATCCTTCGATATGGGATCGGTGGGATGTGATGGACCCCCTGGAGCCGTTCCGAGAGGAGGTCCGTATCGCGGCCCAGAAGGCGTTCGCCCAGATGGGTGCGGACGTGAGCTTCGAGATCGAGGTGCCATCGACCGGGATCGCCGATTTTGCGGTGCCCTGCTTCCCCCTGGCCAAGAAGCTGCGGAAGGCGCCACCACTTATTGCTGAAGAGGCGGCCGCCCTCATCCCCTCCCTGGGCCTGGTCTCTAAGGTGTGGGCGGAAAAAGGCTACCTCAACTTCCAGCTCAACGACGGCCAGCTGAACGTCAGCACCCTGGAGGCCATAGCGGCGATGAAGGGTAGCTACGGCCGCGGGGACCTGGAGAAGAAGAGAGTGCTCCTGGAGCACACCTCGGTAAACCCTACCGGCCCCATACATGTGGGGAGGGCCCGCAACCCCATAATCGGAGACACGTTGGCCAGGTGCATGCGGGCCTACGGCTACGATGTCACCACCGAGTACTACGTCAACGATGTAGGCAAGCAGGTGGTCATGCTCACCTGGGGCCTGGAGAACATCCCCGCAGAGGATCTCCCGGAGGTCGCTGGCGACAAGGCCGACCACCGCCTCGTGGTCTACTACCAGAAGGCCAACAAGATGATGGAGTCTGACCCTGAGGTGGAGAGGCAGGTGGGGCAGATGCTGCGCCGCTTCGAGGATGGGGACGAGGAGGTCATGGGCAAGGTCCGCAGGACCGCCAAGCTCATGCTGGACGGCATCATCGAGAGCTTGGTCTCCATAAACGTCATCATAGACCAGTTCACCTGGGAATCCCAGTTCATCAAGGACGGGTCGGCCCACCGCGTGGTGGCGGAGCTGAAGCGCTCCGAGCACTGCTCCGAGGAGAAGGGCGCCTGCTATCTGGAGCTGAAGCCCTTCGGCATCCATGGCAAGGAGACCCGGTTCTTCTTCACCAGGGCTGACGGCACCACGCTTTACACCACCAGGGACATGGCATATCACCTTGACAAGTTCAAGCGTGCGGACCGTATGATCAACATCCTGGGAGAGGACCAGAAGCTGGGCCAGGCACAGCTGGCCATCGCCCTCAAGCTCCTGGGCCAGGACCGGGCTCCGGAGTGCGTGTTCTACTCCTTCGTATCCCTGCCTGAGGGACGTATGTCCACCCGCAAGGGAACGGTGGTGTATCTTGACGACCTCATCGAGGAGGCCGAGGAGCGTGCCCTGGAGGAGGTCAGGAAGCGGCGGACGGACCTCTCAGAGGAGCGCATGCGCGAGATCGCCAAGGCCATCGGTAGGGGGGCGGTGCGTTATAATATAGTGCGGGTTCAGCCCGAGAAGCCCCTGGTCTTCAAGTGGGAGGACGCCCTCAACTTCGAGGGCAACAGCGCCCCCTTCGTGCAGTACGCCCACGCCCGTGCGTGCAGCATCCAGAGGAAGGCCGGAATCAGCGAGGGAGCGTACGATCCGGCGACCCTCACCAACGAGTACGAGCTGCGGCTCGTCCGCGTCCTCGCCCGTTATCCCTCCGTGATCAGGGAGGCGGGGGAGAAGGCCCGTATCCAGGTCCTGCCCGCGTTCGGCCACGAGCTGGCCGCTGCTTTCAACCAGTTCTACACCTACGTCCCGGTGCTGAAGGGCGAGGAGAACAGGGAGGTCCGCCTGGCCCTTGTCGATGCCACCCGCATCGTCCTGGCCAATGTCCTCAACACCCTGGGTCTGAGCGCTCCTGAGGAGATGTGAGATGAAGATAGTCCCCCTGACCGATGAGGAACGCGTGTCGGTGCGCATGCTGGAACTGGCCTGCGTGCGGGAGTATGTCGAGGGGCCCATGGCAATGAAGTGGGACGACTTCTCTCAGGAGGTCAGGCAGAAGTTGGGAGCGTCGGCCAGCGGCTCGTTCTCGTTCTACCGGGACCAGGGCCTCAGCTTCATAGCCAAGGAGGGGGACCAGGTAGTGGGCTTCGTCTTCGGCCAGATGGTCCAATGGATCGACGGCATCGAGAAAGCGGTGTGGCTGGAGAACATTGGGGTGGACAGGGAGTTCCGCCGGATGGGCATCGGCTACATGCTCCTGCGGCATCTGGCGCTGGAGGGCAAGAAGAAGGGTGCCCTGGTCGTCCACAGTTCGATAGCCCCGAACAACATCAGCTCGCTCCTCCTGCATAAGAAGATGGGGTTCATGGCCGAGGACAGGAAGGTAGCGTACCTGGACCTGGAGAAGTACGTCTAACGCAGGAAGGTATGCTGTTCCCGGCCGTACTTCGTAGCCACCAGGTCATCCATCGATTGAACCTCGTTGGAGGTCAGATACCCCTTCTCCATAGTGCATCCCAGAGCTTTCGAGAACCCCCGGACCACCGCTATTTTCACCGCGTCCATGGACGGTACAGGCACAATTAACTCTGACAAGGAGACCATGGAGGCACGGACGCGCTTGTTCGAGCGCAGGACCGCGAACATCCTGTCATAGTCGACGCTTACCAACAACGTCCCGTGCTGCAGGACCGCACCCCCCCTGCGCATCTGGGCGCTCCCGGAGATCTTGCGGCCGTCGACCAGGATGTCGTTCACTGGCTTATATTCAGCACTCACCCCCAGCTCCTCCAGGCCCAGGACCAGCCCCCGACAGAGCATACGGAACGTCTCTTGGGGATCCTCGGGGACGGAGCGGCGGTCCATGATCACAGAGTAGATGAGCTGTCCGGGATCGGTATATATGGCGCTGCCGCCGCTCGCCCGCCTTACCGCCCTCACCCCCAGACGTTCCATGGCCTCCATGTCCAGGCATTCGTCAGACCTTTCAAAATAGCCCAGGGAGACCGTGGGACCGCTCCTTCGGTACAGGTGAAGCGTATCGGGGACGGACCCTTCCCCCCTCGCCTGGAGGATGGCCTCGTCGATGGCCGCGGAGCGCTCCGGGCTCACCAGGTCCGTGTCCACGAGACGAAGGCGCATGGCAGCGTTCTGCTCAGGTCACGATCTCCTTGAGGCGCCCTTCCTCCACCGCCCTCCTGACCTCCATGGCCAGCCTGCGCCCGGTGGACATGTTCTGGCGCCACAGGGAGTTGCCGTAGGCATGCCCCACGTTCATATGGACGTTGGTGCCGCCGCCGATGCGTGGCGCCACATCATAGATGAAGAAGTTGAGGTCCTTGTCCACACAGGTCTGGAGGCAGAACGGTCCGATGATGCCCGGAGAGAACAGCTCCTTGGTCGCCTGGACGTACTTCTCTGCGAGCTCGAACGCCTTCTCCAGCAGGCTCTCCCTAAGGGTTGCGGAATTATGGCCGCAGACGGTGTACTCGGGTACCTTCTGCTCCTCGTTCAAGGTGATCTGCTGGACAGCAGGTATGCGCACATGCCCGTCGAGGGAGCTCTCGAACCTCCAGTCCACTCCGATGAGCTCCACCCGCTCCCCGCGCTTCTCCAGGGGCGAGTAGAAGAAGTCCAGGTTGAACACGGGGCCGATGATGTACTCCTCCATCCTCGCGCTCTCCAGGGTCTCCCGGTCGATGACCCCCTGCCTGATCAGTTGCTCCGATTTCTGAACATACTCATCATAGGACGCGCAGGTGAAGAAACCCCTCTCTAGCTTCTTCTTGGCATGATGGAGCTTCACGATGCTGAGGGAGTCTATGTCCTGTGGATCTGTGATCTTCCGGGGGTAGGGCATCCCCGCCTTGTCCAGGAGCCAGTAGTAGTCCTGGGGCCCGCCCCGGTCCTCGCTGCGGAGGAGGTTGCGCGATCCCACAAGGGGCACCAGGAAATCATTCTCCACCGAATCGATCGAGCAGTAGGAGGTGAAGGAGCGGTTGGGCACGAACAGGACGTTTCGGCTCCGGAGGTCCGACATGATGTCCGGTCTCAGGATGTCCTTGAACCTGGGCAGCAGCATGACCTCGTCCACCATCCCCCGGGTCACGTTGTCCTTCTTATCACGGAACGCCTTGAAGTAACGGGAATAGGGAGCGTCCCTGCCCTCCTGGCATACGGCCAAGGTGTGGAAGCCCTCCTCCACCGCACCATCGCAGGTGTCGAGCGCGGAGTGGGAGCCGATAACGCCTATCATTGCACTGCTGGGATCATAGTCCTCAAGGACCTCGTGGATGGCCTTACGTTCTATCATGGACCCTCGCCTTATAACCGGAACGTGGAGGAGAGTATAAGCCTGTCGGGAGCGTCTGAAAGGGCAGATCAGATACAAGCCCTGTTCAACCCACGGACAGCCCCATGATGACGATGAACACCATGAGCGCCACCGCCCCCACGGAGTCTATGGCCGAGGAGGTCAAGGGGATGGAATGGTCATCGGGGTCGAGGGAGAAGCGATACGTCATCACGGCCACGTAGTAGGCGATGATGTTGAGGATCGTCACCGTCACCAGACCTGCGGTCAAAGACAGGAAAACCATCTCCCACAGGGGCGGTGAGGCCAGCCCTAGAAGCAGCCCCACGGCGTAGGATGATATGCCCAGGAGTGTGAACACCCACAGAGCGAAGATGTAGATGATGGCGAAGTTCTCCATGGCCACCCTCCCCGGGGCCCTCCCCGGTTCCAGGATACCCATGTGCAGCAGGGATGAGAAGCGGGATGTGAGGATGCCCCCCAGGGCGTTGGCGTCCTCCAGGAAGGGGGGTATCAGTACCAGCAGGACCGGCAGTGCCACCAGGGCCTCCAGCTGGTGCTCGATGGTCACCCCCGCGACTATGTCCAGCAGGATGCACAAGGTGAGAACGGGAGCGCTCTGTACAAAGATGCGCCGCATCTCCCCCGTTCCCTTGGATATGGCCATTCCCACCAGCACGATGGTCACGAGGATGAACATTATCGAGAACAGGAGGATGGTGAAATCCGGGGAGTTGAGGACGATTATGGCCGAGAGGAACAGCATGGGCAGGGTCACGATGTCCCCGGCCGCCGTGATCAGCGGAGCGGAAATGTTGTCGATGTCCCAGTTGCGCCGGAACCCGATGCCCGCCACGATGATGTTGATGAGGATCAGGACCAGGCCGGCCAGTATGCCGCCGAGAACGGAGATGAAGATCAGCTTCTCCACGGACATGGACTCCAGTCCCAGCAGGAGGCAGGTGGCGCTGGCAAGGACACCCATGAGGACGGACATGGCCAGAGTGAGGAGCAGGGAGGACTCCATGTTCGATCGGAGGATGCCCCCCTTGCGGAAGGAGATCTCAAAGGTACCTATGTGCATCGCGGTGCCCAGACGGCTCCCCAGGGCGCCGAAGATGTTGCCCCGCATACCGATGGCCGGAGGTATGAGGATCATGAGACCGGGAAGCAGCTCCAAGGTGCCGCTCATGGTGCCTAGGGTGACGCCGGCGATGAGATCGCCTAACGAGGAGATCATCAGTGCTACCATGCCCAGGGAGAAGACCGATCTGTTGTTTACAAAGAAGGTCCTTGTCTCCTTGAACAATATTGCTCACCTCGTGCAGGAAACCCCTACTTCCTATATGTAATTCTTTCACATGCCATGCGCAGCCCGGACCATGGCGGGGGCCGATAATTCATATATATGCCATAGAGATTAGAGGAACGAGCGAGCGCGTTGAGCCTCGTGTTGGCGCGGTGCACAGAAGTGAAGGGCAAGGACGTTGTTAGGAAGGAGCTTCTGGACACGTACTTGGATGGAGCACTGTGCCATGGGAGTGTGCGTTAACTAATGCCTTTCTTCGATTCCCCCGACGATGAGGAAGACGAGCATCTGACCGTAAGGGAGCTTCTCACCGAGATGAAGGACATCTCGGAGGTCATTGTGGACTTGGCATATGCTGCCCTGCTGTTCGACAGCCAGGAGATCGGTGCCGAGGTGCATCATCTCGGATCGAGGATGGACACCCTCAACCACGAGATCAAGATCCGCATGATGCTAGCATCGCGTACCAAGCAGGACGCGGTGCAGCTATCCGTCCTCCTGCAGGTGGCCGAGGGTGCCGCCGCCATGTCCAAGGCCGCGGGTGACATCGTGGACCTGCTGGAGCTGAACCCCAAGGGCAGCCCCATCGTGAGCCTGGTGCTCAAGGAGGCGGAAGAGAAGATCCGCCTGCAGACGCTGTCCGAGCAGTCGGACATGAAGGGCAAGACCCTGGAATCTCTGAGCGTGGAGACTGAAACTGGGATGAGGATCATAGCCATAAAGCGGGGGATCCGCTGGATCTACGACCCGGAGAAGGAAGTGACCCTGAAGGAGGGTGACGTCCTGGTGGTCCGCGGGACCGAGGACGGTTTTGAGCGCCTGCGGCGCTTCGCTACCGGAATGGAGAAGTGGCCAGTGTACCCACAGGAGGGACCGTGATGGGACCCCTGGAGGAGATGCTGCTGGAGATCAAGGACACCTCCGAGCTGATGGTGGACCTCGCGTACTCATCGCTACTGTACAACAACCGCGACATAGCCGAAGAGGTCAACCAGCTGGATGCTCGCATGCAGGAGCTGGAGAACGACATCCAGGAGATGGCCGTCCAAAATGCTGTGGACGACAAGGACATCAAGAAGGCGCTTCTCATCATCCGGCTGGCGCAGTCCGTCGGGGAGATCTCCGGCGCAGCCATGAAGATCGCCGATGTGGTCAGGCGGGACGTCCCGCCTCATCCGGTCATACAGCTGTCGCTGCGCGAGACCGATATAATCATCACCGCGGTGACAGTGGGAGTCACCTCCGACCTCGCCGGAGCGACACTGGGGAAGATCAAGCTGGCGACCAATACCGGTATGTACGCCATCGCCATCCGCCGCGGCCGACGCTACATCTACGGTCCTGACCAGTACACCATGATGATGGAAGGAGACACCCTGTATGTGCGCGGCCCTGAGGACGGGGAGCAGTACCTTAGGGACCTTGCCAACGGAACGGTGCATCTCGAGCCTAAGGACCTGAAATAAGGGTTAGAAGGATGGTAGCCCCGGGCAGATTCGAACTGCCGTCGCAAGATCCAGAGTCTCGCATGATTGACCGCTACACTACGGGGCTATAGTAGCGGGCCTGGAAAATGCTACTATATTTTAAATGTATCGCTGTGGGGACCGGGAGGGGCCCGGCCCCCATCATGTTCAGTTCTTGAAATCATTTATGGCCGCGAGGATGCGGTCGTACACATCGTCGATCTCCCCCTGACCATCGACGTCCACCAGTATCCCCCTCTCGCTGTAGAACTTGGCCAACGGCAGGGTTCGCTCCTTGTACACCCGCAGGCGCTCCCTTACCACCGCCTCGGTGTCGTCGGTCCTCTGGTACAGCTCGCCCCCGCACTTGTCGCACACACCCTCCTCCCTCGTGGGTTTGGCGATAAGGTGGTAGACCTCGTTGCACTGTTTGCAGCTACGACGGTTCACGATGCGGTCCACGATGATCTGTTCGTCCACGTCCAGGTTCACCGCGAGGTTGATGTCTGCTATCTCATCGAGCATCCTGGCCTGCTCCAGGTTCCGCGGGAAGCCGTCGAGGAGGAACCCTCCTTTCAATGCCGACACCTTCTCACGGATAAGGCCGATGACCAGCTCATCGGGGACGAGCTTGCCGGCGTCCATGAACCCCTTCGCCTTCACTCCCAGCGGGGTGTTGTTGCGGACCGCCTCTCTGAGGAGGTCGCCCGTGGAGATCAACGTCAGCCCTAGCTCCTGGCAAAGCCTCTTCGCCTGAGTACCCTTCCCCGAGCCGGGGGCCCCAAGCAGCACCATCTTCATGTCCATGAGGTCGTCATATAATATTCTCCCTTAAGCCACTTTTGACATCCCCCAATGATTATTATCGATTACCACCCTCATGAACGGACGGAGTGAAACTGTTCATGAAACAAGGAGGTCAGGTGGGCCTGCGACCAATGCTAAGCGAGGATTCGTGGCTCTTCTACAAGTGGTTCAACGACCAGCGGGTATTGGCGGACATGGGCCTGAAGCACGCGCTGTTCTGCGTGTCCGTGGAGGAGGAGCGGGCCAGGATCGGAAAGAAGCTGTCCTCCCCCACCGACCGGGACTTCATCATAGTGGACCTGGAATCGGAGCATGCTATCGGCTGGGCGGGTCTGTCGCACATCGATCTGCGCAACTCCACCGCCGAGGTCAATGTCGTCATCGGCGAGCCCCAGGAATGGGACAGCGGAAAGGGCATCGAGGCCACACGCATGCTGGTGGATCATGCCTTCGAGGTGATGAACATGCACCGACTCTACCTAAGAGTGGCCGAGTACAATGAGCGAGCCATCGCCTGTTTCACCACCAGCGGCTTCACGGTGGAGGGAACGATGAAGGACGACCATTACCATCACGGTAAGTACGCTTCATCGCACCTTATGAGCATCCTGAGGGAAGAGGGAGGGAGACGCTGATGCTAGAAGGAAAGCTAGTCCGTCTTCGCGCCCCTGAGAGAGGCGACCTTCCCGTGTTCGTGAAGTGGATAAACGATCCCGAGGTGACCGAGTTCCTGCAGTTCGAGCCACCCATGTCCATCGAGGACGAGGAGATATGGTACCAGCACATGATCCAGAGCAAGGACCGGACCTTCGTAATCGAGACCAAGGAGGGACGTCCCATCGGGAACATCGGCCTTATGGGAATGGACCTGAGGAACCGCAAGACCGAGATCGGGATCATGATCGGGGAGAAGGACCTATGGTCCCACGGTTACGGCACGGACGCCATGCTCGTCCTATTGCGTTATCTCTTCGATGAGATGAACATGAACCGGGTCGGCCTGTACGCTGATTCGCACAACCACCGCGCGCTAAGATCCTACGAGAAATGCGGTTTCACTCATGAGGGGGTGGTCCGGCAGTACCGTTTCAAGGACGGCCAGTATCTGGACAGCGTGCAGATGTCAATACTGCAGCAGGAGTGGAAGGTGGCGGAGCTGGCAAGAAGTAATGACGTGAGATAGGATTGCTCATTTACTCAGCAGTGACCGGTATACGGGCATGATCCGTTGTACGATCACATCAGCACTGTGCTCCCTGCGGACATATTCTCTGCCAGCCAATCCTAGTTCCTTTACCGACTCCAGGTTCCTCACCGCCTCTCGGACCGCGCTCTTCAAGGCCTTTGCATCAGGATCGATGGTTATTACTGGACAGCCGGGATAGTACTTCCTATACTCCTCATCGAACGTGGAGATAGCGACCTTGCCCATGGCCATGGCCTCAAAGGAGGCCAACCCGATGATGCTGGGGATGCCCACCTTGGAGACGTCGATGACCTGATCGATAAGGATGTGGGATCCCGCCAGCTCCTCCATGGCGCGCTGGTGATCTACGTTCTGAAGGACGATGTGGTCAAAGTCCAGACCTTCCTCGGTCAGTTCCTGCAACGCTTTCTCGATGAGGTCCGTGCCCTTTGCCCTTCGGTTGGTGGCCATATGGATGACACGAGGTCTTTTCTCCATGTCGAAGCTGTAGGGGTGTTCCCCTACGGGATTGGGGACGTACTCCCCATCAGGTACCCATCTGAAGAGATCAGGTCGGGAGATATATTTGTGGTCGGCGAGGGATCCATAATGCATCCCATAACCGTCCCTGGCCTCGCTGCCATGATAGTGCACCACCAAGGGTTTGCGAAGCCCTAGTTTCAGTGCTAAGGCGTCCCATCGCTTCCAATGCAAGCCACCATGGACATGGATGATATCGAATCCCTGAGCGAATTTGATTAGTTCCAGACCATTGAAAAGATCCTTACCCAGACTTGCGTGCGTGTAGTAGAACTCCCTGTCATGGGGTTCCTGGATGGCATTGGCCCATGTCTCTGCGACCAGGGCCTCATGCCCCATCCGCTTCTGAGCCTGAGCCAGCTGAAATGCCACGCCGGCCTGGTTCTCGATATGCAGTATCCTCATCCGGACCTACATGGAGTAACCACTTGGTAAAAATGTGTGCCTCATCCTTGAGGAAATGGAATTGACCAGTACAAAGGCGGTCAAGCAAATGTTATGAAATGTCCTGATCGTTCTGCTGGCAAACTAAGGTCCAAATCATCATTAGTGTCAAACGTTTTCATGGGTTCGATATGTCCCAGGAAAACGATCATGTTTCACTGGTTCGATGCGAGAACTACGACCCTGATCAGGTCATGGACGCTGTGCGGAAGGCGATAGGCCTGCTGGGAGGCCTGGACCGTTTCGTGTCCCCTGGGCAGAGGGTCCTGGTGAAGCCCAACCTTTTGCAGGGTGTCCCACCGGAGAAGTGCGTGACCACTCACCCGGAGGTGGTCTTCGCCGTCGCCAAACTGCTGAAGGACCACGGTTGTCAGGTGACGATAGCCGATAGCGCTGGAGGAGAAACACCATTCACCACGGCCCGGCTTCAGAAGCTGTACGAGGTAACGGGCATGGCCAAGTCCGCGGAGAGGGCGGGTGTCACACTGGGAACGGAGGCCAGGTACATGGAAGTACCCTCTCCCCAGGGGAAGGTGGTGAAGAGGTTCCAGGTGATCGCCCCCGCCGCCGAGGCCGATGTCATCGTGGTGGTCTCCAAGGCCAAGACCCATGTGCTCACCACCATGACGGGTGCCATCAAGTGCATCTTCGGTGTCCTGCCCGGGATGGAGAAGCCCAGCCTCCACGGCCGGATGCCGGAGGTGGACAGTTTCAGCGACATGCTCCTGGACCTCAACGAGGCGGTGAGACCCCATTTGCAGATCATGGATGCGGTCATGGGGATGGAGGGAGAGGGACCATCAGGAGGCGACCCCCGTCACATCGGCGCTATCCTGGCCAGCGGTAACTGCGTTAGCCTGGACATCGTGGCCGCCACCATCATGTCCTTCCGCCCCGAGGAGATACCGGCCATCGCCAGGGCAGTGGCCAGGGGGATGGTGGACAGCGACCTGCAGGTTAAGGTGCTGGGCGAGGACCCGGGAAGCTTGACGGTTGCTGACTTCAAACACCCACCTCGGACGAAGAGCGCTCTTGGCAACAAGCTCGCCAGGGGCAGAGTGGTGACCCGTCTCCTACGTGCCTATGCCCTCAGGCCCGCGATCGACAGGGAACGCTGCATAGGTTGCGGCATCTGCGCCCGGAGCTGTCCCCAGAAGGTCATCCGCATTGTCAGGGGGAAGGCCAGGATCAAGTATGGCAAATGCATCCGTTGCTACTGCTGCCATGAGATGTGCCAGGAGAAGGCGATAGGTTTGGAACGGAGTCGTGGTGGAAGGCTCATCGCCCGGATTATGGAGGACCGTAAGGCCCGCACCTAAATGTGGCCCGGAGCCAAAAAGCGGCTGGAGCTCAGGGGCAGAGGATTATAAGTCCGAAATGTCGTTTTGGTGGCGAGCAGGTCATATCATGAGGTTCGAGGAGTTCAAGAAAGACACTGAGATAAAGGCCACCGTACGCAGGAAGGAGTATTCCATAGCCAAGGTTTCTGAGGTCCCGCCGCTGAGCGAGAAGGTGTTCGCCGTGGTCACTGACGGTGCGGAGATAACTCTGGTCGCGGAGCTGGACCATGGGTTTGAGGTGCTCGAGGAGGAGAGGCCTTTCAAGATCATCTCTTTCGACACCAAGCTGCCCTTTGATCTGATCGGGTTCTTAGCCTACATCACCAAGCTGCTCGCCGACGAGAACATTAGCCTGTTCGCCATCTCCTCGTTCTCCACGGACCACATCCTTATGAAGGAAGCCTATCTGGATAGGGCCATGGAGGTCCTGAAGGATGCCCAGGTGAAGATCGAGGAAAAATAAAAAAGGTATAGGAAGACCCTCAGATCATCCTCTGGCCAGCATCATATGACGGACTCTCGTTCCACACCTCTTCGACCTTAAGCAGCCACAAGCCCTTGAGGTCGAACTTCATGCTCTTGAAGACACCTGCCATCTTATCGAATATTGGTCCCGAGGTCAGGTGGTCCGCGACCGACGCCTTTACCTCGTAGGACTTGAAGCCCTTGGACACCAGCATCGCCACCTTGGTGTTCTGGTCCTTGGCCAGGACGAGGTTCTCACCCGTCTTTTTCATGAAGATCTCCCCGACGAACAAGGTCTCCTTGTCAATAGCGCCAGCCCCACCGACGTTGATGAGGTGCACATCTCCGTTCGCCGCTCTCGTTCCCAGTACTTTCGCAGAGCTCTGATCGTTGATCAGGCCGAAAACATCCTCCGGTAATGCCACCATTCGATCACCTATGAACTAAAAGGGACCCGGATGAGTTAATCCTTCGGTTCCACAGCTCGGGAATACACCATCCCTTTTAGGCAGGTTCGAGAACGGAGTCCATCGAGCCAATGAAGAAATTCGTAACTTGCTCTCAAATTCCCGATAGACTTTTTATAATCCCTGCATAATCCTTTGATGAGTGAGAAAATGGAGCAGGACGTGGTTGAGCAGATAGGGACGATCGTAGGCGAGAGCAACTATTCCACCAGGATTGCTGATCTGTATACTTATGGGTTCGACGCATCTATCCATCACGTCACCCCGGAGATCGTGGTGCAGCCTCGGAGCACGGAGCAGGTATCCAAGCTCATGAAGCTCGCCAACTCCCTGAAGATCCCTGTGGTGCCCCGTGGGGCCGGTACCGGCCTGTGCGGTGGAGCCGTACCTCTGCAGGGAGGAATGGTGATCGATCTCACCCGGATGAACAAGATCAAGGAGATCAGGGTGGAGGACCTCTACTGCGTATGCGAGGCAGGGGTGGTCTATGACCACCTGCAAAAGGCGCTGGGACCATACAAGTTCACCTTCCCTCCTACCCCCGGTAGCGCCGAGGCGTGCACCATCGGTGGCATGGTATCCACCAACGCCTCGGGCATGAGGGCCATCAAGTACGGGGGGACCAGGGACTACGTCCTGGGGCTGGAGGTCGTCCTGCCCTCGGGAGAGATCATGCAGCTGGGTACGAGGACGCTGAAGAACGCCTCCGGCTATCAGCTGGACCGCCTATTCGTAGGGGCCGAGGGAACTCTGGGGATCATCACCCAAGTGACCCTGAAGATCGTTCCCAAGCCCAAGAAGATGGCCATGATCATCGCCGGCTTCGACACCCTGGAGAAGGCCGGGAAGTGCGTATCCGCGCTCATCGCCAAGCCCCTGCTCCCGTCGGCAGTGGAGCTCATGGACTCCACATGCATCCGTGCCGTTAACAAGGCCATCAATGCCGGGCTGCCTGACGTGGCCGCGCTATGCATGATCGAGGTCGACGGCGACCCCAAGGTGGTGGCCGAGGAACTGGTGGAGGTCGTAAAGGTCGCGGATTCCATTGGCGCCGTGGGCCTGCAGCAGTCGGACGACCCCGCGCAGATGGCCAAGTGGACCAACTCCCGGAAGAGCGTCATGGCCGCTCTGTCACGTTATGGCGAGGGCCTGGTCTCGGTGTCCCTGGCCGATGATATGGGCGTCCCCATCTCCAAGATACCCGATGCGGTGGTGGAGTTCGCCAAGATCGCCGACAGGTACGGCGTCATCATCGGCACCTACGGGCACGCTGCGGACGGCAACCTGCACACGAAGATGCTGCTCAACCCCGAGTCCCCGGAGTCATGGCGGGCTGGGGAGAAGGCGGTGCGCGATATCTTCGACACCTGCCTGCGGCTGGGCGGAACGGTTACAGGGGAGCATGGAGTGGGCATTTCCAAGGCACCCTATTTCCAGAAGGAGAGGGCCTCGGCCATCATCGCTATGAAGGCCATAAAGACGGCGCTCGACCCTAACAACATCATGAACCCCGGGAAGATGCAGGACTGGGACGGGTACATCATCCAGCACCTGCGTTACCCCTGCGCCGATCAGAACCAGTGATCACGCCAGGACGTTGAGGTACACCATGGCCGCGAGGGCCGCCGATGCACCAAAGGTCACGATGTACACCGGAAGGTTCCACTTCATGACCTTGTAACCGTCCAGAGGCGGTATGGGTAGCGGGTTGAAAGCAGCCAGCATCAGGTTCACGGTCCCGATCAGGTAGAGTGCCAATGCAAGTAGGCCTGCGTTGAGCCACAACCCCAGGCCCATGAAGGACAATCCCAGAGCCAGGTTGGTGAGGGGGCCGGCGATGCTGATGAGGCCGTTCTGCTTGCGGCTGATCATGCCCTGGATGTACACCGCGCCGGGAGCGGCGAACAGGAAACCCATGAACGCGAACAGGACCGCCATGAGAAGGCCCATAGGGTAGGCGCGGAACTCCGCCCACGCCCCGCTCCTCTGAGCGACGATCTTGTGAGCGAGCTCGTGCAGCATGAAGCCGGTGAGAACTGCGACAAAGGATACGCCCACCGTATACAGCAGAGACTCCACCGTCGTCAGTCCGCTGATGCTAGAGATCAACCCAGTATATAGGACGAGGGTGAAGACCAATGTGAGCGCGGAAACGGCGATGAGGATGTTCTTCATCTCCACCTTGCCAAAGCTCACCTTGCCATAGCCGGCAGGTATGTTGATGGTATTTGGACTGTACATATCTGCTTAAAGCGAGAGTTGCAGCACTATAAGAGGGTTGACCCTTCCGGCCCGGGGAACGATATCCGGGACCATGCGCCCGAAGCAGCTCTCTTTCAAGCGTCCACCGATGTTCGGTAGTGCGGTCTTTGGTGCGATGAAATGGGCTACGAGGCCTGTTGCCCCCCTCCCCCCCTTCCATCCGTTCCGGGGCTGGAATCGGCCAGGTCGAAGGTCAGCGGTTCGCGGCTTTTTATTGCAATGAACGCTACTGGGCATGGAAAAATAATTAGGGGAGCACCTTATCCCAAGCCCGATAACATGGACCCGCTCCTGTTCCTCCTCAGTTTCGTCATAATCTTGGCCTCATGTGAGCTGTTCACGAACGGCGTGGAGTGGGTCGGAAGGAGGTTCAACCTCTCCGAAGGATGTGTCGGAAGCGTGCTGGCCGCCATCGGGACAGCGCTTCCGGAGACCATCATACCTCTGATCGCCATCCTCTTCGTGGCCGGGGATGCCGGGACCGAACTGGGCACCGGTGCTATCCTGGGCGCTCCCTTCATGCTCTCCACCCTGGCCTTGTTCGTGTGCGGGCTTTCGGTGCTGGTGTTCAAGAAGAGACGGGGAACGAACACATTGCACATCAACGGTCACCTCATACGCCGCGACCTCAAGTTCTTTCTGCTGGCATATGGTCTGGCCGCGCTGGCGGCGTTCCTGCCCTCGGACATGAGGTTCGTCAAGATGGGACTCGGGATCGGGTTGTTCTGCCTGTATGGCGTCTATATCTGGTATACCGTGCGCACGGGCTCGGTGTGCGAGGAGGAGCTTAAGGCGTTGTACCTGCACAAGCTGGGGCGCCGTCTACGCCCCGAGTCCAAGCGATCCTCCGATGGCAGCTTGGAGGGTGAGGGGACCGAGGTGTACAGGCCAAGCACCGCGCTCATCATCCTTCAGGTCTTCATCTCCCTCGGCGGAATAATTCTGGGTGCCAATGTCTTCGTGGAGCAGATCGAGGCCCTGTCCACCGAGATCGCTGTGCCTGTGATAATCATGGCGCTCCTCATCACCCCCCTCGCCACCGAGCTCCCGGAGAAGTTCAACAGCGTGCTGTGGATCAGGGAGCGCAAGGACACCTACGCCATAGGGAACATAACCGGGGCGATGGTGTTCCAGTCCTGCATCCCCGTCACCATCGGCTTGCTGCTTACGCCCTGGATCATAGATATCAGCAACCCCGTGGAGGCATTGGAGGCGATGGCCTTGGGCATCGCCTTGTTGTCGGGGGTCATTCTCTACTGGCGCTCGTCAGAGACCGAGCTCAGCATGGCCAGCCTCATGATGGGAGGGCTTTTCTACGTCGCCTTCTTCATCATGGTGCTGTTTAACGTGTGAGATCCGCGTAGGGGCAAATAGCTTGAAATATTAGGCGCAATTTAATCGGGTGGCCCATTTCGAGCACGGAAAGGTAGGCTTCCACTGGTGCGACACCTGCGGAACCCTGATACTGGGAGCTAAGTGCGATGTCTGCTCCTCGCCGGGTAGGCGATTCGAGGTGTCCAAACCGGGGGACCTGAGACCGTGCATGGGCAAGAGCCTGGACGTGCTAATATCCCTTTTCAAGAAGTACTTCGGTCACGCTGATTTTCTTCGGAACCGCACGGTGTTCCTCAACAAGGTGGCAGGGGAGGACCGGACCGATGAGATCGTCTTCCAAGGCCTGGTCATCGGCGTTCTCCGCTACGATCTGAAGGCCAGTGATTTCCGGCTCGACCTGAGGCTGGAGGGAGCGCTCCTCCTCCGGTCCCTGGCCACCAAGGGAGTGGTGACAGTGGGGCACGACACCGGGCACCTCAAGGGGAAGAGCCTCCCCGGCAGGGCCATAACTGGCGTGCAGGGGGATTTCCAGGAGGGAGACCCCCTCATCGTTGTGGCCGGGAACCTGACATGCAGCGCCGTGGCCAAGGTGCCGAGCGATCGCGTCCGTGAGGCCGAAAAGGCGGTGGGGGTGCGGGACGTGGGAAAGGGCACCATCGAGGTGGCCAAGAAGCGCTCCTCGTGGACCGGCTTCGTCAACGCCAACGAGACCTACCTGCGGGCGCTGGAGAGCAGGGGAGTGTCCGACATACGGTCGTTCATAGGCAACAACAAGCTTCCGGTGACGCTTTCCTTCAGCGGCGGCAAGGACTCCCTGGCCTGCTACGGTCTGGCCGTGAAGGCCGCTCCCGAAGCTACCCTCATATTCGTGAACACCGGCCTGGAGTTCCCGGAGACGGTGCGCTTTGTGGAGGACTTCGCCCGCAAGAACCGCAAGCGACTACTGGTCGCCGATGCCGGCAACGCCTTCTGGGAACAGGTCGGCTCCTTCGGTCCGCCGGCCAAGGACTTCCGCTGGTGCTGCAAGGTGTGCAAGCTCGCCCCCCTGACCGACCTCATAGAGAAGAACTTCCCCCGGGGGACAGTGACCATCGAGGGCAACAGGGCCTTCGAGTCCTTCGCCCGTTCCACCATATCCTTCGTGGAGAGGAACCCCTTTGTCCCCAACCAGGTGATCCTCAACCCCATCCGGGACTGGCGCGCGGTGGATGTGTGGGGCTACATCTGGTGGAGGAACCTGGACTACAACCCTCTATACGAGAGGGACTTCGAGCGCATCGGTTGTTATCTCTGCCCTTCCTGCCTGGAGAGCGAATGGAGAAGCACCGCGGAGATCCACCCCGACCTGCACGCCCGATGGGACTCCCACCTCAAGGCATGGTCGCGGAAGAACGGCAGCGGTGACGAGTACGTCAAGTTAGGCTTCTGGCGGTGGAAAGTTTACCCACGGAAGATGCGCCAGCTGGCCGAGGAGGTGGACCTAAGGCTCCCGGAGGTGCGCTCGGACCGCCTGGAGCTTAAATGGGTGAAGGGGGTATCACCCTGCCTCACCGGAGGGTACTCTGCGGAAGGGGTGCTCTCACTACCACGCAAGCGTGATTTCTCGCGGGTGGTGGAGGCCCTCAAGACCGTCGGCCAGGTGAAGTACTCCAAGGAGTTCGAGATCGCCCTGGTCAAGACCAAGGACTCGACGCTGAAGGTGTTCGGTGGGGGTCAGATGGTGGCCACCGGACCAACGCCGGAGAAGGCTCACGCCATATTCGAGGCCGGGGCCAAGGCGCTGCTGCGCGCGCAGCTGTGCACCGAGTGCGGGATCTGCCTTCGCAACTGCAGGACCAAGGCCATCCGCCTGGATGACGGCATCGTGATTGATGAGGAGAGGTGCACGCGGTGCGGCAAGTGCACCGAGGCCTGTGTGGTGGCCCACTACTATGACAAGCTCGTCACCTAGACATAGGTTGAAATAGGCACACCTTCTCCACGAAAGCGGATGGACATCACCTCGCTCGTGGCCGCCGCAATAGGCTTCACCCCGCCGATCATCCTGATGCTGTGGACCCTGCAGAAGTACACCTATCCGCGGGTGGACAAGCCCTATTTCAGCGACCCCAAGCTCTTCGGGATGTTCGCCGTGGGCATAGTGATAGGGGTCGCCCTGTACGTCGTGTCGCTCGTCCTGCCGCTCGAGTATGTCATAGTAGGCTTCCTTCTGGAGGAGGCCGTGAAGCTGATGATCATGAACATGCCTCGGTTCCAGAGGAGGGCGGACACACCGTTCTACGCCTTCGGTCTGAGCGCGGGGATGGCCTCGGCGCTGGCATTCGGTATCGTGAACCGGGCCCTCACCGGAGTGGGCCTGGACGTCTTGGCCATATCGATCACCATCATCTACTCCTCGATGCTGGCCCTGTTGCACATCTCTACCGGGACGACCATAGGCATGGGCGTGGCCCGGGGTACCCCGTGGCCATTCTTCGGTCAGGCAGTGGTGGTACACCTGGCGGTGACCTTGATGTTGTTGCCCTCGTCCGACATTACATTATCAGAGGGGAACCTCTTGGGGATAACCCTGTTCCTGATCGCGTTGATTTTCACCGCCATATACTACTATTTCGTTCATGAGAGGCTCCTCCCTCAGTATGTCAAGGAGGCTCTCGAGAGGACCGGTGAGAAAAAATCTAAAAAAGCGAGAAAGGTAGCCAAGTAGAAAGGTTAAAATCATATACTCATCCTCATTAAAATCGTGTCCCAGGGCAGGAAGAGAGGTCAGGCGGCGAAGGTTGCCGCGGTGGTCGCCGTTCTCGTGATCGTAGCCTTTTTATTGTTCACCCCCACGGTCCAGTCGTTCCTCCGCGACCTCGTGGCCTCGCCTTTCAACCCCCGGTACCCGGAGAGCTCCACCTTCACTCTCCAGCGCTCGTTGACAGTCGATGCCAACGGCGGAGATATCCTGGGCTACAATTTCGACATCAGCGAGCCAGAGACAATCGTGCAGAACGGTTTCACCCTTCAGAACGTGACCGATATCCAATATGTACCTGCGGTCACCTCGGATGAGGTACGTTATGGTCAACGTTGGGTGGAGTGGAACGGTACGGCCTTCGGAGGGAACCAGGAGAGGACGTGCGTGGTCACCTATGAGGTGATGGTGAAGAGCAAGATATGGGACATCGGAAAGGATGGATCTCGAAACATCAGCTACATCCCCTCATACCTCCGGAGCCAGTACATTCACAACCAGTGGTCTAACGGCTACGGGGAATACAAGATAAACATCACCTCGCCCCTGATACGGTCCACGGCCGAGCAGGTAGTGGGCAACGAGACCAACGGTTACCAGGTGCTGAAGAGCATTTACGATTGGATGACGGAGAACATCCGCTACCCCACCACGTCCACCGGAGGTGAGCCGCAGAGCGCTGTGCAGACCCTGCTGTCCAAGGTTGGCGACTGCGACGACCAGTCGATCCTCTTTTGTTCCCTCGCCCGGTCCGCCGGCGTTCCTGCCTGGCTGCAGATGGGCGCCCTATATGTGGAGGCGGAGAGCAGCTGGGGCGGGCACGGCTGGGTGCAGGCCTACGTTCCCCTGGCATCGGGAGGAGGGGAGAACGTCACCATAGATGTGGTGAACAAGGATTTCATGGTGTTCAAGTCCAACCGCTTCATCGACTTCACCGATGACGGCAACGGCACTCACCTCAGCGATTACTACTATACGTTCTCCACGACCTACGATCCCACCTCCTATGATGATGGAAAAGTGCCGATGTACTCGGACGAGTACGCGAGCCTCGGTTACATGGAATCGGTCAAGACGATAAGCCGGGGGAACACCTACACCATAGGACCGGAACTCACGCTGGCCTGTATCTTCCGGCAGTAGCCTCGTAGATGACGCCATCCTCCAGCAGGTTGGTGAGAACGCGGTCCAGCTCCTCCTCGTCCACGTCACCTAGGGCCACGCGCAGGTCATCTCGCGAGAACTCTTTGACCTTCTCTGTCAGCTTCACGGCCAGCATCCTCAGCGTCGGCTCCTCCCCCCGTGAGGGATCCCTTACCGATGAGCAAGGAACAACAGGCACGGCGAGCCTTTCGATGTCGTAGACCAAGCGCTCTCCCACCTGCCGCACCGCCTCGGCCAGTTCCTTACTGGAATCAGTGCGATAGTAGACCTTGGCCTTCCTCACGTTGACCTTACCCCCGCAGCGGGGGCAGGTCACGCGGGCCATGTCCAGGTCGGCTCCCAGCACGAGGGTGCAGTGGGGGCAGACGATAACACCGAACATTTAGTATTCGATGAACACCAAGGCAGCGACGCAGGCGCCGTAGTTGTCCATAGGTACGGACAGCTCCTCGATGCGGTACTCGATGGTCTCCATCTCTATCCCGCGCAGCTTGGCCATCTCGTCCATCTTCCACTCCATGATCTCACGGAGGGCCTTCTTGGACCCATGAATGTGTCCCTCGGCCACGTAGCCGCCCTTTCCGTCCTTTCTGAAGCCATAGGCGATACCGGCCGATATCATCTCGCCCTCTCCGCCCCTCATCTGGGCAAGGACACAGTGAGTGACGGCCCCCATGGGCAGCTCCCTGATCCCGACCTGCTCAGCCCCTACGGGAAGGACCGAGGATACGGACACTATGTTTAGCTCACCGATACCGGCCTCGAGAAGGGCCTTGTCGAAAGCGTTAAGGTCAGAGACCTTGCTGACAGCACAGCCAGAACTGATGAAGAACTTCTTCGGGACGAGATACATTAAGCGAAGTAAGAAGGATTTCGAATTTAAGCGTTTCCCCGGCTGTTTTATGGCCTTCCATATTCCCTAGTGGACAGCATCATTTAAGGCCTCTGCTACCCCGTTCCTCACTCCTCTTGCTCCGTGACCTCTTGATCTCTCCCATCATGACACTGGTGCCGGATATCCTGGAACTCCCTCTCCAAGAGCTTCACTTCACGAGGTGCGAGGGCTCCAGGGCTCATGGGCAGGAGGAAGATGGAATTGTGCACCGCGGCCGCCTCGGTCAAGAGCTGCACGAACTTCAGTATCTTGACGAAATTGGTCTGGGACACAAGATACTCCAGTCCGCTTATGAGGAAGATGGCTTCATCGTTCTCCTCCAGGAAGGCCTTGATCTCGCTATAGATAAGAGGGATGTTGGTAGGCTCCCTGGAGATGGTCAGGTCCCTCTCGTAGGAAAGCCAGATAAGCTGGCCCCCCTCCAGGTTGAAGGCCTTGCGCAGCCTGTCAGGATACTCCCGGGTGATGCACATTCCCGGGGTGCCATGGGCCAGGTAGTCCTCCATGATCTGGAAGGATTCACGGGAGTCGTCAGACTCGATGAGATAGGAACAACCTGGCTCGAGATGATACTTCCTCTCCGAAGTGACGAGGGCCGAGCGGCTAGCGTGCAGAGGCATGTCCGATGGCAGCAAGCGGTGAACGCATCGTTCGGCGCCCTGGGACATGCACATAACCTCTGTGGCCTGGTACCGTCTCCCCAGCAGCCCGGAAGCGATGCCTTCCAGGTACCCTCGGGTGAAATCGCACCTCCTCTTTGAGGTGGCCTCCACCGATCCCTTGAACGAGACCACGATCTCCTCTTCGGACGCTCTCTCCACTGCCGTGCTGGACAGGCCAGCCTCGGACCACAGCTGGGAGAACACCTCGGCGAAGTCCTCCAGCTTGGTGGCGGTGATGTCCAAGGATGACACCAGGCTCATTCCCGCCCTGAAACCGGTGCGCTCCAGCGTTTCCCCGGCCCAGTCTCCAGCCAACAGCTCCAGCTCCTCGCGTAATGATATCAGCGCGGAGGCCGGCAGAACGAAGAAAGGGTTCATTTGGATACCTCGATTATCTCTGAGCCCAGGGTCTCGAACGCTTCCTGCACGCCCTCCCCGCTCTTGGCACTAGTGTACATGGGGCTCTTCCCCAAAGCAGAGCATACCTGGGCCAAGGCATCTTTGCTGAGAGCGCTCCCCAGGTCCGCCTTGTTTATGATGGCGATAAGAGGGATACTTCCAGTGACCTCCATCAGGTCCTGTTTCCACATGGGAAGGTGCAGCAACGTCTCCTCCCGGGCATTGTCGCAGACCAGCAGCACGCCGTTGGCCCCCCTGTAATATGCTGCATGCAGCGTCTTCTGGGACTTCTGCCCGAGCACATCCCATATCATCAGTGTGAGCTCACAATCGTCGTACTCTATGACCTTCTTGGAGACCCTGGTGCCTATGCTCCTGATGTATTCGTCGCTGTAGCTGTTAAGAACGTAACGGCTGATCAAGCTGGTCTTACCGACCCCACCATCACCCAGCAGACATATCTTTCGGATGATCTTCTTCTTCTCCATGAAAGGCCTTTAAATATCTAGCGGTTCGTTATATATACATTGGCGGTCAGGTATCAAAAAGGATAGCGTGGGTGTTCTCGCCAGTGTGATGCGGCCTTCTTCGTGATGATATGCTCTCTAGAGAGGAGCGGGCAAAGTAATATCACCCGGTAGTTCTTTGAATCGACGTGAAGAACGAGATACTTATCGAGAGGACCCCCGGCGGCATTCCGGTGGTCATGGAGAGACTACCCAGTTCTCATAGCGCTTCATTCTCGGTGTACTTCGGGCATGGGTCCCGCGACGAGACCAAGGAACAGGCGGGTATCGCCCACATGCTCGAGCACATGTTATTCAAGGGGACAGTTAACCGCACCGCAAAGCAGATGGCGGAGGAGATAGAGTCCGCGGGCGGCGAGACCAACGGTTACACCACCAAGGAGGTCACCACTTATCAGTCCTTCTCCTTGGATGAGACGGTGGGCATAGCCCAGGACATCCTTGCGGACATGGTGCTGAACCCCAAGCTGGACAAGGACTGCCTGGTCACCGAGAAGAATGTGGTGACCCAGGAGATACGTATGCTGGAAAACGATCCTGAGGAGAACATTCACGTCCAGTTCCTGGAAACGTTGTGGGGGGAGCACCCCATGGGCCGCTCCGAGGCCGGCTCCGCGGAGACGGTGGCGTCCCTAACGGTCAAGGATGTGCGTTCGTTCTTCGAGGAGAGGTACCGCCCTCCGTATATGGCCGTGGTGGCCACAGGCAACATCGAGCACGCCCAGGTCGTGGACTGGGCTGGCCGCAGCTTCGACTACCTGGAACGCTCCAACGGCAACCGTTCCCGAGACCCCCCCAAGCCCCTGGCGAGGTTCATGGTTTATCCCCGGGACGATGCCCAGGCATACGTGGGTATGGGCTTCCCGGGCCTGAGCACGGTGAGCCCCGACCGCTTCGCCCAGCGACTCCTCACCTCGGTCTTGGGCATGGGCACATCATCTCGCCTGTTCCAGGCGGTCCGGGAGCGCTCGGGCCTGGTCTACGAGATATTCTCATCATCGGCCAGTTATACGGACTGTGGAGCGGTGAGCGTGTTCTACAACACCTCGGTGAAGGACCAGGAAAAGGTGGCCAGGCTGGTGGCCCAGGAGATAAGGAAGCTCAAAACGGAAGGACTGGAAGAAGGTGAGCTCATGAGGGCCAAGCGCCTGGTCAAGGGGATCTACGTCCGCCGCTTAGAGAGCACAGAGACAAGGATGGTCCGGCTGGGCGAGATGTTCATGTCCACAGGGAACGTTCTTTCAGCGGACGAATACCTTAAAATGATGGACCAGGTCACCGAGGAGCAGGTGGTCGCCATGGCCGATCGTCTAATGGACAGGAAGAAACTGTCCATCGCCATGCACGCGCCGGGTAAGGAGAGCGAGAAGGCGGCCAAGAACCTGGAGGACCTGGACTTCTGAACGATCCTCAATCGTTCTTTACCAGTTCCAGGACCGTCTGCACCGTCCTGTCCAATGCTGCCTCCAGCTCGGGCGTCATGACCTCGCTCAAGGTGAAAACGTCGTTCGCCTCCACAGCCACGAACTTGACCTCTTGGGGAAAGCGATCCGGCTGCAGCGTCCTGCCCAGCTCCAGGGTGGTGGCCACATTGGCCTCGTGAGGATTGGTGCCATGGACGGTGTCGCTGAACGCCTCCGGGCCCATGACCATGACCGTCCCAGGGGGCTTCCCGGACTTGATGATGGCATCCACGATGATGACCCTGTCGTAATCCAGCATGATCTCTATGAGGTCAAGGCCGCTCGTGCAAGCCTCCTCGAGGTCCACACCAGGGACGCCCATCTTCTCCAGCTCCTGCAGAACCCTGATGCCGATGGCATCATCGCACATTATGGGACTTCCGATCCCTAGGACAAGCGTTCGGTGGGTCATCTGCACGCCCATTATGCGGCATCTAAAAAGATTTTTCGTTATCCCCGCACGCCTGATGCGAACCCGTCACGTACCGCACATCCGACAAAGCATGCCAGATCATGATCGATGACATCCTGTCCAATGAGAATAGAACAAAGAAAGAGGGTCGTGGGACTTTCATGTCAAGGGTGACAGGTGATCTCCGTCTGAAGAGGATCTCAAGCCTGAGATAATGAAGAGACGACCCATGGTGAGGCACCTGGTATAAAGGCGTTTCAGGGTGTGTCCAACCTGTTTCTTATCCCTGCTCGTACATCCATCCATTCATGTCCGTCCGGGAGGTGAGACTGGAGCCGTCGGTCACGCTGAGGGTGGGTAGTGTCCTGTTGACAGAGAGGCAGCTGCAGGTCATCCAGGCAATCCATGAGGAAGGCAGCCAGAACCGGGCTGCCAGAAGATTGGGGGTGTCCCCACCGGTCCTCCACCGATACCTGGCGCAGATCGAAGCCAAGGTGGGCGCTCGCCTAGTCCAGGCCACCCCCCGGGGCACCAAGCTCAACGAAGAGGGAGAGCGCATCGCCCTGGAGTATCGTGCTCTGACCAGGCGCATGGCCCCCTCCACCAAGTTAGTGGTAGGAGGGACCATCGTCACCGAGGAACTGCTGCTGCGGGCTCTCAGCCGGGCCGACCCACAGGGGGAATGTGGCCTCATAATATCGGACGACAGGTGGAATCTGGAGGACTTTCAGGCGGGATTGATGGATATTATCGTGCTCGACGATCCCTTGTTCCTTTTCGATCTCGAGGGGGTGCATTGGCAGGAGGTGGCCACCGACCGCCTGCTGCACGTGAATAAAGGGCCGCGGTATGCCCGGTTCCTCTATGGTGCGCAGAGGATAGGCTTTCGTCACTTGGAGACACAGGGCATTGAGCACCGCATCGAACGAACCTTCCGTTCCCCGGAGATGCTGATAAGGTCCGATCTGAGCTTCTTCCTTAACGAGTCGCTGGCGCTGAGGAGGGGTATAAAGCTCCGCAGCGACACCGATCCTGGGTTCCTCGCACACCAGATAAATGCCGTCTACAGGAAGGGGACACCCGCGGTACGGAGGATCGTGGCGGAGATCAGGCGCGCTGGAAGAAAGGTATGACCTATTTAGGTAATAGTGGCGCCGTTTTTTGTATATGTTTAAATAATTCAGAAACATGGCCTGTACAAGGTGAACCTATTGTCATCTCCAAAGCAACCAAGCCTCGAGTTCGCTGAGTCCGTGCAGAAGGAGCACGGCGGCGAGACCCTTATGTTGTGCTTCCAGTGCGGTACCTGCAGCGGGAGCTGCCCCTCCGGCAGACTGACCTCCTACAGGACCCGAAAGCTCATCCGCAAGGCCCAGCTCGGCCTGGAGGACGAAGTCCTGCAGTCCCCTGACCTGTGGATGTGTACCACCTGCTACGCATGCATGGAACGCTGCCCCCGCGGCGTCGAGATCGTGGACATCATCACTATCCTGCGCAACAAGGCGGTAAGCAAGGGCATTATGTCCGATGAGCACAAGAAGGTCGGACAGTACCTACTGGCCAACGGAGCGACCATCCCCCTGAACCCCAAGTATGAGGAGATCAGGGAGAGGCTCGGTCTGCCCCGCCGCCCCGTGAACACCCTGGGCGACAAGAAGGCCTTGGAGGACTTCCAAAAGGTCCTGAAGGCCACTGGCTTCGACAAGCTCATCGGAGGTGACTGAGATGGCTAAGAAGTACGCATTGTTCCTCGGTTGCGTCGCACCCGCCAGGTACCCTGGGATTGAATCCTCGACCCGTGAGGTGTGCAAGGAGCTGGGCATTGAGCTTGTGGAGCTTGAGGGTGCCGGCTGCTGCCCCGCCCCCGGTGTCATCAAGTCGTTCGAGCAGGATGCATGGCTGGCCATAGCGGCCAGGAACCTCGCCCTTGCCCAGAAGACGGGCGCAGACATCCTCACAATTTGCAACGGCTGCTTCGGCTCGCTGTTCGATGCCGCCCACATCCTGCACAATGACCCTGAGAAGCTCCGCAGCGTCAACAAGATCCTGCGCGAGGTCGGCCTGGAATACAATGGTGAGACCAAGGTTCATCATTTTGCTGAGATGGTCTACAAGGAGATCGGCCTGGACACCGTCAAGTCCCACATCAAGGCCCCCCTAGAGATGAACGTGGCCGTCCACTACGGCTGCCACTTCCTGAAGCCCAGCAACATCAAGCAGCTTGACGACCCTGAGCGCCCCAAGATCCTCGATGAGCTGGTCGAGGTGACCGGCGCTAAGAGCATCGAATACAAGGACAAGCAGATGTGCTGCGGCGCCGGCGGCGGCGTCAGGTCCGGGAACCCGGCCCTGGCCACCAAGTTCACCGAGGAGAAGTTGAAGAACCTCAAGGCCGCGGGGGCGCAGTACATCATCGATGTGTGTCCTTTCTGTCACCTTCAGTTCGACAGGACCCAGAAGGAGCTGGGGACCTATTCCTTCCCCGTGATCCACCTTTCGCAGTTGTATGGGCTTGCGATGGGGGTCCCCAAGGAAAGGCTGGGCCTGGACATCCAGGAGATACCCGGTAACTTCTAGGGCAGAGAACAGATCTGGGAAACCCCTTCCCTATTACTTTTTATTTTTAATTGTTGAGCTTGATGTATATCCGATGTCGCCATGGCCGTTCACCGTTGTTGTGAACAAGAATAGGAAGGCCGATGGCCTCTCATCACCGCGCCACGCTCCACGGGTGGAGGATGGAGTACGATAGAGGGACCATCCGACGATCGTTCAAAGGTCATGAGGACGAGCGTGTCGAGCCTCGATCGCAGGGCACGCAAAAGGGAGCACATCATTCACAAAATGCCCTCGGATCGGCGTTTAGTCGGACAAGATAAAGGAGATAACCGTTCTAATAACGCGATGCCTTCTGCGGGAGAACAATGCCCTTTGACGGCTTCTCGGAGGGCCGGAACTTCGGAAATTTCTGGCGATTTTCGACTTCCGGAGCCGCGGGCCGCGGCGGACGGAGTTTTTTTGAAAAAAATCGAACTTCGAGGTCATTATTTCTTCATTTTTTATATTTTATTTCATTTTCCTATAATAATCTGGCTAGTAAAAAATTAGCCAGACAAAAATCTCAAAAAATAGAACGTTTTTTTTGATAATGACCAGTAAGTGTGAACGGGCATAAATTCGATAAACATAGAAAAGAACTTTAGTAAGGACTCCAATATCCCCTCTACGATATAAATGCCAACCAAGAAAACCGAAACCAAGACTGCCAAGCCCGCAGCGAAGGGCAAGGTAAGCTCTGCTAGCGCAAAGAAGACCGTCGCCAAGTCTGCTGCGAAGAAGGCCGCGGCTCCCAAGAAGGCCCCCGCTAAGAAGGCGGCCGCACCGAAGAAGGCCGAGACCAAGACCGTAGCGAAGAAGGCCGCGGCTCCCAAGAAGGCCCCCGCTAAGAAGGCGGCCGCACCGAAGAAGGCCGAGGCCGCTGCAAAGAAGCCCGCAGCAAAGGCGACGGAGAAGAAACCGGCTGCAAAGGCAAAGAAGTAAGACCTGACCTCTGTCGGGGGCCCCGAACCAACGATCAGTTCGTAGGTCATGAAGGGTGAACTCAATTTTAGGGCTCGGTCGTGTAGATTGCCTCAAGGCAAATGTTTATATAAAAGTGGTACCTTCGACCCTTATCCCGTTCATACGAGCATGACGGTCCATGACTATCTGTCTGACCGCTGCACGATTCACGGAGGTTTACTATGGCGGTCAAGAAGGCAAAGACGGCGGCTAGAAAGGTCAAGGACAAGTGGAAGGCAAAGGAGTGGTACAAGCTCTACGCTCCCCGGATGTTCAACCAGGTGGAACTTGGAGAGACCCCCAGCTCCGAGCCCTCAGCCCTGATGGGCCGCAACACCGAGGTCACCGTTCACGAGCTCACCGGGGACTTCTCCAAGATGCACATCAAGATCCGCTTCAGAGTTTCCGACATCCGTGGTCTGGAGGCCCATACCAGCTTTGTGGGTCATGATCTAACAAGCGATTACGTCCGCAGGCTCACTCGGAGGAAGAGGACCAAGACCGACCATGTCGTCGATGTACGCACCAAGGATGGCTTCCTGCTCCGGGTCAAGCCCATGAGCATCACCGAGCAGAGGATCCAGGCCGCTCAGGAAACGGCCATCAGGAACATCATGGACAAGACCCTCACCGATCTCGCAGCCACCATGACGGTGTCCGAGCTGGTCAAGGCCATTATTACCGGTGACATGTCCAAGGAGCTCTCCAATGCCGCTAAGGTCATCATCCCCATCAAGAGGATAGAGGTGCGCAAGAGCGAGGTCCTGGAGGTCGGTACCGTCGCAGCCGACGAGCCCAGCATCCAGGAGAGGTTCGGCCAGGAGGCCGCCGCTCAGGCTGCGGCCCAAGCCGAGGCCGTCGCCGAGGAAGCTCCCGCCGAATCGGAAGAGCCCTCAGAGGATGAGGAGACCGAGGAAGAAGAGGTCTCCGAAGAGAGCGAAGAAGAAGAGAACTGATACTGAACAATGCCGGGGTGGCTCAGCCTGGTGGAGCGACGGACTCATAAGGTCCTGACCCTGGGCCAGGGTCCGAGAGATCCGTAGGTCATGGGTTCAAAGCCCATCCCCGGCACTAACTTTCCACATGGGGCCGAGCCCCCGAACCACCTCTTTTCCATCAACTGGCCTTTGGCGTATCTTTCAAGTACATTGATGACGGTAAACTGGTTTCGGTGAACCGTTGAGAATTTTGATATATACGGGGAAGGGCGGTGTGGGCAAGACCTCCGTGGCTGCCGCCACTGCCCTGAAGGCCGCAAGGATGGGTTACAGGACGGTCCTGATGTCGACCGATGCAGCACATTCCGTGTCCGATTCTCTGGAAATGCCCCTCTCGGGACAGATAACCGCCGTGGAGAAGAACCTCGATGCCATCGAGATCGACATGCTCTATGAGCTAGAGACCCGCTGGAAGGAGATACAGAGGTACGTCTCCAGTTTCCTCATGTCCCAGGGCATGGACGGCATCACATCCAAGGAGATGGCCGTCCTCCCGGGTATGGAGCTCATGTCTGCCCTGTTCTACGTCGAGGACTTCTACAAGCGAGATGCCTATGATGTCGTGGTCATGGACACCGCGCCCACAGGCGAGACGCTGCGTCTTCTCAGTTTCCCCGAGATATCTGAATGGTACACCGAGAAACTTTACGGCGTGTTCCGGAACATGATGAAGATCGCCCGCATGACCGTAGGCAAGGTGATGAGCACTCCCCTGCCCTCCGAGGAGCTTCTCGGCGACATCGCTTCCATGGGGGATCGCATGATGGCCGTACAGAAGATACTCCAGGACCCTGAGGTCACCTCGATACGCCTGGTGGTCAACCCTGAGAAGATGGTCATCAATGAGACCAAGCGGGCCTTCACCTACATGTGCCTCTACAACCTTACGGTGGAAGCCCTCATCGTCAACCGGGTCATCCCTTCGGATGCCGGAGATTTCTTCAAGGAGAAGCTGGAGGAACAGGAGCGCTACCTCAAGATAATCCAAGAGTCCTTCGACCCCCTCACCATCCTCAGGGCCTACCAGCTCCCGTCCGAGCTTGTTGGCATCAAATCGCTGGAGAAGCTTGGGGAAATGGTCTTCGGGGACATCGACCCCACCACGCATTTCTCACGGGTGAAGCCCATGGAGATCTACACCAACGATGGCATGGACATTATATCCCTGAACCTGCCATTTACCATGAAGGAGGGCGTGAACCTTTACAAGGTAGGTGACAACCTTCTGGTGGAGGTGGGGCACTACCGTCGCTCCATATCTCTCCCGACCAGCTTTGCCAGGAAGGAGCCGAAGCGGGCGGAGTTCAAGGACGGAAGATTGCTGATAATGTTCGAAGGTGAGGACGATGGAAGAAGAGGGAAACATTGAGGAAGGGGCGGTCGAGGAGGAGTTCGGCCGCGGCCAGCGGTTAAAGGAGGAGGCCGAGCGGATAACCGAGACGATCCTGCCCAAGACCGCCAGGGAGCACCTGGTCCGAGCGGGATCGGAGATGCTGCTGGCCTTCGACAACATGATCCCCCGTGACAAGATACCCGATGACGTCAAGCAGCATCTCATCGCTGCCAAGCGAGAGACCCTGATGATATGGAAGTGCCTCCTGGATGCTCAGCTCAACGTCATAAAGGAGATGGAGAGAGAGCCACAGGAGGAGGAGCCCAGCCTGAAGAAGATCGAGCTGGAGTGATCACTCCGGCCGTTCCTGGACGAGGAGATCGCGGCAGTCCGGGCAGAGCATGGATGCCTTCCCCGACACTCCTCCGTTTCTCCTCAGGTCATAGGAGTAGGCCTCGCACCTCTCGCAGTAGCCTATGAACGCGCCCAGCCCCCTCCGGTCCATCAAGGGGGCGTTGATGTTTTCCCACTCCCTTGTGATCTCGATGAGGGTGGGCGACAAGCGGGTGATGTCGTTCTCTGTGATTATGCCCAGAAGCTCACCGTTATCTACCACGGGCAGGCGACGCAGATGCAGGCGGGCCATCTTCCTTCCCGCATCCGCCACGCTCTCATGGGGGCCGATGGTGACCACGGGCGCGGACATGACCTCTTGAGCCGTGATCACGCCCGGCAGCTTATCTTCGGCCACGATCTTCTCCACCAGGTCCTTCTCGGTGACAATGCCCACCGGCCGTCCCTCCACGGTTATGATGATGGAACCCACCTTCCACAAGCGCATCAAGGAACCAATATCCTTCGCGGTCAGGTCCGGGCAACAGGTTATGGGGACCCTGGTCATGATCTCCTCAACGTAGATGTCTCGTGCCCGCTCCTCTTTCATGTTAAAAATAACGGGGCAGCGGTAGAAATAGTTGGTCAAGGAGACCTTCGTTTTTCCTGATGCAACTCTCAAGGAGCGATAAGTCCATCTATCGGTTAATGCCGTCAATGGTATGGGTACGAGCGTGAACGATATGGAGGGAGAGCTGGCGGTCAGGATCGCGAGGCAGGCGGTGGAGGCCGAGGTCAGAGGTAGGTCAGACCATCGCGTGGACGCACCGGCAAGCTTCCGGGAGAAGAGAGGGGCCTTCGTCACCCTGAACACCTATCCTGATCTCTCTTTACGGGGATGCATCGGTTTCCCGGAGCCCATCTACTCACTGGCTAGCGCCCTCGTGCAAGCGGCCCATCATGCCTGCCACGATCCTCGCTTCGATGACCTGAGGGCAGAGGAGCTCGATGGCATAGTGGTGGAGGTATCCATACTCAGCCCTCCCCAGGAGGTCCGCGTGGTGGAGCGTAGGGAACTGCCCGGGGAGATCGTGATCGGCAGGGACGGCCTCATCATTGAATATGGTCCGTACCGCGGTCTCCTCCTCCCGCAGGTGCCCGTGGAGTGGGACTGGAACGTCGAGGAGTTCCTCGCCCACACCTGCAACAAGGCGGGACTGCCACCAGAAATGTGGTTGGACGAGCGTACCAAGGTCTATAAGTTCGAGGGAGAGATATTCCACGAGCTGACCCCGCGGGGTCAGGTGCAGAGGAAGGATATCGCTCATGGATCTGGTCATTGAGGGCCGCGCCTTTGTCAAAGGCCGCCTGTCTAATTGGTGCATCGGGATCGAGGACGGCCGTATCGTAGAGGTAGCGAAGAACCTCAAGGGAGAGGAGCATTTGGACTACGGTCAGATGCTGGTGCTGCCGGCGGCGATCGACCCTCATGTGCACTTCCGGGATCCCGGGCTCACCGCCAAAGAGGACTTCTCCACGGGGACGATGGCAGCGGCCTTTGGGGGGGTCGGCTGCGTGCTGGACATGCCCAACACCCTTCCGCCGGCGACCAGTCTGGCGAGCCTCAAAGAGAAGCAGCTGACCATTGCCGGGAAGGCGTGGACCGACTACGGACTGTTCGCGGGATGCGTACCCGGCGTCAAGCTGGAGGAGATGGCCCCGCACGCCGCAGGGTACAAGATGTTCATGGGCTCGTCCACCGGGAAGCTCCTGGTCACTGAGGATAAGGAGAGGGCACGCATCGGTCATGCTGTCAAGGCCACCAACAAGGTCCTGAGCGTGCATGCCGAGGAGGAGGCGCTTTTGGGAAAGGAAAGGGAGCAGGACATCCGTGACCACTTGCGGAACAGGCCCTACCAGGCGGAGGTGGCCGCGATCAACAAGCTTTCGGCCATGGGATGCCGCGTTAACATCTGCCACCTGTCATCGGCCGCGGGGCTGGGAGCTGCCAGCGGTCATAACTTCACGAAGGAGGTCACGGCCCACCACCTGTTCCTGGACCGGGACAACGAGCGGGGTACGTTCGCCAAGGTCAACCCTCCCTTGAGGACCAGGGAGGACCGCTTCGCTCTGATGCAAGCGTTCCTCGATGGTAGGATCGACATGCTCGCCTCCGATCACGCGCCCCACACCATCGAGGACAAGTCGCAGGAGTTCGACATCGCTCCCTCAGGGATGCCTGGGGTGGAGACGCAGGTGCCCCTCATGCTCGCCCTGGTGAAAAAGGGGTCGCTGCCCCTGGACGTCCTGGTGCGGGCGATGGCGGAGAGGCCTGCGGAGGTGTTCTCGTTGAACAAGGGCCGCATCGAGAAGGGACGGGACGCCGATCTCATGGTGGTGGACACCCGTGCCCTGGGCGGCATAAAGGTTAATAACCTCCATAGTAAGTGCGGCTGGACCCTCTACGAGGGATACGACGCCATCTTCCCCCATGCCACATACGTACGTGGGCGGAGGGTCGTGGAGGATGGCGCCATCGCCGGCGAGAGGGGAGGACGGGACGTGGTTGTTGGACCTTGATGTGGACATGTCGGAGCTGGAGGGCAAGGCCTTCACCTGTGACGATAAGTGCGGACTGTGCTGCCTCTGCCAGGCAGAGGTGCTCCCTCATGAGCTACCGTTCTTCAAAAAGAACCACCCGGACCGCATCGTGATGAAGAACGAGCCCCACCGCCACGCCGCCTTGGCGCTGAAGAACGGGGAGGGCCCCTGCTCCTTCCTGTCCTCCGGCCGGCGTTGCCAGATATATGCGCAGAGGCCTCATTACTGCCGCCAGTTCCCCTTCCACATGTACGTGGGCACGCGAGTGCAGGTGGAGCTGGACCTCTCCTGTCGAGGAGTGTGGTACGGCGGAAGGGAGGACGCCCTGGTGATCGGAGGACAGATGGTCTCGGAGCACGCGGAGGTGCTCAGGAGGACGTTGCAGCAGTCCCTTGCCGTGCACCGGGAGTTCGAGATGAACTGCGCCGAGGCAGGCATCGCCCGCGCCCCCGAAGCGCTGCGCAGGACCATGGAACAGCACCTGCCGGACCTCATGGACCCGCTGTACCTGGCCCACGTATTGGACCTCTCGGCCGAGGAGGAGGAGATGGAGTCGTTGCCCACGATGTCCTCGTTGCCGACGTACGACCGCAGGGAGCTGGAGGCGTCCGCACGGGAGACCGGCCTGGAATCGCTGAGCGCCGAGGACGTGTACTCGGCCCCAGTATACTGCGATCCCGCGGGCATATGGAACGTCCTCCTGGCGCGCGATGGGAAGGTGGAATGGACGGTCATGGACGACGACGGAAAGGTGTCTCCGGTGCGCTCCATCGACCCCCGGAAGGTACAGTTGCTTCAGCCGGAAGGCCTGGGGAGAGAGGTGTTCATCGACTACCTCCGCATCCTGAACCGTCGGGACAGCATGCTTGGATACGCATACTTCCTTGTTGACGACTACGGTTACGAGGATCCCCTGGCCAACACTTACTACGGGGCCATGGCCGCCGCGGCCCTGGACCTCCTGTGGCGTTCCTCGCTCATCGCCCATATGCGCGGCGGGAAACTGGACCGAGAAGGAATGATCGAAGGCATCATCTCCTTCGACATGGACAGGCTGGACGCTCCCACGATAGGCGCGTTCATCTAGCCCCCTGAGCTAGTAACCTTAAAATAGTCCCCGGATTATGGGGCACTTTGGTGGCTGTAACATGCAGAAACCTCTGACCGTTCTGAACCAGGCGATCAACCGTCCCGTGATCGTCGAGCTAAAGGCTAACAGGGAATACCGGGGCATCCTCGATGGATACGACCCTCACATGAACCTGGTCCTGAAGAACGCGGAAGAGCTCATCAACAACGAAGTGGTGAGAAAGCTCGATGTTACCATCGTGCGCGGGGACAACGTCATTTACATTTCACCGTAAGGAGATGAAAACATGGGAAAGGGCACTCCGTCAATGGGTAAGAGGTCAAGTGGCAAATCGCATATTCCCTGCCGCCGCTGCGGAAGGAGCGCTTACAATATGCAGAAGGGCGTCTGTGCGTCCTGTGGATATGGTAAGTCCCCGAGGTTGAGGTCCTATTCCTGGGCTAAGCAGCACTAACTCCATGAACGATGACATGGACGACAGGCCCAAGCATTACTGCGGGGTCGTCGCCATGGCCTACGACACCCTCGTAGCTCCGGACCTGAAAAGATCGTTACGTATTATCCAGCACCGTGGTCAGGAGGCGGCGGGCATTGTCGTTAATGATGCCGGGAAGACCTCCTATGTCCGGGGCGAGGGCCTCGTGCATGAGGTCCTGGCGGGCAAGGAGTTCGATTCTCTTAAAGGGAACATAGGTATCGGCCACGTTCGGTACGCCACCACTGGTTCCTCCTGCTCTCAGAACGCGCAGCCCATCGTCGTCACCTCCCAGGTCGGGGACGTGGCGCTGGGACACAACGGCGATATTGTGAACGCAGAGAAGCTGCGCTCGAAGCTCCAGGAGACCGGGTGGGCGTTCCTGACGACCACGGACTCGGAGATAATCGTGCGGTTGCTGGCCAATGAGCTGCGCCAGACATCGGACGCCATCAAGGCCATCCGTGCCACCATGAAGATGCTGGAGGGCGCGTACTCCCTGGTCATCATGATAGGCAACCGTATCTATGGCGTAAGGGACCCCCTGGGATTCCGTCCCTTGTGCCTGGGAAAGCTTCCACACGGCTACTGCATCGCGTCCGAGTCTGCTATATTCAGCATCCTCCAGGGAGATTTCATCAGAGACGTGCTCCCCGGAGAGATCATCGAGCTCACCAAGGATGGGTTCACCTCCTCCAAGATGGTCACCGTGCCGCCTCACACGGCCCACTGCATGTTCGAGTGGGTGTACTTCGCCCGTCCCGACTCCGTGATCGACGGAAGGGAGGTGTACGCGGTCCGCAAGCGTATCGGCATGACCCTGGCCAAGGAGCAGCCGGCCGAGGCGGACGTGGTCATACCTGTTCCCGACTCCGGTCGCGCGCATGCCCTGGGCTACTCCCTGGCCTCCGGCATCCCCTACGACGAGGGGCTGATGAAGAACCGCTATGTCGAGAGGACGTTCATCATGCCCGAGCAGTCACAGAGGGAGGAGGGAGTGAGCATCAAGCTCAACCCCATCACATCCACCATCTATGGCAAGAGGGTCGTGGTGGTGGACGACTCCATCGTGCGTGGGACCACCCTGCGAAAGATCGTGCAGATCCTGCGTAGGGGCGGTGCTAAGGAGGTCCATGTCCGCATCGGATGCCCTCCGGTCCGCGCCCCCTGCTATTACGGCATTGATATGAAGACCCGCGTCCAGTTCATTGCCACCGGGAAGACGGTCCAGCAGATAGGTGAGTATCTCACTGCCGACAGCCTCGGATACCTCTCGTTGAACGGCCTCGAGGAGGCCCTGGCCATGCCGGACAACGATCTCTGCCTGGCATGCCTTAATGCGGAGTATCCCACGCAGGTTCCGGGGGAGCGCATGCGCTTCCAGCAGCGTCTAGACGTGTAGTTCGCGGGACGCTTTTTTACCGTAGGGGCAGGCGTACAGGCACATCCCGCACACAGGCACCTTGCCCTGCGCCTTCATGTCTAAGAAGTACCTCTCGCAGGCTCGGGCATCATACCTCATCTCCCGCGGCTCTCCGGGGACGAAGTTACGGCCTGTGAAGGCGTGGATGGGGCAGGCGTCCACGCACTCACGGCAGTCCCCACATCGCTGTTCCAGGGGCTCCCCCGTCGCCGGCAGGGGCGCGTCCGTTAGCACCGTGGTAAACCGCACTCGTGGGCCTGACTGAGTTGTCACCAATAGGCAGCTCTTGCCGATCCATCCGAGGCCGGCCGCATGGGCCGCAAGCTTGTGGGAGAACACCGCGCAGATGCGCTCATCTTCCACTCTCTCGGAGGCCGGTATGGGATATGCCCTGAAGCCGGCATCCTGCAGCGCGGAGGCGACGCGGGAGGCGATTGCATCAAGGCGCAGGTTCACGACCTCATAGGCGTGGGTATGGTAGGCCACCGCCACCGCCGACCGGTCCCTTTCCGGCAGGCGGTCTACTATGGGGTGCATGAGCTTGACGCCGATGGAGACCGCCCTGGGATATCCGGATACCTCCTCACCGCCCTGCCTCATGACCTCCTCTTTGACCGCGGTGAGGTCCGCCACACCATAGATGTCCCCGCCCAGCCGGCGCACCAGCCTCGGCATCTTCTCATGAAGCTCCATGTCTCAGGAGATTGGAGGGGACGCCCATAAACCATTCTCCATGCTAGGATTAGAACACGTCTGGTTCCGGATGAAAAACTTTAATTAGAGGCATCTGCTTGCCAGGTTACACCGGGCAGGTAGATCAGTTGGAAGATCGCTACCTTGGCATGGTAGAGGCCGGGGGTTCAAATCCCCCCCTGTCCACTTTTTATCATCCAACCTCAATTATACTGCCATCAATATGACCGGATGGTCATTCAGTCTGAGTTAATTTGATTTACCATCATCCTTCCTTTTCTGGTCCTCATTGTTGTTCATCAGGGATTTCAGCTCATAATATTCTTCTTTCGTTATCTCTCCTATGACCAACCTCATATCCAAAATCTCTGATGCTGATCCTTCTTTATTTGACCCTTCTTTCTTAGGATCCAACAGAAGACTATCTATCGATATTCTTAATGGGGCAGCAACAACTAACAATATCCAATATAAACCAATCCCTACAATGAGCCAACCAATGAAACTAATATCATAAGGTTTGTTGGCATTCAGTGCAGCAGCTAGGAGTGCTATGGAGAGGCCGATTACCGCCACCAATGCCCCGATTATGATAAGACAATGGCGCCTTCCCAATTTCATGGCGACCCTTAACATTACTATAGCGATAAAAAAAGAGATGGTTTTAATTATCTTTCCATTCCTCGAATAATTGACATCTTCCATTCATGTAACGGTCGAGTTGCTTGCCAGTGAGTTACAGATGATCCCGATCCTCGGGCAGGAAACGGGGACGCTTCATCTACCTGGAAATGTGAACATTTGATATAAACTGGTGTTCGTATTATGGCCATGAACGCGAGGACCATCGGCGCGAAGCTCACTCAGGCGGGGAAGCTGCCTGGAAGGGCGGTGTGCGTGTTCGGAAGCGAGGACCTTCCACAGGACTCGGTACAGATATCGAAGATCGATCGTTGCATAGCCCGGGCGGTATACAAGATCTCCATGAAAGGGGACATCCCTCCAGTACACTTCGGCACCGAGGCCAAAGCGGGCCTATGTCCGGGTGGCCAGGGTTGGTGTGGGGTGACGGCTTTCTCACCAACGACCAAGTATTTTGTATCGACAGGAAAGCTTGACATAATGGGAGGAGCGGCCGAATACCTCAAGCCCAATCCGGATGCGGCAGAGCGATTCTTCAACGCCCCTGGAAAGATCGCTCTTCCTTCCAAGTACCTCAATATCGCCGGATGGGACCAGCTCGACGAGGCCCAGGAGGTCCTATCGTTCATCTTACTGGGCAACGCCGAGTCCATAAGGAACTTGGGTGCCCTGATCCAGTATTCTTTTGACGACATCTTCGGGCGCATCATGATGCCTAGCGGTCCCTCCTGCGCGTCCATGGTGACCTATGCCGCTGGCTTGACGGAAAAAGCTCCTCGAGGTACAGCTTCCGTCGGACCAGTGGACCCCACCGGCAACGCCTGGTTCCCGCCAGAGATGATGTCAATGGCCATACCCTTAGAGATGGCAAAGATCATGGCAGAGAACATAGAAGGCTCATTTCTAGCTAAAAGACCCCAGGTCGCCTTCCCTGCCAAGAGATTAGGGATGGACGAAAAGGCCGATCATTTTTAATAAATTGGCGGAAAAAGTGAGGGGATCTTTTTCCAGCTCCTCTTACAATTCTTTCGAGCCATTTCTTGAGGGCAGCATCTTAAGGAAATAATATTCATTCTCATATCATCTGCCCTTACGCAAACTTCAACAATGAGCTAAAAGAAGGGCTCCCTCTCAGGATCATGCAGATCGCTCCCAGGAAGATGTAAAAAGGCGAGTATATCTTATCTTCAGGATTATCGTACCTGTGTTTAATGTCCCGAATGGGAACGGTCGGCTCATCTCCCAATTATTAAAAAATTGGGATGTGGCGATGGGATTTCGCCAGTGGTTCAGGACCACTCATCCTGGACGGGCTTATGTATGAGTATAGGCAGCAGCCAGAGCGCAGAGCCCAGGATCATCATGACCAGGCCCAGCGCCACCATCAGCTGCCCCGGTATGAACCACACGATCGCTACCACGAACGCTAGGAAACCTAGCACGAACCACTTGAAGACCTCGGAGTTCTCGATATCTCTACCCATGTCCACGACCTCATTGGCCCCACCCCACTCCTTTGTCTTATAACCGGCGGAGGTAGGAAGTATGCGAGGACCTCAGCCAGTTCGGAATGAGAATGAAAAGCGATAGTTATCTATTATAATATATAGATGAAAATGTATAGAAATGATATTTACCTCGCCCCGGCCACCTTATGCCTCTCGTGCAAAGAAGATCGGAACCTATGGGCGGTAACAGGAGGCAGGTCGTCTGGGTCGGCTCCCTGCGCTCCTTCTAAGTTGCCTCCGATAAGCAGGATATTCATCGTACCAAGGCCGGTTCCACTGTCCTCGCAATCGATAACGATGAGAAGTTCCCTGTCCTTCAGCAGGATCCCGGGCATCCTCAACGTTCCTCCCGCGATCACTCTGTCCACAGAGCAATACAACGTTAGCCCGATCATCAAAATTACCCAAGGCACTGCCTGACACACATCATCAGACTCGCATGTTCTGGGCCGATGAGGGATGTCCAGAATGAACAATCGGTCAGATGAACCTATAATTGTCTTTTAACTGAAAGCATGCTACATGATAACCATTAAATTGGTAACCGATACGGCTCGCATTTTTAATAATTATTCTGAAAGAAAATAATAAATAACCCTGGTTCCCAGTTGATGGATGACCCTTGGGGGGGATAAACGATAAAAGGAGGTGAAAACGGATGTTCGAGTTTGTATACTTCAGCGGATCAGTGATCTTCCTGGCCGCTACCTGGTGCTATATCAAGGTCAAGAGCGGTCGTGGCGGCGGTCCGCCCACTTAAAGTGGGTTGCGATAGGAATTATATGGGGTCTCAGGACCTCATTTTTCATTTCTTTTTCTTAGATCTGTAATACTTGGAGAATTTGACCTTGAGCATCCAGGCAGTAATGCTGCTGTATGAGGATATTTGGGGCGAAAATAGATGAAAGATCTCTCTAGTAAGAAAACGTGATGAAGGAGTCAGTAGTGGTGCTACAATACGACTTATTTCTCCAGCATCTTTTCCAGTTCCTTCATGTACTCAAAGGTGGAGATGTCGACAACCTCGACCTTCAGGATGTACCCTTCCAGGCTCTTCTTGGCATCCGCGATGAAACCCATGGTCAGCTCATCGGTACCGAATGGGCAATAACCCTCAACGTTGAATTTTTCATACATCTCTTGAGCAAGTTTATCCTCGATCGGCGAGATGATGCGGATGATCACGCCCATAGGATTTTTATAGCTCTATTTATTTTGATTTATTTGAATAATTATAATAGATAATATCATCTGATATGCCAGATATATTTTGCTACATCACTGTCTATAGATCATTATCATATCAAGAGTTAGGATGATTCCAATCGGTTTGTTGGTAAAGGGGAATCCAATTACCGTTCTTATAACAGATGAGAGCTCCATCCAGTAATCTAGTGATAGAAAGTATCAGTGCTAAATAATTACATCAAATGAGATTAGGTATCACAACTGGTGGTACGATTGGGGATAGAGCAGCTGATCTTCAAGGGAAAAGCGGTTGACCAAACATACGCTCAATGGGTAGAGGAACTGTATGCAACCGGAGGCATCGAGCGCAGCATAGCCGGCAGAATGGCTCTTCTTGCAGAGCTTCAGGATGGCTTCCAATGTGAGAGGTGCGGCAAGTGCTGCAGGGAGCAGAAGGAGATAGAGTTCAGCATGGATGATCTGAAGCTGGCATCAAAGAAGCAAGGGATGAATGTCCCCCAGTTCATACGAAAATACGGCTTGAAGAGGATGTCCTATGCGGGCATAGGCATCTATCACGCCCTCAAGCTAGCTGATGGTGATCGATGTCCGTTCCTAGACGGCGCTGAGTGCGTCATCTATGAGGCTAGGCCTGATGTCTGCCGCCGATATCCTTTCTTGACACCGGAGGGAGTGGCCCGTACCCTGCAGATGGAGAAAGGGATATGGTTCTACGGGGCCCAATGCGATGCGTCGGTGGAGTACATGCGGAGGATGTCCGCGGAATTGGGGCTAGCCGAGCCCGAGCCCGATGCGGAGACCAAGAATAAGATGAAGGCGAAGAAGAGGTCGTCCAAGCCCAAGAAGAAGGCCGTCAAGAAGTCCACCAAGGGCAAGAAGAAAAAGGCTAGCTCGAAACCGGCCAAGATCGCCGGGGAGTGATGTCTATAAGGTATTCCCGAGGCCTCGGACCGGCTTTCAGCGCCCCCGCGCCATCATTCCCGATCGCCCTTGAAGAGCCGGGCTTGTGATGAAGCCTTCGACCATAACGACGGTCTCAAAGAGATTAGAGGGTTTGGAGCGAAGTCCCATCTGCGTTTGGATCCGGCCGCCGTTCAGCAGCGTTCAAGCCTGGAACAGGCTGGTGCTCAGATACTTCTCTCCTCGGTCCGGCAAGATGGTCACGATTACCCCGGAATCTATCTGTTTGGCCAGCTCCACGGCGGCATACATTGCGGCTCCGCTGCTCATGCCGACGAAGATGCCCTCCTGTTTCACGATCTGACGTGTCATCTCGTACGCCGCTTCCGTCTCCACCATTATCGTGGTGTCGATCTCTGACGGATCGTAGATCGCCGGGACGATGGCCTCCTCCATGTTCTTGAGCCCCTGGATGTAGTGACCCTTGACAGGATGGGCGCTTACGACCTTGATGTTAGGGTCGTGCTCCTTCAACGCCTTGCCCACTCCCATGATCGTACCGGAAGTGCCGAGGGCCGAGACGAAGTAGTCCACCATGCCTCCGGTCTGCTTCCAGATCTCATCGCCCGTGGTCTTGTAATGTGCCATCTTGTTGTACTGGTTCGAGAACTGGTCGGGCATGAAGTACTTCTCGGGGTTTTCCCTGACAAGTTCTCTCGCCATCCTTATCGCGCCGTCCGTGCCGTACTTCCCCTCGCTCAGGGTCACGGTCCCCCCGAAAGCCTTGATCATCTGCCGCCTCTCCACCGAGACGGACTCGCTCATGACGATCTCTACCCCATAGCCTTTTATCGCACCTATCATGGCCAGGGCTACTCCGGTGTTACCCGACGTGGGCTCGATGATGGTCTTGCCCCTGGTGAGCTTACCCTCCTCCTCCGCCTGCTGGATCATGCTCAGGGCGATCCTGTCCTTGATGCTGCCGGTGGGATTGAAGCCCTCCACCTTTGCATAGATGGTCGTGTTCCTGTTGGGATTGAGCTTGTTGATCTTGACCAATGGTGTGTTGCCGATCGTTTTCAGGATATTTTCCTTGAAATCAGCTGCTGGCTTTTCCATATTATGCTCTCCGGGTCAGAACGAAGAGCGTTTATCATAGATATAATCCAGTGAGGGAGTATCAAGATAGGATAGGTCATGAACGCCAATTTACGGCCCTCGATTGGAACGGATCTCCCCCCACGGGATGTTTAGGTCTAACGAGCCAGTAAGTTGAGGAATGTATTTTCCTAAAACCAATGCTCTTCTTCCGACCTCTACGTCCGATCGTCACGCGGGCAGCGTGAAGTAGAACGTCGATCCCTTACCCGGTTCGGACTCGAACCATATCTTCCCGTTGTGGTGCTCGACGATCTTCTTTACGATGGCGAGGCCTATGCCCGTGCCTTCGTACTCCTCCTGTGAATGGAGGCGCTGGAACATAAGGAAGAGGCGATCCCCATGCTTAGGCTCAATGCCGATGCCGTTGTCCTGAACAGATATCACCCAAGCATCGTTCTCCAAGCGGGCGGACACATGTATCTGCGGCGCCTCCTCGGCGCGGAACTTGACGGCGTTGCCGATGAGGTTCTGAAGCACCTGAACCATCTGCGTACGGTCCACGGTGACCGTGGGCAAAGGGTCGTTGGTGATGGAGGCCCCGCTCTCCTCTATCGCCCCTTTCAGGTCCTTCAGGACGATGGCCAGGACATCCTCCAGTTCCACCTTTTCCAGCGCCTTGCCCTGAGTCTCGATCCGCGAATACAGGAGCAGGTCATCGATCATGCGTCTCATGCGCACAGAGCCCTCAAGTGCATAACGCATGAACTCCTTCGACTTAGCGTCCAACTCCTTCCCGGCGTACCTGTCCAGAAGGCCGAGGTACGAGGAGACCATCCTCAGCGGCTCTCGCAGATCGTGCGATGCCACGTAGGCGAACTGTTGGAGCTCGGCGTTGGACCTTCGGAGCTCCTCGGCGGACCTCTTTTTCTCCTCCTCTGCCCTCTTGCGGTGGAGGGCTTCCACGATCGCCGGGGCCAGTGACTCTACCGTGCGGAGGTCTTCGTCGTTATACCCATCCTCTTTGTTACCCAGCCCTATCATTCCGATGACCTTGCCTAAGTGCGTGAGAGGTACTCCCAGGAAGGAGGTTAGTCGAGGATGCCCATCTGGCAGTTCGATGTAATCAGGGTGGGCGCCGGGATCATTGGAGTAGAATGCCTTCCCCCCCGTCAGGACGCGTCCGAAGATCCCATGGACCTTGAGGTTCGTGGGGTACCTCTCGGACCGATGAGGAGAGGTGAAGCTGTACGCCTCCCACTCCATTCCCCCGGCGATCCCCTCCATGCCGTTTGGAGGTTGTATATGCCCGATGAGCCCGAACCTGCTGTTGGTTAGAATCTCCGCCACCTTCAGGCACGCAAGGCCCAGTTCCTCGTTGGACTCGGCGGAGATGGCCTCACGGAAGATGCGGTTGATGCCCTCTAGAATGGCCTGCTTGCGCCAGATATCCTCCTCGGCCTTCTTGCTCTCAGTGATGTCTGTGGTGGTCACCCCGCAGGCGTTCTCGGAGCATCTCCAGACGATGCTGTTGAAATGCCTGTCCAGTCTTGTATTATAGCTCTCGATCTGGACGGGCAGGCCTGTTTTAAGGGCCCTGTCCAGTGCTTCCAGCCAGCGCTCATCCGCAGATCCGATGATGCTCCTGGCCATTTTCCCCACCACTTCCCTTTTGTTAAGGCCTGTCATCCTCTCCCATGACGGGTTGACGTCCTGGTACTTGCCGTCCACCAATCGGCCATCTTTGAAGACCGGTTCCACCAGTTCGAATGCCTCGGCCATGGAATCGAACAGATGGCGGTATCGGCCCTCACTTTTACGCAGGGCCCGCTCCGTCCTCTTCCTCACAGTGATGTCCTCGAAGACAGTGTAGACCTGGTAGGGCCTGAGCTCCCCTGGTCTGAAAAGAGGTACCGCAGTGATGTCGATCCAGCGGTAGTCCCCATCGCGCAGGTTCCAGACCCCCATAATGACGTCCCTTATCCTGATCCCCGTCCTGAGCGCTACCATGGCGGGGTGCTCCTCCCCCGGGAACGTGGAACCGTCCTCCCTGATGCAATAACGCTCCTCCCCGACGGAACTGCTGCCGATGAAATCCTCAGGGTCCTTCCCCAGAATGCGCTCGGCCACCGGGTTCATGGAAATGATCTCACCGCTGGCATCCTGGAAGACGACACCCTGGAGCATTGTATCGTGCAGGAGCCGGTACATCTCCTCGGACTGCATTACAACATCTTCGGCCTTTTTCCTTTCCGTGGTCTCGATGAGGGACAGCACCAGACCGATGATGATGCCGCCCCCGTCCCTCACCGGTACGAGGGTCCAGTCCCAATAGGTCGTGCCTCTTTGTGGCTGATCAGGGTAGGTGAAGGGCTTGTCCCGATACTTTGCCGGGACCCCGGTATCGCGGACCCTCTTGAAGATGGCCTCGTTCTCCCCGTCCGGGTAGAGAATGAAATGGTTCTTTCCTATCATTTCCTCGGGGCGGAGCCCACAATTGCTCGCATACGCCTCGTTAACATAAATGAAGTTGAAGTCCGTGTCTATGTAGGCAAGGCATACATTGAGGGCGCTGTCCAGTATGGGCTTCAGATAATCCCAATCCTTCTCCATGCCCCTAACGCCCTCCACCGGGCCGTTTCTCAACGTGCCGCTCTCGTCTGAAGCATCGTCCTGATGATCGTCCCGATAGTTCATCTTATTCTCCATCTATGGTGTCAAGTTTTCCCTCGGTACGATGCTTGAAGGTCTTTCTAACTTATTATAAGCGACCTAGCACGCGGGTCGATGTTTTTCCCCATCAGTGGCAGACTCGAGAAACATGTCCTGCGTTGCGAAAGACGGAACGATGACGGTTTGAAGAAATTTGGATATGTGTCGGTCCTTGCCCTTTCCGGGCGGTCGCTCGACCTCTTTCGCATCCGTTGGAAGAAACCCTCAGGGACCACTGACAAGGTCCATGGAGACATCACAACCTGATGTTCCCTTCCGAATCCAGCTCCCAGAACGGATTGTATGCGACCTCCCACAGGTGCCCATCGGGATCGGAGAAGTATCCGCTATACCCGCCCCAGGAGGTTTTCTGTGCCGGCTTGACCACGTTGGCGCCCAAGGTTCTCATATGCGAAAGGAAGCTATCGACCTCCCCCTCATCCCTGCAGTTGTATGCCATGGCCATACCTCTGAAGCCCTGTCCCTCCGGGGGGACACCGGCATCCATGGCCAAAGCCTCCCGGGGGTAGAGGGCAAGGACCACCCCATTGAGCTGAAAGAGCGCAATATCTCCTTGGACCTGTGCCTTCCAGCCCAGACCTTCACTGTAGAAGGCGAGCGACCTCTGGAGGTCCTCGACCCCCAGGGTGATGACGTTTATTCGTGGATTCATGGCCTCCTCCCTCCCATAATAGTGCCCTGCAGTAAAATACAGATACCTTCATAGAGAAGGCTGCGGGCGCCCTCTCTGCATAGGCAATAGGCCGCTCAGATGAGCGATAAACAATTTCCACGAACATGGAGCCCAGGGCCCGGTTGGAAGGAGATCTCCCACCCGGAGGTATAGCTTAGATGAAGAATGAAGGTTGTAGCATACAAGCTCTCCATGGTTCGAGGGATGGTGATCTTTATCGATAACATATTATAATTAGATTGAAAAATATATTAATAGTAGGATAAACATCTTCAGCGAAGCGCGCTCTGCCGCGAGGTGAATGTTCATGTGCCCATTCGGATTCGTAAGCCATAAGGGTAAGAAGATCGCCGTCGTCGATTGTTCCAATACCACCGCCGAGGAGGCCATAGACATCATCCGGGATGCGCAGCAAAGGATCGCCTTCATGTCCAAGAACAGCCTCCTGGTGCTTACCGTGGGCGTCAATGCCCACTACAACGGGGAAAGCGCGGAGGTGGCCAGGGAGTTCGTGACATCCAACACCTTGTTCGTTAGAGCGTCGGCGGTCGTCGGGCTCGCCAGTATGAACGAGCTGAAGGACTCCATGGACCTGAAGGACCAGAGCAGGATAGAGGTGTTCGCCACCCAGGACGAGGCCATGGATTGGCTTGTTAAGCAGTAGATGATTGAAGGAACCTTGATGGATCACGCTTTGCGGATGATCCTGAAGGTCTTACGTACGGTCTCTATCACGAAGGACTCGCAACGCTCCCGATGCTCGGGGGACGTGAAGTCGCCGAAGTTCAGCTCATGGCACAGCGAGGAACCGAACTTGTCCCGGAACTGGTCATAAAGGTCCCGGGCGGCGTTGTAGCTCACGAAGCGGTCCTCCCCACATTCGGTCCTACCCAGCACGGTCCCCACGGCCAGCACCCCTCCGGAGAGGGCGCCGCACAGCTCCTGGCTCCTTCCCACTCCGCCGCCAAAGGGCGTGGCCATCTTCAGGGCGACGTCTGGGAGTTCCACGCCCAGACCGTAGCATACTCCTCTAAGAACGGACTCGGTGCAGTTGTAACCCTTCTCCCAGCATTCGGACGCGTGCTTGATGGCTTTCTCTTCCGACGGCATAGTGTCTCCCTACGAACGGCAGGACTATCCTCTGTTCCAGGTTAACCTTGTTGGTCCAAATAGTGTCTTGTGAACACGGAGGACGGCCATCTCAGTAGAGCGAATGACCCTGCCTTATAGAAGCTCCATGGCCGGAGGGATGTCGTCGTTCCCTGGTCCGTCGGGATCATGGGACGCCACTATCGGCCCGGCCACGGAGACCCTGACCTCTCTCTCCTCATGGGCCTCCTTTAACCACGGCCTCCTGTACCTGAGGTGCACCACCGTCTCTCCGTTTCTCAAGGGCAAGAACGTGAACGTCTGGTGTCCCCCGGCACCGATGAGGTCCGAGGACCTCTCGTACTCCTCCCCCAACAGCTCCAGGGCACCATCCTCATAGCTTGCTTCCCACCGGTATCCGGTACTGGGATTGGAGCTCAGGACGATGAAGAACCTCTCCCCGATCCTAGCCTCTATATTCTGCTCCTCCAGGCGCATCTCCTCGTATCTTGAGGGTCATCATCGGAGTTATTGTTTATCCTGATCGGAGGCTCCCGTTCTGCTCAACCGGCATCTTACATCCTCCCATGTCTTGACTGCCCGGGATGGGTTTAAAGTCCCGCCCGGCGTTGATGTACACATGGACATTGGGACAGAGGTAACGGGACGGAGATGGGAGCTTACCTCGATCTTGCTGGAGGGTCGATCCGTGCAGGGGGTGGTGGGCGCTGGTGCGTACATGGTCTTGGGACCGGACATGAGGGTCCATGGCCGGGGTGGTTGCAACCGATTCTTTGGCGCCTACTTCATGGACGGTGATGCCCTAAGCTTCGGAAACATCGCATCGACGAGGATGTACTGCTTTGAGACGATGCACGTGGAGGACGCCTTCTTCCAGGCCATGGGTCTGATCACTTCGCGGAACTTGGAGGAGAGCGTTCTGGAGTTGAGGTCCAGCGACGGCTCGACCATTCTGAGGTTCGAGGAATATGATGAAGTGGTCAGTGACATGCCTTCACCCACCGAGAAGGACGATCAACCCCCTTCGAACGTTGAATAAGATGACGACGATACCTGCCCTGAAGGTAAGGTCTGCGACCTCCGTGCTGCCCGCTTAAGGCTCGTTGAGGCCTGAGGCGAGCGAAGCACCCGTGCCTCAACCCTCATTCCCGTCCATGCCCTTGAAAACGTCTCTTGAGAGGGCGGTACGTTACTCTGGCTCCTTCTCCCTCTCCCGTTTCAGGATATCCTCCCAGTCCGGAGGCCGCTCCCGATATCCCCTGGATCGCCAGTAGGCGATGTTGTTGGGGTTCCTCTGGTTGGAGCGGTCGTTGCGGTACTTGAGGTACTTGTGCACGCTGAGGGGCTTGCCCGCCCCGTCGGTGACGCGCAGCTCCTCAGCGCTCTTTCTTTCCCTTCTCTCCTTGTCCGCAAGGCCTTCCAGCGCCCTGCTGCCTGGAGCCATCAACTGAAGGACGTGGCATCCGAAGCCCAGGTCCTCACACTTGGATATAAGGAAGCTGGAGATGGAGTTGGCCTCACCTACCACTACCGCTTCCTTGTGATGCATGCTGATGTACTCCATGGCCACGGTGATGTCCTTGTCCCCGGTGACCAGCACCAGAATGTCGGGGCAGTCAGGGTCGTGGAGCCTGTCCACGAGGGCACAGTGCATGGAGGGGTCCGTCAGGCTCTTCCCGAAGGAGATGGCACCGGTGTTCACGTCTATGTGCTTGAAGGACCTGGTCTCCCTGAACCGGAAGCCATTCAGCTCATAGTCCTCTCGGGTCTTCTGCGACCTCCACAGGGTCGCCTCATCAAGGAACACGTCTGCGTCCACCACCTCCCCCAATCCCTGGGCATACTCCTTGAGGACGCTCCCCACTCTCTCCAGGATCCTTAGCTCCCCGGCTTCGAACAGCCCCCTCTCCATGTTGGGCCCGTCCACGTATATCCCCACGGTGGTCATCCCCCGTCCCCCAGGCTGAGCGTTGCGCGCAGTCGATCGTCCGCCGACGTTCCCTCCAACATCTCGTTCAACAGGGCCAGGAGGACCCGAGGGATGGGCATGGTGACTATGTGCTCCTCCTCCAGATAAGCAAGCAGCCGCTCCCCTAGGGAGAAGCTGTACCTCGCGAGCGACTCATAGTAATCGAGGACGGTGATCTTGGCCACGATCTCCCGTGCGAGCCCCTCCGTCAGCTCCTCTCCTTCGGCCCGAGACATGAGGGCGTTCACCTTCTCTTCCAGCATGGCCACGTCCGGCTCGGGGAAAGCCGCTGGGTTCGAATACACTCGGCGCGACAGTGCCAGCAGCTTGCTCCCGATCACCAAGACCACGTCCTGAAGGGTGCTAGGGGACACAACGGTGCCATCGAGGAGAAAGCGGTCCGCATCGGGATCGTAATCAAGGTCGAAGCCCAGGACCGAGAAGTCCTCCAGACCATGGTCGGGATCATCGAGGTTGACGGGGAACTGCACCTCCGCGCGGATTCCTGACATCCTCCGCAACAGGGAGCGGAACACCTCGACCCCTTCGGGGCTGAGCGGCCGGGGCCTTCCAGCCAGGGCCCCCTCGAGGACAGGGTCCTCGACCAGCATCGTCTCCACGCTGAGGGCCTCCTGGAGGTACTGCTCGTCCTCGAAGGTTGGTCCGTGCAGTGCCACCCGACAACCGTGGATGCGGGGGTCCCTCCGCTCTGAGGCCAGGAACTCCAGCAGGTTGTAGTAGTCCTCGTTCTCCGTTCGGTTCATACCGAAGCCCCGGACGGTATGGAACAGACCCACGGTAAGCTCCTTCCTGGAGGGCGTCATACGAACGTCAAAGGTGCCCTGGTCCGGGGAGATCACCTCCCAGTAATCCTCCAGAACCTCCGGAAGATGGTAGAACTCATTCTCGCCGTGCAGGTTGTTCATGCGGAAGAGGTTCTTGAGGAAATACCTGGAGGTCTTTCTCAGCTCCGGGGGGAGGTCCTCGCTGGCCAGGCAGATGCGGTGGGTTAGGCCGGAAACATCATCCGTGCAGCGCTCATCCCCTGGCTCAATGATCTCTCCCATGCTCCGGCGCAAACCCTTCCAGTTGTCCAAGGAGAAGCGCAGAAGGTTGAACCTGCTCTCATCCACGCTATCCACGGTCTGGTCCAGGCCCCCTTCCACCACTGGGGCCAGGACACGCCGAAGTACCTCATTGCGGCTCTCTCCGCTCTCGGTTAGGGTCCTCAGCAGCATGAAGATGGTCGAGGTCCGCAGGCTCAGCTTGCATGAGGACATCTGAGAGTAGCCCTTTCGGAAGACCGCCTCCCCGTCGAACTCCAGGACCTTAATGAGCGTATCCACATCACCCTCGCCGGTTCGCCGGCGCTCATCGATCAGGTCCATGACCCGGCCTCGGGGTAAGAGCTCGATGACGTCGCCGGAGCGGACCGGGTAAAGCCCCTGAAGAGAGGCCAGCATCTCAGCGTCGCCCGGCCTATCAGCAGGTACTCGGCGTATGGACATGCTCGTTCCTAATGTCCTCGGCCCATATGCCCTTTTCGTGGATCAAACATCCACGGTCAAGCAACCTTTCTCCACACTTACGGGGTAGGTGCGGAGGTCCCACGCCCGCCCCTCGATGTCCACAGGTCCGCTGTAGACCTTACCGTTCCGCACATCGAAGCGCGCTCCGTGCCGGGGGCATCGCAGGATCTGCCCCTCCAGCGTCCCTTGGGAAAGGTCGGCCAGGCCATGGGAACAGATGCCGTCCATGGCGTAGTAGGTCCCATCAATGTTGACCACCAGGACGCTTCGTCCAAGCACCTCGATGCCCCGCATGCTCCCCGGAAGAAGCTCGGAGGCCAGGTAAACCAGTGTCTTAACCATCGGTACCCTTCATGTACATGGTCGATCAAGGTATACAACGCTTATCGAGGAGCTCACATGGATGACAGTTGGCTCATGACCAGCGATCTCCATTTTATTGCGTAGGGGCCGATGATGATTTATTCAAAGACTCCTTGCCAGTTCCTGCAGGGTCGGTCCCTCGATACGGTACACGGTCCAATCGGACATGGGCTTGGCGCCCATGCGTTCATAGAACCTAATGGACGATTCATTCCAGTCCAGGCACCACCAGTCCAGGCGCTCGCACCCGCGCTCAATAGTTATGAATGCGAGGCAGGCGAACATGCACTGACCGAGTCCGCGTCCTCGGTAGCGCTCATCTACGAACAGGTCCTCCAGGTACAGGTTGGCCTTGCCCAGGAAGGTGGAGAAGTTGTGGAAGAACAGGGCGAAGGCCACGGGGACGCCGTTCAACTCTCCTAAGATCACCTCTGCCTGCTTCTTCAAGAACAACGATTCATGGAGGACCTCCTCGGTAGCGACAACCTCTGAGGACAGCCGCTCGTACTCCGCAAGTCGCTTGATGAAATGCAGGATAAGGGTCTCGTCTCCTTCCCGAGCGAAACGGATGGTAAACCCGGGGATGCTAGTATCGAAGCTCTTACCGGCCTCATTGGTCATCATGTCACCCATCTTATCAATATACTCGCTCCCCATCTCACAGCTCCCTTGATAGCTGTTGCAGGTACGACCTGCTAAGGCGGTACACGGTCATATCAGACACGGGAGCAGCTCCCAGACCCTTGTAGAAGGCGATTGTGGGCTCATTCCAGTCGAGAACAAGCCAGTCCATCCGATGGCAATCCCTTTGATCCGCTATCTTGGCCAGGCAGGCGATCATCGACTTGCCCAGTCCTTTACCACGATGCTCCTCCACGACGAACAGGTCCTCTACATAGAGATTGGGCTTTCCCAGGAAGCCGGCGTAGGTGTGGAAGAACAACGCGAAAGCGACCGGCTTGCCGTCCAACATCCCGATCAGCGCCTCGGCACACTCGCTCATGAACATGGAGTCCCTGATAGTCTCCTCGTTCGTGACCACACCTGAGGCCAATCCCTCATAATCTGCCAGACTTCTTATGAAGAACAGGATCAAGGCCTCATCGCCCTCCCGAGCGAAACGGATGGTGAACCCGGGGACCCTCGTATTGATCTCACCCATCTCGTGGCTCAGGTCATTGGCTGCCGACCCCGTTCCAACTGCATCTCCATCATTTCTCATAACAGCACCCCCCCTACTGGAGAGGCTCCCCCCAATGGTTGCTATAGAACACATCGCCAATGGGCCTACGTTCAGGCCTGGCCCGTTGCCTCTCCTTTTGCCAGTCCGATAGAAGGCTCTCATCATCACTGGGATAGCCGCAGATGACGTAAGTGATGACCACATAGTCTGCGGGTATGTCTAGAGCTGCTCGTGTCTTCACAGGGTTGAATCCAGATATGGGGTGGGCTATAAGTCCGAGCTCGATCGCCTGCAGGATCAAATGGGCGACACCCAGGCCGCAGCCGAACTGATAATAGTCCCGCCCCTCGTTCTGGCGACAGTCCTCGGACGGCCTGGCTGACACAACGATGATGAGGGGTGCCCTCGTAGCCCAAGCATTTCCCTTGTCGAGGCACTCCTTCACCTTCTCCAACGTCTCGCCGGTGCACAGGACCACCCTCCACGGTTGATTATTGTTGCAGCTGGGAGCCAGGCGCATGGCCTCCACCATCTTCCGTATCTTCTCCTCCTCGATTGTCCTTGTGTCCAAGGCCCGTAGCGCCCGACGACGATGAACAGCGTCTATGACGTCCATAATGTTCGCCATAGAGTACAGAAACGGCCCCCTTAATGGTTGCTAGGCTACGTTATGTTCTCAGGCATCGGGGCCGGCCTGGTTATTTATATACATGACCTAGGCCAAACCTTTTATCGGAAAAGCCCTATCGAGGTTTCGCGGGCTCGTGGCTTAGCCTGGATATAGCACTGGCCTTCTACCATGAATCACATGGAAGCAAGTCAGTGGTCTCGGGTTCGAAACCTTCTCTAGAAGGCGAAATTCCCGACGAGCCCGCCAAATCCCAATCAAAACCTTCTTAAAGGCCCATAGAATCAGGGCAAGAAGATAGCACTTGAGGAATTACTGATGAAGAGAAGCTCACGCGCTTGGAAAAAGCGAGGCAAGCAGAGATGGAAGTGGCGCAAAAAGAAGATGAGGCGCCGCAAGCGGCAGCAGAAGATGCGCAAGGTATAAAGCTGAACTGTGGGGGTATGGGCTAACACGGTATACTCGCGGGCTCCAGTTATACGGGAATGAAAGGTAACGGGTTTGCTGACCAGTGATGATTGACTGGAGCGTTGACCCGTACGATTCCGACAGGGTCGCTCCCTGTCTGGTGGAAACCCGCTGATCTGGGTTCAAATCCCAGTGCCCCCACTTCCTTATCCAGTATCCGGCGGCACTATAGAACCGCCGAAAAAAGCTCTTTTTTAGTCCCTTACCATTATCAATGACTCGAGCCCCACTGGCGAGCTTGGTAGAAGTACTATGGATGCCGGCCTGAGGTTGCTCCGTTTTGGGAGGGTCAGAGAGTCAGAAGAGCCAATAAATACAATTTTATAATGGCCGCTGGAAAACCACTCATTAGGTGGTAATCATGGGCGAATATGAAGAGGCTCTGGAGGACATCAAGATAACAATGGGCTTGGTCTTGGACCAGTTCAAGGTCATCCCTAAGAATGCGGTCGCACCGGAATGGGACGAGATGAAAAAATACTCTTTTAGCGAGTCCAAGATACCCGCTAAATATCGGGAGCTTATCGGACTCGCTATCGCAGCATCGATTAAGTGTCCTTACTGCATCTACTTCCATACCAAGGCAGCCAAGATGAACGGTGCGACCGATGAAGAGATTGCCGAACTGGCATTATTGACGAGATTCACAACCGGGTGGAGCTCAATCCTGCACGCCAGCTCGATCGACTACGATAACTTCACGAAGCAGTTCGATCAGGTCGCACAGTATTTGCAGAGCAAATCGAAAGAATAAAATGATAATATCACACCCATCTTTTGAGGGGATGGGAGTGATCATTTTCACCCATGCTCATTGTTTGAGATATCCACTATCGGTCACCTCCTCCCGCAAGTAGGGTAGAGCAATATGGACCTTCGACTCCCATCAACAAGGAAGATCAATAATGTGATAGAAAGGTCGCAGAATCTCTATTACCCTGAGGTCGGAATTTTCTTTTGATTAAGATCTTAACACAAAGATATTCTGCAGAGCGTAAGCTGCAGTTTGAGGCTTGTTTTGCTGCTCGTTGTTATCAATTCGATCGATATTCCCTCATAACCAGCATTGATCCAAGGATTAACAATCCTACGAGTATGAAACCTACGCCCAGTAATTGAAGGAAGCTCGGCCAGTACTGTGACAGCACATCTCCTGAATAGGTCATCGTATTTAGCAGGAACAAATATCCGATCAGCTCGATAGCGAATCCGCTCCCTATCAACAATCCGGCAATAGATGATGCTTTCAACAACTTCCCACCTTTGATAAATGTATAAGGTTAGAAAAGTTAAAAGTTACCTCATCTTCGAACAACCATCTGATCAAGAGCACCATACAAGACAGATGATCTAATTCCTCCGTTTCTAGCTCTGATCACTTCCATAAGGGCCATGTTACCGTAACACCTCCAATATCGCCCTGGGGAGCTCACGGTAGTTCTTGACGTAGAAATGCTTGCCTTTTGTCGCCTTTGCCATCGATGTACACATATCACTGTTGCAGCCCCCATATCCCATAGGGACCTGCAGAACATGGAGCCTCGAGTACCTGGGCGCGACCTCGAGGGGATCTTCGCCCTTTGTCACCCATCCATCCGTGGCAATTATGCCCAGCCTCTCGCTGGCGACATCTTTGGACAGCTGTTGCAAACCGGTCTCTAGTGCCAGTCGGATATTGGTCGCGCCTTGGGACCGTACCTCCAGCAGCTTGTCGATGACCACTTCGATGGCCATCTCCTGGTCCATCGGCTTGATGACGTTCACCTCATTATTGAAGGTCAGGATAGCGTATTTCTCACCCCTGAGCCGATAGGCGAGAACGCCTATGGCGAGAATGGCCACCAGGATCTTCTCGCTCTGCATCGAGTTGCTGATGTCGAGCATCATGACAACCCCCCTCTCCTTGGGCTCCTTGTCGACCATGATAATGTCCTCATGGTCTGGGCATGTCTTCCCCATGATGTTCTCCATCGTTTCTTCGATCTCCATCTCGTCCAAGCCCGGCCTGAAGGTGGTGAGTCGTCTTTTTGTCGACCTTATCCCGCGGGCCGAGATCTGAGATGCTAGCTGCATCAGGATCCTGATCAGGATATCCCGGGCGACCATCTTTTGTTCCTCGTTCAGGTTCTCCTGAATGTCATAAAGGAACAAGGCCGACGACCACCTGAGGGCGGGGTTCTGGGTCGTATGTATCACTTCCCCAAAGACGGCCGGTTCCTGCAGCAGCTCAGCCAGTGTCTTCGGGCTCTCCCTTCCCATGTCCACTATGACCTCGAAGTTACCTTCCTTGAGGCCCCTCCTCAGGCGAGGAAGGGCCTCTAAAAATTTGCAGTGTGCTCCTGTTTGAGCGGTCCCTCCTGCGCTTCTACCGATATCCTCATCTCTCTGAGGACCTCGCTGGCGATCTTCCTGAGGATCTCCACCTGCTTCTCATGCGAGCCTTCCCGCAGTTCGACCTTGGAGGATAGCGACATGATGGTCGCCTTTTCCAGCATTGCTCTTCTTGTTGCGGAGTCCAGCTCGGAGATGTGCTTTGAGGTCATTCGTTGCATGACCAGAACGATATCTATCGCGCCCCTGATCGATGCCCCCCTCCTAATATCGGGGCTGGCTCGCGTGATCCGCACGATCTTGACGGCCGCTCTCACGAGGAGGTCGTCCTCGGAGCTGGTCTCCTTACGGACGATCAGCTCCTCTTCCTCCTCCGTCTGATAGTCCAGCCATATCATGACGAAACGATCCTTGAGAGCCTCACCAAGCCTGCTGGTCCCTATATATTCCTCGGGGTTCTGGGTCGCGATGATGGTAAATCCCTCCTTTGCTCTGACGGTCCCGATACGAGGAACGACGATCATCCTCTCGTCCATCGCCGGTAATAGAACGTTCTGGGTCCCCTCGGGCATCCGGTTCAGCTCATTGATGAACAGGAAGGCCCCCTCGACCATCGCCTTGTACAATGGACCCTCGATGAAAGCCTCCTTGGTGTAGCCCTTGGCCATGACGATGGATGGATCGAACCACCCTACCATCTTCTGTTCGGTATAGCGCTCATCACCGTCGATGCGGTAGATGTTGCGCTTGAAATGATCGGCTAGGGCCGTGGCTATGACCGTCTTGCCAACTCCCACCGCTCCCTCAATAAGCATGTGTTTCTCTGCCTCTATTGCATACAAAGCGTCCTGAAGCTCAGCCTTTCTCCCGATGATCTTGTGCTGCCACTGGATCTGCAATACTTCCTCTGAAACCATCTCAGTTCACCCAAAAACCATCATCGTCCCTTCTGATGAGGTCAGCAAACAACAAAAAGGTACTCTTTTTTGCTTCTGCTCCTTTGTTGGTGCCCCTTAGCTCTTTTAGCTCCTACAAGGAGGCCACCGCAGTGCCAGTGACAGCCGTAGTCGAAATTGAACTAGTATAATTTTTCGGCCCTTACACCACGTGGTATTCGCCGGTTCTTCCGCATCTCCATCTCGGAACCGATGGTACAGTAATAATTGTTGACAAGCCCTCCCTCAGCGGCCACGGGACAATCGGCACAAATGCAACCCAGCTCCTCCTTCAAGGGCTGATCGCTCTTTCCAGTTATGCAGTATAGGGTCTCCCCATGGTCCTCCGCATATTTGTTGAAGGTCGGGCATTGTGGACAGACACATGCCTTCTTCAGACTGGCCAATTTGATCTCATTGACCTCTGGATCCCCGGAGGACAGGTCATGAAGCATTTGATCGAACGGGTCCAAGCTCTCACCATGGAAAATATGGCTAACCGGCCTAGATGAATACTTCTACGATACATTTCGTAGACGGTGCTTTCACACACCTATTTTACTCCTCTTTCGGATATCGTGAAAGGACAATACGAAGGTTCATTATTATTTATGGCACAATTTCTCAAACAGACGCTCATGATGTGAACAACCCCTACGGTCATGTATGATCACGATCGTTGGATGAGGAATATGTTAGCATAGGGGGTATCGCGATCGACGAACAGGTCAAGGTTGCCAGTAGGCCGGTCCTGAATGAAGCGACCATTCAGGGCTTTAAAGCAAGCCTCCTCGGCAAGCTCATCCTTCCGGAAGACCCCAACTACAATTCTGCCCGCAAGGTGTGGAACGGGATGATCGACAAATACCCTGCCCTCATCGCCCGTTGCTTGGGGGTTGGCGATATCATCAAAGCCGTCAAATTCGCTCGTGCGAACCAGCTATTGGTGGCCGTTCGGGGCGGCGGCCACAACGTCTCAGGTAACGCCGTTTGTGATGGCGGATTGGTCATCGACCTCTCCTGTATGAAGGGAATTCGTGTGGACCCCATTGCACAGACCGCACGGGCGGAACCTGGTGTTACTTGGGGGGAGATCGATCAACAGACCCAAGCTTTCGGCCTGGCATTACCTGGAGGCATCCATTCTACGACAGGCATTGCCGGCCTCACCTTGGGTGGGGGGTATGGTTACCTGTCCCGGAAGTATGGTCTGACCATCGATAGCCTACTATCAGTCGACATCGTCACAGCCACTGGCCAGTTCCTGACGGCAAGCAAGACCGATAATCCTGACCTGTTCTGGGGGATTCGTGGTGGCGGTGGTAATTTCGGTATCGTCACTTCGTTCGAGTTCAAGTTGCACCCTGTAGGTCCAATGGTCTTGAGCGGCATGTTGCTCCATCCCCTCACGAAGGCAAAGGATTTGATGCGGTCCTATCGTGAATTTATCGCTTCGGCTCCTGACGAGCTATACTCCTTCGTTAACCTCATGACTGCACCCTACTCATCTCAGCTACCGACACACATTCAGGGAACCCCAGTAATGGCCATAGTGCTTTGCTATGTTGGACCGATCGAGGATGGCGAGAGGATGATCAGACCTCTTCGAGCTATCGGTCCCCCCGAGGTCGACCTGGTCCTTCCGAGACCTTATGTCGAGTTACAATCGATGTTGAATGCTGGGCACCCACCCGGTTGCCAGAACTACTGGAAGTCGGAATACCTTATGGGTCTGAGCGATGAGGCCATCTATATCCTGATCGATCATGTCTCCAGAAAACCCTCACCTAGGTCGAAGGTGATCGTCGTAAACCTGTTAGGTGCGGTCAGAAGGGTGAATGATGACGAGACCCCTTACAACCATCGTGCCGCCCCTTTCATCCTTAACATCAATTCAACTTGGTCGGATACCATGGAAAATGAGAAGAACATTAAATGGGCACGGGATCTCTGGAAAGCAGTGCAGCCCTTCTCTACGGGTGGAGTATATGTGAACTTCCTAATGAACGAGGGGATCGACAGAGTTCTCGCAGCCTATGGAAAAGAGAATTTCGAGCGCCTTAAAGCTCTCAAGAACAAATACGACCCCACGAACTTCTTTAGCCTTAATCAGAACATCAGGCCCAGCTGAATTATTCATTAGGATAATTGGATTAGCTCGTGAATATTTTCCACAATAAACATCGGTGAGCCCAGACATCACACCTCTCAACCCTTCCCATGGAGATCATCGATGACCAATGTAAGTGTGTATAACAAAAAAGTCCCCACCATACTGGCTTAAAAACGATCAAAGGTCAAAGCCCTACGGTCTTTTACAGATCAGGCCATAGTACGGATCCTTACTCAGATACGTGTTGGCCAGTTTACCGCACACTCGTGTACGTTCCCTTTCGAACCGTTCCAAATACTTTTTCTTTGTTTTATCGTCGAATTGTTGCCAGTAGGTTCTCTGCATCGTCGCCTGTAGATTGTCATAGGCATTTCTTAAGGACCAGAATTCTTCCTCATCCCGCAGTTGAAAGTCATTCTCGGACTCCAGATCGCGTAAGTGTGCATCAAAATCTCGAAATTCTTTCCGCTCCTCTGCATTACCCCCACGAAATAGTTGAGGATTCTGGCGCTGATGCCAATGCCATATTTCGTGACGCAATGTACGTTGGAGAAAATGCTGATCCTTAAATGCTGAATCATTCACGTTGCAGTATGGCTGGTTTTCGAGATCATCGATCCATCCTCCGGTCTGTGCGCAAGAATTCAGAGACTGGATCTTTTCAGGTTGATATCTCACGCGATCGAGGAATGGTTTGAGGTGCGGTTGTTGTCCGGCCATTTTGCTCAATGCCGTTTTGAAGGCAGTTTCACGTAATTGTCTCGCCGTTCTGTAGTTGTAGGGCCATTCCGATCGTGGCGCGTCTGGCCAGAAGAAGTCGGAACGCACACCATTAGGGCCCAAAAGCCTGTTCGCTGTCCTCAGGTCCCTATCTACTCTAATGTTCACCAACCGTCCCTTGAGAGAAGCTGCGGACCTGGGCTGAGGATCACTCTGCCCTGTGCCGAAGCGGTTCTTCAACCCGTCAAATTGACCCAATGTCACTCCTCCGATTAGATCTGCTTGATCCTCCCCGTCACTTTTCCCACCTGAAAGGTCGATGCCCGGAGGTCCTTTGAGTTCTTGTCCGATACTCCGACCCTCGCTTTCTGAGAGATCACAGGACTGGCCTCAGTTACCCTCTGCTTTTCAGCAATTAGGTCGTCGAGCATCTTGCTCAGCTCATCCGGCTGCTTCAATGATATGTCGGTTCGAGCTAACTTAAAAAATTTGTCCGCCAGGATTGACCATCCATCGCCCGCTCGCTTGTGTGCTGAGGCCTTCTCCTCTGGCTTTAGGAACGAAACCACCGCCCCGATCACGCCTGCAAGGAAGGAGAAACCGACCGCAAAGGGTATAACCAGAGCATCTGAGCCCCCACCTGCCGTTGAGGCGGTCGCGGTCCCTCCGAGAGCTCCTAACACGATCGAAAAAACACCTAGCCACCAATTGGCATTCGTCCATCTGTTGGCATCAATGAAATGACTCGCCCTTGACCTCTGGCACCGCTCCTCAAGATCTAATACATCCTTTTGAAATTCCACCATATCGAGAGCCAAAGCTCCACCCCTCCAATACCCTCATATCATTCTAAAATCTAATAATTTTCGGTTTTGATAAATATTGCCTTTATGGAGTTTAGACAATTCACATGGAGTAATAGCCCTGCCACCCTCATTTTCGTTGAGGCGATCAGAGTTACCTCAGATCGTTTGTTGCACAGCTGAAATGAAGTGGAGAGCGATATTCTTCCACCCTCGCCCTACCTAATATCGAGATCAGCTTCATCGCTCTCGATGTGATGTCCATCAGGATGACAGGTCATGCGTCAGACCCGACCTGATGCTTCGTCCGAATGTAAGGGGTCATTACCCATGGCGTGCGACCGCCATTTATTTCTGCTTAGCTTTGAAGAAAAGCCCTACAATATATTATTGTAGGAAAGAAAAAGGATGGTCCGAGGAACCTCACCCGTTGTTGGAGAGATCATCGGACGAACAGATCACTTCTTGCCCTTCGCACCCTTGCCGACCGGCGTTACGATGGCGGATGAGGCTTTCGAGGTCTTATGATCCGACCGGTTCATGTTCACTGGTGGGTCATCTGCTCCCTTCTTTTTCTTCTTCATTTGGCTCATAGTGATCTGCAATTACTTACAGATGAGGATTAAAAGTTTAGCACCTGAATATTCATTTTTCTAATGAACGTGTGAAAGTCAGCTAACTTATTCACCCTTGGCGCCCATCGCACACGAAATGATCGCCCTGATGGGAATATGTCCATACATTGCAGTTAGGCATGCTGGATTCGTCGCAAGGGCGTTGCAGTGTATGGAGGTCGGGGCGGTGGTACGGCCCCATTGGAACGTTCCAAAGGCTTTCGTCGAGTAGTTCTGTGAACGATAATAAGAAAATTATCTGTCATCGGAGAAATGCAAATTTATAAGCACATGGAACTCCAGAAATATCATCTGGGACGAGAGCCCAGGCGAGATGATGAGATTTATCCTAATGGTCAAGTTCAAGATGGGTCCAACGGAGGAGATAATCGCCCAGAACCTCGAGATGATCGAGGAAGAGGCAAAGGAGGGCATTCAGCTGATCGACATCTATTGGACCCTTGGTCGCTATGATGCGGTCGCGATCGTGGAAGCTCCTGACGTGGAAGCGGCCATGAGGATGTCCATCAGACGAAGCGAGAACCACATCATCGAGACCATGGTGGCGATCCCTGCTGTGGAGGCCAGGAGGTTCGTCGAAAGTTGACTGGGAACGATGGTCATTTTTTCAAGGAACATGGATGGCATTCGATTGATGACATTGGCCTTCCGAGCATCTAACTCTGCTAGAGAATGTGATAATCCACCCTAGGGAAGCGCGATGCGATACGCACCAAGGGTCATTTAAACGCAGGCACGCGCCAAATGAAGGGCGATAAGTGTCATTTACATCCAATGCGATTCGAGCATGTGTACATGACCGACGAGGAACTGGACGAACAACTGGGGGAATTCGTTAAGACTGCCAAGAGGGAACTATCTCGGGCCAATGAGGCCTTGGCCAGGGTCGAGGCCGAGTATCTCGAGGAGGGCGCCTGTGGCCTCGCTGACCTGATGACGATCTTGGACAGCGTCAAGTTCGAGGCCACCCGTCTTTATGTGGAGTCCGAGCGCCAGCTTCATCTTGCACCTAAAAAGAAGAAAAGGACTTAGTGTCCAGACCAAAAAGTCCTCAGGATCATCCGACTAGTAACCATTTTCATCTCAAGCGATGATTACACGTTACCGGGGAAATGGGAAATGAACGTTGATACGTTGATCGAATCCTTTTCGATGGAGGACCTGAGGTCCATACTTCGGTCAATGAGCGACGACTCCACAGGAACGCTGGACGATCTCAGGGCAAGGGTCCGCAGCAAGTATAGTAGCCTGCCGTGGAGGTCCGTGCTCACCGCCGTACCGAAGGAAAGCCTCCAGAGGATCTGCAAGGACAATAAGCTAAGGAGCGATCTGACCAAGGACGAGCTGATCGATCAGATAGTTGGGTCTCTAACTAAGCCCTCCGAAGGCAAAGGCCTCCTCAGAGATCTGGGAAGCCCCTGGATGAGGTGGAAGATGCCAGGGCAAAGAGGGCAAAGGTAGAGGGAAAATTGCACAGTGTTCCTACGACCATATCGCAGAACGCAACTTTTTATTAAACATTAAAAACAGTCATTTATTGGGCGCTCACCATCGATAGGGACTTGCTGCAAGAATGTAAGCGGCTGCTTTGTGAAATTTGTAAAAGGACCCGGCGCCCCCGCGGGGGCGCCGAGCGGGCGTTGCCTTAGTCGCCCCACACCTTGGCCAGGTCCACGTGCCGGCGGACCATCTCCGCCACCATGTCCACCTTGGCCATGTCCGTGGGATCGATCCTGGCGATCAGGTTCTCGAACATGTCCGCCGCCACCTGGGTTCCGTGGCCGACCAACAGGACCGGCACCTGCAGCTCCTCGGCCTTGGCCAGGACGTGGTTGTCGGGATATAGCCCGCCGGTGAGGATGAGGCAGGAGGTGTCCGTGCTGAGGGCGGAAAGCAGCATGTCCGACCGGTCACCGCCGGTGATCATGGCCTTCCGGTTAAGACGCCTCATCTCCTTCATGGCCGATTCCGCGGTCATACCTCCGACCATGACCTTCTCCACGCTGCGGTTGAGGCCCTCTATGCCCGCCAGGACCTCTGCGTTGAGGCCCTCGGCGATCTCCTTCACGCGCGGATAGTTAAGCTCCTCCAACGCCGGTATGTTGCCCAGGACGTCGACCCCGCCGTTCTCCACCAGCTTCTTCACCCCGGGGTTGTTGCATCTGTTCAGGATCACGCCCTTGAGCTTTTGGCCGTTGGCCTCCATGAGGCGATGGTAGATGGTGATCTTGTCGATGGCCTCCGGTGTACCGGGAGAGACAAGGATCACATCCGCGTTAAGCTCCTTGGCGATAGCCATGCCGTCCATGTGGTGCCGGGCCCCGGTGCTGAACAGCTGCGGTCCCTCGACCAGCATGAACTCGCTCTCATCCTTGACCTTCTCGAAGCCATCGATAACGCTCTGCATGCTCACGGGGTTGAAGATATCGTATTTCAGGGGGGAGAGCATCTCCTCGCTGGCTTCCAGTCCTAGCGCCGTCCTCATCATGTGGGCGTCCCTGTCCACCACGCGGTGGTTGATGCACAGTACCTCCTCGCGGAAGGGCTTGTAGTACCCCAGTTTCCCCGAGAAGTTCTTGGCCAGGCCAAGGGCGATCGTGCTCTTTCCCGAATACTCAAGCACTGAGCTTAAGAATAGTGTCCTCATCAGTTCTCCCTCCTCAATACTACAAGGGCATCTACCGCATATGTGCCCTTTCCTTCATCCCCTACCATGACTGGATTGACCTCCAGCTCTGATATCTCCGGGAAATCGAGCGCGATCTGAGATATGCGGAAGATGGTGTCCTTCAGCGACTCGATGTCCGCCGTCCTTCCTCCCCTGGCACCGGTCAATATGGGGTATGATCTTATCGACCGCACCATGGTGTCCACGTCGTGCTTGGTCAGGGGAGCGATGCGCTGGGAGACATCCTTCATTATCTCCACGAAGACCCCGCCCAGGCCGAAGGTGATGACCGGCCCGAACTGCTCGTCGCGGGTCATCCCCATTAGGACCTCCTTGCCCTTGACCATCTGGCAGATGGTTATGCCGTTGATGGTGGCACCGGGAACACGGGACCGGACCTTTGACATCATAAGCTCGAAGCTCTGGCGTACGGCGCTCTCCGAGCCGACCCCGACCATGACGCCACCGACATCGGACTTGTGGGCGATGTCGGGCGAGTCGATCTTCATGACCACCGGGAACCCTATCTTGGCGGCGGCCTGGGCTGCTGCCTCGGCGGTGGACGCTGTGATCTCCGTGGGGATGGCCACTCCATAGGCGCGCAGGATCTCCTTACCCTCGCTCTCGCTCAGGGAGGTGCGGCCGCTCCGGCGCACCGAAGCGATCACGTCCTGCACCTTCTGCCGGTCGCCCTCTACCACCACGGGGGCGGTGTCGCCGGACGCCTCCCTCATCCTCTTGTAGTGAACCATGGCTCCCAGCGCGCGGATGGCCTTGTCGGGGGAGTCGTAGCAAGGAACATTGGCCTCGTGCATCAGCTCGATTCCCACGTTGGTCTTGGTCCCTCCCACGAACGCGCCCACCACTGGCATGGACACTTTGCCGGCAAAGGATGCCACATGCTCCGCTACCGCCTTTATGTCCACCGTATCCAAGGGTGCCAGCAGAACGGCTACGCAGTTCACGTTGGGGTCCTCCATTACCGTCCGTATGGCGAACTCGTACCTGTCCGCGGTGGCGTCCCCCAGGACGTCCACGGGATTGTAGAGGTTGGCCGCTTCCGGCAGGTAGCCCTTCAGCTTCTCGATGGTGCTCTTCTCGAAAGAGGCCAGTCTCAACCCGTAGTCGGAGCAGGCGTCCGCGGCCATGACACCATGGCCGCCGGCGTTGGTCACGATCGCCAGTCCGTCCCCCTTGGGCATGGGCATGTTGGCGAAGACCTGCAGGAGGTCGAAGAGCTCGTCGATGGTGTTGACCCTGATGATATTAGCCTGATGGAACGCCGCATCGTAGATCTTGTCGCTGCCAGAGAGCGCGCCGGTGTGCGACGATGCCGCCTTGGAACCGGAGCTGGTCCTTCCCGACTTGAGAACGATGATTGGCTTGACCTGGCTGGTCCTGAACGCCTCGTTCATCAGCTCCTTGCCGCGGTTGGCCCCCTCGATGTACATCCCGATGACATTGGTATCGGGGTCATCCTTGAGAGATTTCAGCAGGTCCGCCTCGTCAATGTCCAGCTTGTTACCGACGCTGATGAACTTGGAGAACCCTACCTTGGACTTGGTGGACCAGTCCAGCATGGAGCTGCACACCGCCCCGGACTGGGAGGCGATGGCGATGGAGCCGGCCATGGGGTGGATGTTGGTGAAGGTGATGTTCATCAGGTGATGGGTGTTCATTATGCCCATGCAGTTAGGGCCGAGCACGCGCATGCCATACTTCTTGGCGATCTCGCCTACCTTGCGCTCGAGCAAACCTCCCTCCTTTCCCAGCTCTTTGAACCCGGCGGTGATGACGATGACGGCCTCCGCCCCCTTGATGCCCGACTCCTCCATTACCGAGGGGACGAGGGTGTTGGGGACGCATATCACCACCAGCTCCACCTTGCCCGGTATTGCCGTCAATGAGGGGTAGGCCTTGCAGCCAAGGATATCACTGGCCTTGGGATTGATGGGATACACCGTTCCCTTGAAATTCGATCGGACGAGGTTACTGAAGACGATATGCCCGATCTTTCTTTCATCGTTCGATGCACCGACCACCGCAATAGACTCTGGCTCGAAGAGGGCTTTCATTTAGATCGACCAAGAAATGTTGATAAATTATTTTGCGAGACTTCCGAGGTCTAATTTAAAAGTTATCTAAGGCTCCCCTCTATCGAAATCCGTTCATCGACAATCGCTGTATTTCTGCCGATTTGGTATGTGCATAATATCGTCAGGGGCGTTTTCTACAGCGACTCTAAGGGACTGCGAAAAAAGATCCGCCGGGAACTTCCAAAGGTTCTAGCGGTTGGAATGGACTGGGAGGTGCATGGGCCATATAGGCCCGCACCGGGCGAAAATCACTCGATCCTTTTGCAGCAGAAGTCATCAAAAATGTCCTTCCAGAACAGGATCCCCAGGAGACGGTTCTCATCATCCACCACTGGGAGGCGGGCGACATCATGGTCCCTCATCATCTTGACCGCTGTGGACAGCTTCGTCCCCGGATTGACGGTGTGGACCGGCTTGGTCATGACCTCCGAGATCCTCAGGTGTATGAACTTGGACCTGCTGGTCATGTAACGACGCAAGATATCCCTCTCGGTGAATATCCCTACCACGGCCTCTGTCTTGTCATCAACCACTATCACGCTGCCAATATCGTTCTCGATCATCAGCTCGATAGCGCTGATCACAGAGTCTTCTGGGATCACTACCTCTTTCTTTTGGATCATATAATCTTTGACGAGCTCGACCATACTATCGTGTTGCCGAAGGTGCCGACTTTATATAATAGTTCCCAACGGCCTCAATTGCACAAGGTGAAGGCCTGGCCGATCCGTCGATGCTCATAACAACGGTCGACGATGACCACTGTAAGGTGTTCGGCATCCTCGGCGAATATACGGCAAGGACCCTCCTCTTCACATCCTTCTCCAGAGGGTCGTCCGCTAAGGAGGAAAATGCTTATTCTTGGTGGGCGCTTATTCAGCTCCATGACCATGATAGTGGTGGTGGACCAGGGATCGTGCATCCAATGCGGCCTGTGCTACCTTGATAACTGTCCTGAGATCTTCAAGGAAGGTTCTGACGGGACTTCCGAGATCGCCGAGAAATACCGTACCGATAGCATATCTCAGGGCGAAGTGCCCAGTGAGCTAACGGACTGTGCGAAGGTCGCTGCGGATGCCTGCCCGGCGACCGCCATAAGCGTGATGGACCTGTCCTGAGCCTACCAGCGGCTCGAGGAGCGACATGGGATTACCATCGGCCTCTTCCGTTCTAACTATGATGGACATCGATGCATGCGGAGGCGACGCTCACTCCTTGAGCTCACCGTGCCCTGAGGTCACAGGGACGGCCTGGCCGACCGATCAATTAAGTATCCCGGTAGTGATTTCTGTCCAGATAACATGGGGTAAAAAATGATAATACATAGTGCGGTTGACTGGTGAGGAGAATGACATCGCCCGCTCGCATTGAACCAGTGGACATACCTCCCCCCAAGAAGGTCTCCGTTATCGTGGTATCCCTATTTCCCAAGGCCTCATGGTACAATGATTTCTACATGCCTGCGCTGGCATCATACCAGCTAGGTTTCATGTATTTCTCCGATTGCCGGAAGAGCCTGTTCGACAGCGGTACACCCAAGCAACTGAAGGACGAGGTGCAGAAGGTCATGCCCTATTTCGAGGCTGAGGGCGTCGAGGAACTATCGGAGACGCTCTACTCATGGCTGCTCGAGGAAGGCCACTGGACCCACTATCATAAGCATCCGCTGAAACGATGGAACAAAAAGAAGAGGGCCGACCCCCATCTGCTCGAGGAGATCGAGAAGAACCTGATGGACACGTCCACGCTGATACTTCTAGGCAGCGAGGTACAGAGGTGGGCAAGGAAGCAAGGTCTTCCCGAAAAGGTCCTCCCGGAAAACTACATCGAACTTCATCTTCCGACCCCCAGCGGCAAGCATGCGCGGTATTGGAGCCCGGAGAACCCCAAGGTAAGGATAAGCATCCCCCGACTGGTCGCCAAGTTAAGACCGCGCGTGAAGGAGAAGCCGAAGGAAGGCTGATGAACACCATCCTTCCTCAACATGGCCCCGGCATTTCATCCATTGTTCGGTATCGATCATACATGATCATCTAAGCCAACGACCTCTGGCAGCCGTTCATGCCCCCCATTCTTCAATGCACCTACGGAACCAAGCGGACAAAGTCTTAAGGGGAAGAGGTTCGAAAAGAAGTCGTATGATGTCATCCGAGGAGGTAGACAAGGGTCCTGAAATGGTGTTCACCCGTGCCTTCCACGCTAGCAGGAGACGCGTATGGGAAGCATGGACCGATCCCGAGGTGCTCAAGGTATGGTGGGGTCCGAAAGGCTTCACCACCCCAGTTTACCGCATCGACCTTCGCGTTGGAGGAGCGTACTTCTCATGCATGAGGTCTCCCGATGGGAAGGACTTCTGTTCCACCGGTACGTTCAAGGAGGTCGTTCCCATGGAACGCCTGGTCTACACTGATTCCTTCGCCGATGAGGACGGGAACGCCGTCCCTGCTTCTCATTACGGCATGCCCGGAGAATGGCCCATGGAGACGCTGGTGACCTTGGAGTTAACGGAGGATGGGGAAACTACCAAGATAACGATGAGATCGAGCGGCAGCCCTGAGGGAATGGCCAGTGAGATGGCCAGGGCTGGTTGGAACGAGTCCTTCGACAAATTGGAGGAGTACCTGGGGAAGGGCAGTGTGGGCGTGCCCAGGACCATTCTCATAGCGAATCCCGGCGTTCAGGAGATCATCATAAAGCGGACGTTCGACGCACCTCGGGCGTTGGTGTTCAGGGCTTTCACCGATGCCATGCTGATACCACAGTGGTGGGGTCCACAAAAGTACACGACTGCCATCGACAAGCTGGAAGTCAGAGACGGCGGGTCATGGCGATTCGTTCAACGTGATGAGGAGGGCAACAAGTTCGCCTTCCGAGGGGTCTTCCACGAGGTCAGGTCTCCGGAGAGGATTATCCAAACCTTCGAGTTCGAACCCATGCCCGGCCATGTCGAGATGCAGATCGCCAGGTTCGACGAGAGGGAGGGGAAGACCGACTTCTGTGCTAAGAGCGTGTACCTGTCCGTGGAGGACCGTGATGGGATGCTCAGCGCAGGTATGGAGGCCGGGATGAACGAAGGCTACGTGAGACTGGACGCACTCCTAGAGCGGATGAAGGCTCACGACATTGGTTGAAAGATGCGCTAGACGGCCACATCACGTACGAGGCAGCGAGAGGGGTTCGGTCTATCCCCTCGATGCTTGAGGTCTTCTACGTCCCTATCCATCCATCTCGGCATGGTATGTGAGAACTGCAACATAAGCCACGAATTGCCAATGCACAACATTCTTCCCGCATTGCCGCACCATAATCTCCTTCAGGATCGTGCATACCTATCAGGAAGGAGTGGTGTAATAAGGAATCCGGGAAGGGCCGAAATGGGACCTGAACGGTTCAGCTATGCTCACGAATATCTAGAAGAATAAATGAAAAAAAAACGATTGATGAATAAAATAGTAAAAATCATCACGCCATTTTATTGAGCAATGGAGAAGCCAGCTCTACCGTGAATACATAGCCAACCGGGCCTCCCTTTGCTTCTTTTACCAATCCCATGGCCACCTTTTCATCGCCAAAGGGGCAGGACCCCTCTTCCAAAAAGCGGTCGTACATCTCTCGGGCAGAAGAATCATCGTAGGTTGAAGCGATACGGACGATCATAATCATGAAATTCAAATTATAAGTATATATTAGAAATCATATAAATTGAAAAAGGCGATAATACTGATTTGATTTAAATATTCAATATGAAACCTAAAAAAACCGTGCTACAACGACAGCGATCCTACGAAAATTATCTGCGATGTGCTGCTTCTGCACCACAAAGGTTCGGCTTGCCACAGTTTATACCGTTGGGACACCATCGCCTCATCTCGGCGAGAACGTGCCCTCATTTTATTAAATGAGAAAACGTAAAAAGCGGTAACGAGCTGTTGGGTCCATGGATAAAAGGAAGATCGCTATTTTGGCCATTTTGGTAGGGCTTATAGTATTCGTACTGAAGCTCATAGCCTACTTCCTGTCCAACTCCGTTGCACTTCTCTCCGATGCTCTGGAGTCTACCATCAATATCGTCGCCTCCATCATGATGTTCTACGCTCTTAATCTGGCTAGCCAGCCCGAGGACGAGGACCACAGGTATGGACATCAGAAGGCCGAGAACATCTCCGCCCTGGTGGAGGGGATTCTCATTATCATCGCGGCCATTCTTATCATCGAGGCCGCCGTGGGCCGACTTTCCGATCCCATCCCTCTCGAGGACATCAACCTTGGACTGATCATATCCCTCGGCGCCACCTCCCTCAACGGGATCCTCGCCTGGGCGATGATGAAGGAGGCGAGGAAGAGTCGCTCAATGGCGCTGGAGGGCGATGCCAAGCACCTGTTCTCGGACGTGGTGTCCTCGGCGGGAGTGGTTGTGGGTTTGATCATAGCAGTGCTGACCGGCCTCTACGTCCTCGATTCCGTGATCGCCATGGTGGTCGCGGTCCTGCTCATCAGGATGGGGGTGGAAGTCCTCAGGAAGACCACCCGAGACCTCATGGACGCGACCTGCGAGGAGGAGGAGTTGGTCATCGTGGGGGTCTTGGAAAAGAACCAGGACCTCCTCGAGTACCACGATCTGAGGACCCGCCGGTCCGGCACCACCGTTTTCATGGACGTCCATATCTGCATCGACGGCAAGAAGACAGTCTCCGAGGGCCAGGGGATCGTGGCCAAGGTAGAGGAGGAACTCAAGGTGGTGGTGCCTGGCATTGTTCCCAACTTCCGCATCGAGGATGAGACCCAGTGTAAAAGGTATAAGGCCGAGGGGAAGAACTGATCATATGCTAACAGGAGAACGATCAGCTCTTGTTCATCCTTCTGCCTTGAAAATAGAGAAGACCGCTGATGGCCCCCAGGCCCCCGATGATGCCCCACCCGACCATGGGGCCCCTCCATGGCATTGTTACCTCTTCTCCCTCATAGCGGGTGCTACCGAAACCGACGACGAACAGCTCGTCAGCGATGCGCTGGTGACCAGCAGGGCTGAGGTGGACACCATCACCGACCTGGTATTCCGATGCCAGCGTATCATTGGCATCGCCAAGAAGGGCCCAAGCGTCGATGACATGGACGTTCTTATATGACAGGCTCTTGGCCCAGTCATTGATGAGCGAGTGGAAGGAAGATCCACTGTCGTTGACAGGGACGGTCACCAGTAGCACTTGGGCTCCGTTGGCCAGGGCCAGCGAGATCATGTTCAGATAGTTGCTCTCGCTCTCCGCGACGCTCAACCAATTACGGTCCTCCCGCGTCATCGCCAGCACCACCACATCGGGACTGAGCGAGATGACGTCCGGTCCGAACCTTGTAAGCATATTCCATGAGATATCTCCTGTCATGACCATGTTGTGGACGCTGACGTTCAACATGGATCCAAGCTGAGAGATGACCGAGTCCTGGGAGTTATTCGGGTCATCCTTCACCATGGTCTCACCGACGGTGATATGATCGCCGATGACCACGACCACGGGCGCGCCGGCGTCACCCGCGGTGGCAATAGGTGGTATGAACAATAGGAAGAAGCAGGACAACGTGATAGCTACGAACACCTGGCAGTGCCGACCCATCATGATACAGAACGCCTTGCCAGTTATTTCACCTTATGGGCCGAGTGAGCATTTGGACCCGAATTACTCTCTAAGAGCAAACCGTCGCTACCGGCCCACGATCTTACTGAGGTCGACCTTCTGATAAACGGCTCTCGCCTCGGCGACGACCTTCTTGGTGTGGGCATCGATCAGGGTGGAGTATACTTCGATCCTTCGCCCCTCACGCTTCTCCACCCAGGCCTCGCAGATAAGCCTATGGCCCTCGAACCCGGGGCTCTTGTAATCGACCGCCATGGTGACGGTCACGACACCGGGGACCGTGCGGGCGATGACATGGTACATGGCCTCATCGAACAGCACGCAAGTTACGCCTCCGTGCATAAGCCCGGGGTAACCGCAATGCTCAGGTCCGATATCGAACTCTATATGCGATCTCTCATCAACGAACGAGTACTTCAGCCGAAATCCGATGGGGTTCTCCTGGCCACATCCATAGCAGCTGGGGAAGTCAACGCCTTGGTCCTTCATGCATCTCGGCAGCATATGGCATACGATGCTTAAATCGATTCATCGGAAGGGCCTCGAGGGACCTGTGGGTAGGCGCCGAGCAATTCGAAGATAGCCCGCTAGTATCGATCGAAGTGTAGAAGAAAAAGACCAAACGGTTTGTACGCAGGCCCGGCCGACCGTAGCGACGTCCCGATGGATGGCCCAGTCACTTATCTTGCCCCTCCCGATCGCTCCATGTTGGTAAAGGACTCAGTAGAGGCGAGATCGTCGTCCACCAGCCGGGTGCGGTCGCAGGTCCCATCGCACTTCCTATCTCTGACGCCGGCTGACCCGTTGTCACCGTTGCGGCCTCCGTCCCGACCACCCTCGTCCGGGCACCAGCGGTCGCCGTCCCTGAACCTCAGGCTTTGATCGCACCCATCACACCAGCCGTTTCCGTGCAGCATGATGGTGCTCAGCTGGTCCTCGGTCAGGTTCACCTCTCCGAACCCACAGAGACCCTGGTAGGTGGCGCACACCATGTACTCTCCCTCAGGAAGATCGAAGGTCAGGTAGCCCTCGGTGTCGGTCTGCCCCTGGGCGACCTTCTGGACGATGATGGTAGTGGTATCGTCATCCTCGGTGATGTTCACAGTGTAGACCGTGACGTTCACACCCTCGACGGTTATGGGAGTACCATCCACCATGCAGACCACGTTGACGTTCAACGCATATGTCGCATCCGTTCCCTCTTCCTCGACCGTGACCACTGGGCTCTCATCCTCCGCCGAGACACTGGTCGAGGACATGAGAGCGAAGGCGATCCCTGAGATCAGGAGAGTTGCCACCGCCCCCATCGACAATATTTTGGTACTCAGTCTCAAATCATGTTCCTCCGGGAAATAGGAGCGTCCGAACATTATATCCCAGGTCGGAAAGCATCATCCGGATGAATCGTTCATGCTGAGCGCGACCGGCCACCTCCCTCGTGGCGGTCACGATGTTCACCGCAAGGGGGAGGCGCTTAGAAAAAATGAAATGGTTTGGGGGCTGGCGCTCGTTCCTTTATTGCCCCGCCTTTCCGCCCTCACCGCTCTGGGCCGTGGTCTGTGTTCCTGCCTGAACCTCACCAGAGTGGTTTGCGGTGAACATCTGACCGTTCATGTGGCTCCACTCCCACTGATGCTGGTAGCATAGCCCCGCCTCGGTCTGGTTCATGTTCTTATTGGCGAATCCCTTCTGGTCCTGGTTCTCCGCGCAGATCATGTACTTGTATCCCTCGGAGAAGTTGTACTGCACCTTGCCGTCCCCACCGGTCTGGAGAGCGATCATCTCCATGACCCTCATGGTGGTCTGGTCGCCGTCACAGGTGACGTTCATCTTGCAGACCATCACCTTCGCACCGCTAAGGGGTACGCTCTCTCCATTGGCTTCGGTCGTGACCATAACCGCCTCACCGGCATCGGATCCGAGGCTGACCACGGATACCGTGGGGGCGTCCGCGCCCACGGCGGACAGGTCGTTCTCCTTCAGAGTGGTCAAAGCCACTCCCGATATGATCAGGGCAGCAACAGCGCCCAACGCTAACATCTTGATGCTTGTTCTCATTGACTGACCTCTGATGAAAGAATCTACCTTAAATTATATTCAAGTTAGGAAATAATCGTCTAGACGATTCGTGCACTTCCGGTGATAACAGTAAGGTATCGACGGTGCAGGTACCTATCCTCAGGGGACATATCAGGGGAACATCAGCTCGTCGACCGTTCAAAATATTTCGTTATCTTGTTATAAAAACTAATGAAGGAATCCTTCATATTGCCAATATACATTTCGTGGTCAGGCCTATGTGCCGGTGCATTCATGTTCCCGCCGAGATGGTTCCTTCCATATGATGCGATATTCCAGCTCATAACCGCCTTTGTAGCCTTGGCCGTGGCCATGTACGCCCTGAGAGGGCATCAATGGGTCAAGGAAAAGACGTTGTACGCCCTGTATCTGGCGTTCCAGCTGCTGTCGATAGGCCTTTTCATAAACAGCATAACGCTCACCTATACCTACGTCTTCGGTATTTCCTTCACCTCTCCCTCGGACCCCCTCTCCATCGCCGATATGGGGTTCTGGGCCTACTATGCGCTGAGCATGTTCGCCTACTCTCTCCTGGTGTTCGCCTACACCCTCCGACTGCGGGAATCGTCCTTGCCCCTGTCCGCATTGGTGTTGGTGGGGGCGGGGGGCAACGGAGCAGGCGGGGGCGGTACAGGCGGAGGTGGAGCGGGTGGAGGGGCCGCTGGGAGCACTCTCCTGACCGCCGGGCCCGTGGCCGAGCTGATACTGGTAGTATTGCTGCTTATCATCGTCATCTCTCAATTGGCCCACCTGATGGTGAAAAGGAGCCGGTACGGCATCATGGTCACGTTCAGCTTCCTTCTCATGCTGATGAGTCACCTCCTGATCATGTTCAGCTCCCATGAGGACATCGTGTACGTAGTAGGCAGGGTACTAGAGCTGACAGGCTTCCTCTCGCTGTTCTTGGTCCTGTATAGCCTCAGGAGGAGCGGATGAAAGGACCCCAGAAATACCGCTCCAAGGGGCGCATCTTCGCGGACATCCTACGCGCGGTGCAGGCGGACGGTCCGGCCAAGGTGACACACATACTGTACAAGGCCAACTTGTCCCACGATCGGCTGACCAAGTACCTTGTCCAGCTGGAGGAGACTGGGCTGATATTGAAAGAGCAGGAGGGAGACCGGTCCGCGTACTCCATCACCGACAAGGGGAAGAAGTTCCTGATGGAGTTCCGCAAGATGGAAGAGTTCGCCGATGCCTTCGGGCTAGACATATGAGCGCAACCTCATTCTATAGAACGACATGCTTGTTTAACATGCAATTCATCGATACATTTTATTAACCCCTGCAATATATTGGTTACGGGGAGTCCCCGTGGACCTTCTCCAACTTCCCCACCATTTCTTTAATCTTCGGGGGCTCCTCACACAACTCTTTTTTCTGAGCGTCTGGCTACCTGTTCTGAACGCGTATCGGTCCTACAAATCGCAACGCGAAACGATCCCTCTGATGATGCTCTGGGTCTCTTCCGGGGGTCTCGTGGTGTTGACCAAGTGCACCTCGCAATGCTCAAGGAAATCCCGGAAGAACCTCCGGCGCAGAGAGAGCTTCCTTTCATCCCTCACCAGCTGATGAGGGTTGCAGAAGTCTTGGGCCTCGAGGTACTCCATCGCCTCTTCCGGCTCCATCTCCCTGGTGGTGACCGGATCATCGGGATCACGTTTCAGAAGGATCACCTTGTACATCGTGGTCAGGGGAGAGACCCCGCCCTGGCCCACCGTCCACCGAACGTTCACTATGGCCCGGCCCCGGCTGTCGAAGGAGGCCTTGTCCACCAACCCCTGGTATTCCGGCCAGATAGTGGAGATGTCCCCCTCCACGTAGAAGTTTTTCTCCGAACCGTACGCTAAAGGCCTCTTGCTGGACATCCTAACGAAGTACCAGTCATCAGTCACCAGGCGGGCATCCTTCATGCGGAGCAGCCCCCAGGAATGGGTGGTCTTGCCCGACTTGGAAGGAGCTATGAGGGATACGCCCCTTCCCCCGATGTCCAGCGCGGCTCCGTGGACGGAGTGTATGTTGTGCTGGTCCTCCAGGATGTCTCCCGCCAGGGCCAGGGCGATACTCTTTACCCAGCCGTAGTAATCGATGTTGAAGAGGAAGGCCGTGCGGGTCAGGGGATCGTACTTCACACCCGCCTGTTGCTGGGGATCGTTCAGGACGATCAGGCGTCCGTGGGAGCGCACGCTCTCCGCCATGCCGTAGAAGTTGTTGTCCCATACCTGGTCAGTGCGCTCCTGGTCCGTCAGGAGGCGGATGCACGTCCCGTGCAGCTCGCACTTGGAGGAGTATAGGTAGCGGGCCTCGTATCGTTCGAACAGCTCGTTGCGCTCGTCCGGCCCTATGAGTTCTAGGTGGTATCGCATCGCCCGATAGAGGGAGGTAGTTAAGTAAAAAGGTTGGCTCCTGGCTTCGCCGTGGATTTAGCTGGAAGATGGCTGGGAGCCCTTCATGAGCTTGTACTCCATGCTGTCCAGGAGCGCTATGAGCGAGGCCTCGATGACGTTGGTGGACACGCCCACAGTGGTCCACGAGGCCTCCCCGTCGGTGGATCTAATCAGCACCCTGACCTTGGCACCGGTGGCGTCCTTGCTGTCGATGACCCGGACCTTGTAGTCGGCCAGGCGCACCTCGCGCAGCTCCGGGTAGAACCTCTCCAGGGCTTTGCGGACAGCGCGGTCCAGCGCGTTCACGGGACCGTTGCCGTTGGCGGCGGTGTGCTCCATCATCCCGGTGGAGTCGACGACCTTGATGCTCGCCTCCGAGGAGACGTTGTTCCCGGTCACATCGACGAAGATACGGAAGCCCTCGAGGCGGAACGGCGGCTTGATACCATCATTAAGACGGCGCACCAGCAGCTCGAAGGACGCGTCCGCCCCCTCGAACTGGTAGCCCTCCGACTCCATGTGCTTGAGGTGCTCCAGAACCTTCCGTCCGGACTCCTTCTCGGTGTCTATCCCGAACTCCTTCATCTTGGCCAGTATCGACGCCGTTCCCGAAAGCTCGGACATCAATACCCGACGCTGGTTGCCCACCAGGCGGGGATCGATGTGCTCATAGGTCTTCTCGTCCTTCAGGAGCGCGTTCACGTGGACACCGGCCTTGTGCGCGAAGGCGCTACGCCCTACGTACGGGAGCTTAGGGTCTATGACCACGTTAGCGGTCTCGCTTATGAAGTTGGAGAGCGGGGTCAGGGACGTGAGGTCGGGGATGGATATCTTACGCCCCATCTTCAGCGTCAGAGTGGGCATGATGGAACAGAGGTTGGCATTGCCGCATCTCTCACCCAGTCCATTGATGGTGCCCTGCACCATGGTGACGCCCCCCTCCACGGCCGCCAGGGAGTTGGCTACCGCCAGGTCGGCATCGTTATGCGCGTGGATGCCCATGGGGAGGTCGAAGCGCTTGGCGACCACGTCCACGCACGTCCTGACGTCTCCGGGCAGCGTCCCGCCGTTGGTGTCGCACAGCACCAGCCAATCGGCACCAGCCTGGGCCGCCGCTTCCAAAGTAGAGAGCGCGTACTCCGGTGAGGCCTTGTAGCCGTCGAAGAAGTGCTCCGCGTCGTACACCACCTCCACCCCGCTCTTCTTGAGGAACCAGACGCTGTCGGAGATGAGCTCCAGGTTCTCCGGCAGAGGTATTTTCAGAGCGTTCCTAACATGGCGGTCCCAGCTCTTGCCGAATATCGCCACCGCGGGGGCCTTCGAGCCCACCAGCGAGCGGAGGTTAGCATCCTCCTCGGCGGTGATCCCGGCCTTACGGGTGCTTCCAAAGGCCACTAACTTCGCGTTCTCGAACCTCATCCGCGAGGCGGCCTCGAAGAAGGCCACATCCTTGGGGTTGGACCCTGGCCAGCCTCCCTCGATGTAATCGATCCCGAACTGGTCTAACCTTTTGGTTATGTCCAGCTTGTCCTCGGTCGAAAAAGACACACCCTCAGATTGGGTCCCGTCTCTAAGTGTGGTGTCGTAGATAGCCACTTTATTGGCTAATAAATAAATCCCGCGCCGTGCCTCTCATAGAACATCTACTCCAAGACAGGCATGTCAATAGCGAGAGGCGTTATTAATACCCTCTCCCGTAATCATCGCCGCTTGCCGCGTCCCTCGCCCATCAGTGCCAGTAGGTCGCTCAGCACCGCGCTGGCCGTTTCCTTGCGGCCCGCGCCCCGGCCGGCCACGGTGATGTCCCCGGCGAGGTCGGTGATCAGCTGCACGATGTTCAACGTTCCCCCGATGGCCAGGGGATGACCGACCGGCACCATGCGGGGCGAGACCTCCACCCGCTTGTCGTTTATCTCGCCGATGAGGCGCACCACCATGTGCTGCTCCGACGCCAGGGAGATGGCGTCCTCAGTGATACTACGGATTCCCGTGCGCAACACATCGTTGTAGGTGACGTCCCTCCCGAAGATGGCGTTGGCCAGTATGGCAACCTTGCACGCCGAGTCCACGCCGTCGATGTCGTAGCTGGGGTCCCGTTCGGCGATCCCCATCTCCTGCGCCTCCCTCAGCGCCTGCTCGAACGGGAGACCCTCGTCCTTCATACGGTTGAGGATGAAGTTGCACGTCCCATTGAGGATGCCCCTCAGCGAGAATATCTGCTCACCCCTGAGAAGCTCCCGGGAGAGGTTGATGACGGGCATGGCCCCTCCCACCGAGGCCTCGTACCGTAACTGGACCTTGTTCCTGGCCGCGGTGCTGGTGAGGTCCCGGAACTTCAGCGCCAAGGGACCTTTGTTAGACGTGACCACGTTCTTACCGGCATTGAGCGCCGTCTGTATGTAGGTTAGACCAGGCTCCGCATCCACGATGTTGGTGGGCGTGGTATCGATCAAAGTGTCGAAGTCGTACTCCTCTATGAACTCCGGGGCCCCGTCGTCCAGAGGACGCTTGCCGACCTTCCCCGTCCCGGCCTTGCGGGCCACCAGCTCCTCGGGGTCCAAGCCCCGGGGGTCCTTGACCAGCGAGGAGGAGTCGAACACCCCTACGATGGTGACCTTCTGCCCGAAGCTCTTCTGGAAAAGCTCCTGGCGCATACCGATCACTTCGGCCACTCCCTGCCCCACGGTCCCGAATCCGGCGATGACCACCTTCATCTAATCCAGCCCCCTGATGAGCATGTAGTTGTGCTTGTCCGCCCGCTGCTTGAAGAAGGACTCCAGTGTTGACAAGGTCTCCTTCTTGGAAGCCTTCCCGGTGACCAGGGCGGCGCGCGACGAGGAGTTCGCCGTACCCGTGTAGCGTATCTCGATGGAGGCCACGTTCTCCATGGCGTCGAGGCCCTTGGTGATGCTCTCCAGCTCCTTGGAGCTTATGCTGCCCACGAGCAGGTACTGGATAGGGTAGGTCTCAAAGAAGGCGTCGATCTTGGCGATGTCCACCTCCCCTTCCTTCCAGGTGCTCAATATCTTGTCCAGTGACTGTTCTGAACGCACCTCGAAGATGACGTTGACGGTGATCCTACCGCCGATCCGGTCGTCATGGTGGTGCACCACACCTCTGATGTTCCCGTCATACTTGGAGATCGGCTCCAGGGCCGCCACCAGCTGCCCGGGGATGTCCTTCAATCGCAGGTCTACGTTCACCTTCACATGGTCACCTTCGTTACATCGAGCACACCGCATTCGGGATATTTGATAGTTGATGACTGGTCGATGATAGAAAAAGATTGAGACCTTTTATCTTTGAGCTGAGTAAGGAATGATGTTCTGCGCCCTCTTTGCATCATTTTAGACATTGTTACTATTATGTTCACATCCTTGTTTTGGTTCGTAGAGTGCTTGGAAAATTTTCATCCAAAATAAATATCAGGACGGTCGCTGGACCTCAGCATGAGGCATCATCGTCTATTGGGAATAGCGATGTTCTTCCTCCTAGCCGCCATCCTGGTGGTACCAGGCTTGATCCAAGGGGCACAGGCCAAGCCCGTTGCTGGTGGGGGTAATGGAGATGGAACAGGCATTGTTGTCGTTCAGAGCGTTGCCCTGACGGCAGATGAGGTGAAATGGCTGAAATACCTGCGTGAGGAGGAGAAGGTGGCCAGGGACGTTTACACATACCTATATAGTAAGTGGGGGGCCCTCATTTTCAAGAACATAGCGGCCAGCGAGCAAAAGCATATGGATGCTATCAAGAACCTTCTGATGAAATATGGAGTTTCGGACCCTGCTGCGGGGAACGACTATGGGGTGTTCACGAACCAGGAGCTTCAGGTTCTGTATGACAAGCTCATCGTGGATGGGAGCGTCTCCAAGAGAGCGGCGCTCGAGGTAGGGGTTCTGATAGAAGAACTAGACATTGGAGATCTGGAAGAGGCCATGTCTGCCACGACGCACAACGATATCAAGAACGTCTACAGCAACCTCCTGCAGGGTTCATTCAACCACCTCGCGGCGTTCGAGAGCCAGTTAGCAAAGCTCGCTTGAAATCAATCAATGCTCGGAAAACCCCTTAGTTTCTCTTTCTATCCTCATTTCAAATCTAGAAAGTGACCTGTCAGGAACCACGGGCAGGTGGGCATCGATCATAAAAAACAAGTATTCGAAGATGAGCCCTTCGATCATGTTTGACCCGGACCATGCATGATGTCTTGTTTGGTGCGGTCCTGGTCTCTGACCCGGTCGAGATCACCGCTTTCATTAGATGCTCCTCGTGATCCCGAATCCTCAGGTCCATTGCTGCTCTCTCTGTCTGTTGATGCGTCTGTACTGGATGCTCCATCATATTGGCTAATTAGTACCAGGGCTACGCCGGTGAAGATTAATGTTGCCACGATGCAAAACGCGATGAACGTGCGACCTAGGGACACCCTCACACCTGCCGTGGGAAAAATGCAACTGCTACATTTTCTTCTTTTCAATATATCGTTCGAAAATGTTGTTGGTTTTCTAATATGAAAGAGCGAATTGGGCTCATCCCGTCTTGTTGCTCCCTGGTTGAAAGTCGATTTTTTTTACCGTCCCTCGCTCATAGCCAGATCGGCACCATGCCATCCGTGGAACAAATAATGGAAGATGGCTGTAGGCCTGTCACCTTGTTCTCCTCAAGCGCGCTGATACACAACACCCTTACAAATTCGATGATCTAGTGAGAGCCAGAGCGCCGAGGGGGAGATTTGAACTCCCGAGTCCTTGCGGACACAAGCTTTCCAGGCTTGCGCCTTACCGGTCTGGGCCACCTCGGCCTGGGTTTCCCCCTACCGCATTTAATCATTTAAATGTGTCGGGCTCTGGGTTCACCGTGGGACCTGGCTGCATTGCGTTCTTCACCACCAACGACAGTTCCTCGATCTTATATGGCTTGGGCACCACGCCCACGAACCCAAAGTTCTGGTAATCGGCCATCACAGGGTCGTTGGAGTAACCGGAGGAGACGATGGCCCGAGCCTGGGGGTCCATCTTCAACAAGTGGCCGATGGTCTCCTTACCCCCCATCCCTCCGGGAACGGTCAGGTCCATGATGACGACATCGAACTTCCTTCCATCTTTCATTGCTTGTCCGTAAGCCCTGAGAGCCTCCTCTCCGTCATGGGCCACCTCGGTCTCATAGCCCAGGCCCTGGAGGATGTCCATGGTCACCTGCAGGATGAACTCCTCGTCATCCATGATGAGCACCCTCCCCGTGCCTGATACTGGCCTGTCCGACCTCGGAGCGTCCCTGATCGGTTCGTCGGTCGCTGGGAGGTACACCGAGACCTTGGTGCCCTTCTTGACCTCCGAGGTGACCTCGATGGTCCCTCCGTGACGCTTGATGGTGGTGAACGTCACGGTCATGCCCAGCCCGGTACCGGTGGCCTTGGTGGTGTAGTAGGGATCGAAGATCCGCGGCAGGACATCGGAAGGTATGCCCTCCCCATGATCAATGAAGTCCACGTTGACATATCTGCCCTCGGTGTCGGGGCCGGGGCGCGAGAACACGTTGCGCACCACGATCTCCACCGATCCTTTCTCATGGCTCGCCTCCTGGGCATTGAACAGGATGTTCAGGAAGGCCCTGTTCATCTGCCCCTGGTCGATGTTGACCGGCCATATGTCATTAGGGCAGTCCAGCGACCAGGTGATGCTGGAACCGGTAAAGGCCAGTCGCGCAGTGTCCTCAAGCAGCCCGCGCAGAGTCGTCGGCTTCTGGATGGGCGCCCCTCCCTTGGACAGGGACAACAGCTCCTGGGCCACGAACTTGGCGCGGTCCATGGCCATCTCCATGTCGCTGATGCGCTCCCGAGAACGCTGCATCGAACCCTCGCTGTTCTCGATCTCCGTGCGCAGCAGGTACAGCTCGCCTACCACTGACGTCATGACGTTGTTGAAGTCGTGGGCGATGCCCCCTGCCAGCGTACCGATTGCCTCCAGGCGCCCGGCGTTGGCCTCGGCGATCTCTGCCCGGGCCTTCTCGGAGATGTCCCTGAAGGTGAACATCTTCCCCATGACCTCGCCCTTGTCGCTGGTCAGGGTGATGTAGCTGTACTCCATCTGCCATATCTGCCCGGAATTGTTCCTCATGGACACCCTGAGCGGTCCAGCCTGGTGCAGAGTGCGGTAATCGTCCCACTCATTCTCGGGAAGGGGGACCAGCTCCCTGATGTTCCTCCCTATGCCATACCTTCTGTTCACCCCTATTAGATCCTCGGCCGCCCTGTTCATTAGGACCACGCCGTCATGCTGGTCGACGCTTATCACGCCGTCGGTGATGGACTTGAGGGTGATCTCCAGGTTCTCGTTGGTCCTGCTGAGCTCATCTAGTATCCTCTCCCTGTCCTTCTCCGCCCGGCGGCGGTCCGTAAGGTCCCTGCCGATGATGAAATACGCTTCCTCACCCTCGAAGTTGAGAGTGGTCATGCTAAGCTCCACGTCCAGGACCGACTGGTTGGAGTGCATCAGTCTGCCCTCCCCTTCCAGCACCTTTCCCCCTTCCCCAGTCGTCTTGGCCGTGTTCCAGTCCCAGGGGGCATCGAGCACTTCGGTGATCCTCGTCCTCTTTATGTCATAGTCGTTTCTGCCCGTCATCCTCAGGAAGGCGGGGTTCACCTCGATGATGGAAAGGTCCTTACTGCTCACCAGGATGATGGCGTTGGAGGAGCCTTCCACTAGTACCCTGTATCTCCGCTCCTTCATGACCAGTTCCTGCTCCGATCTGTCCAGGTTCTCCAGCATGATGTTGACCTGCTTACCCAGATCAGCGATCTCATCGTCCCCCAACGTGCTGACCCGTTTCTCCTTGGATTGCCCCCTACCGATCCTGAAGACATCGTCCATCAAGATGTGCATCCTTGACAGCACAGCACGATCGACGAAGAGCAGCATGAGGAGGCAATTGATCGTGGCCGTGGTTATGATGGTGTGGAGGAGGAACATGCCAGTGCGCTGGCTTTGTTGGTACCAATCCCTTCCCACATCCAGGTTCATAACGGCCGCGGGAACTCCGTTTAAGTCCGAGATGCTCCAGGAGCACAGCATGGTGGAGTCGTTGATGTTCTTAATCGTCAGTTCCTCAGGTCCGGTCCCCAGAGCCAAGCCGGGATCGTCCGGCTCGATCTCGATCCTCAGAGCATTGCCGAAGGTCTCGGTCAGCGATACCTCCACATTCTCATTTAGGTATACAGCCATGATCATCTTGCCGCGAGCTGGACCGCTGCCGTCAGACCTCAGTATGGGGCAGGATGAGAGGATCACACTTCCGTCATCGTAGGACAGCACGCCGCTGGTCTCGTTCTCCATATCATAAATTATGCTTTCATCGCTCTGAATTGCGGCGAGCAGACCCGAAGGGACCTCCGAGGCCAGGGGGTCCTCGGGATCGGTAGCATCCACGGACATATTGTAGATCAGATTGCTGGCAATATCGTATAGGAGGACAGCGTCCACTTCGTATCCGTACATCGTGTAGGCGTTGAGGTTGTTCTCAATGTATGAGGCATTGTAATCCTCGAGATACGACCAGGTATCGTCCCAGTAGGAATAATCTCCGCACTTTATGTTCAGTATGTACTCTATATTGCCTAGACCGACGCCGATCCGTTGTGCGGCGCTCCTGGCCTCCTCCTGGTCCATGGCCGTGGCCTGATCGTTCAGCATGCTCACGCCAACGGCGTTGAATATAAGGATGAACAAAATGGTCATTGGGATCAAGATCAGCAAAACCTTGGTCCTGAGCTTCAACCTGGCCACCACCTTGGGACAAAATATTCCATTATAACGATGGCGGTCTCATTATTTTTTTTTGCAACTATGGCCAGAAGGTTATATTATATGGAATGATCTCTTTTTTCTATCGAATAATTGTCGTTCCTTCTTGTATAAGGTCCAATCAGTAGACCCACGGCCGCTCGCATTGCCTTAACAACGCCGGTGCGATACTGGACAGACCGTAGACCGCGGCTGGCCGAATGTGCGACCGGCGGTGGATGTGGACGATCAACAGCGGGAAAAGTTGTCCCGGATGGTCGGCCTTCCCCGTCTAGCAGCCACGATGGCCTCCAAGGACACTTCAAACGTGCTCAGGTCCTCCTCGAAGTACCTGTTCTTGGCCAGCAGCTCTCCCCTGGGTCCGCGGGCCTCTCCCCCTCCGAAGTAGACCTCGTTGAGCTGGGTCCCCACCTGGTTCTGGTACGCGACATAGGAGGTGGTCTCTATGGCCCTTGCGGTCAGCAGCTTTTCGAAATATTCGCGGGAGGTGAAGGGGGAGGCGGAGATGCAGACGATGGCCTCCGCTCCGTCCAGAGCGTAACCCATCGAAAGTTGGGGGAAGAACAGATCGTAGCAGATCACTACCCCGATCCGATGGCCCTCCACCTCCATGGTCCTTCCGGATGTGCCAGCGCTGAAGTACAGACCCTCCTCGAACGGTCCGAACGTGGCCAGGTTTACCTTATCATAGCACTGGACGGCATTGTGGGGGGATACCAGTACCGCGCTGTTCCGCATCACTCCTGGCACGCGTTCATCCCATGTGGCCATGCCGAAAAGGATGTTGGTGTCCTGCTCCTCCGCCAGCCTCTGAACGGTGCGCACGCTCCTGCCGTCAATGCCCTCTGCGAGACGGAACACCTCGTCCCTGACCATATATCCAGTGAGGAACAGCTCCGGGAAGACGAAGAGGTCCGCGGACGAGGTTTCCACGAGCCTCTTCATGCGGTCAAGGTTCTCTTGCTTGTCTCCGAGGGCACAGGGCACTTGAGCCAGGGCGATACGCGTTCTACCACCTCATCCGAGTCACCTAATGTGACAAGAGCTAAAATAGAGTAGCATCATCCCATCTGCATGAGGCCTCAGCTTAAAGAGCACGTTTGCCCAGCCATAATGAACTTCGTTCGTCAAAAGGTCGAGGAGAGTGGCGGCAGCGGTGTGGTCATAGGCCTCAGCGGAGGCATCGACTCCATGACCGTGTCCAAGATCTGCGCCGATGCCCTGGGGCCGGAGAAGGTGCTGAACATCTTCATGCCCTCCCACGCCTCCTCCGATGAGGACCGCAGGGACGCGGAGGACTTCTGCCACCGCATGGGGATGGAGCTTCTTGTGGTGGACATAGAGCCGGTGGTCCGTACGTTCCATTCCATACTGCCATCTTCAGATAGGAAGGAGCTCGCTGGCAATATCATGGCCCGATGCCGCATGATCGTGCTCTTCCACCATGCCAAGGTGCGCGGGAGGGTGGTGATGGGCACCAGTAACAAGAGCGAGCTGCTGATCGGGTACTTTACAAAGTTCGGCGACGGGGGCTCCGATTTCTGCCCCTTGGGAGATCTCTACAAAACGGAGGTACGGCAGCTCGCGGAGCTGATCAAGGTACCGCGCAATATCATCGATAAGGTCCCGTCCGCAGGACTGTGGGAAGGACAGACGGACGAGGGCGAGATGGGAATGAGCTACGATGATCTGGACCAGATACTGTACGGTATCGAGCGTTCACTCACCAGCGAGGAGATCGCGGCTGAGACCGGCCTGTCCATGAATAAGGTGGAAAGGGTGTGGGCCATGCATCGTTGCTCCGTCCATAAGCGGAAGACCCCGCTCATACCTAAGCTAGGGATCCGGACCCTCGGTCTGGACTGGAGAGAGTGACAGACGGGCCTCGATAGATCTTACCAGGGCATCGAGCTCCTCGGCGTCGAACACGATGCGGTCAGCCTTCTTTCCGAGAGCCCAGATAAATGGATGCTTCTCCCTCAGAACGATCTCGGCCAGGTCCTTCCTGCGGGTGGTCACGTAGAGCGTGGGCGAGCTCAGGCGGAAGTACACTCCCGTCCTGGAGGGGCCCCGTGGGACCCTTTCGATCGCCCTAATATCGCTCAAAGGTATCCTCGCCCTGAAATACCAACCCTGCCTGAGCAAGAGCGCCTCGTCCTCGAGCTCGTGGTCAGTGAACCACGGCGATATGCCCAGGACCGTCAAGAAGACGAAGCCCATGATCACTATCGCCATGAGCGTGAGGAGGTCAGCGTTGATGGTCAGGAGGAGGTAGATGATGGTGATCAGGACCACCACCAATAGGACGAGGTTCGCGATGAACGGCCTTTTTGAATATGAGAACGCCCTCCACACGGCAAGGGCAGACCGCATCCAAGATTATCATCCTTTACAACCTCGTCCTAGGTAATGATAATGCTCGCCGATGGAAAGATTTAATAAAGACGTCTATATTTGCACCCCATACGCTCCCGTAGTGTAGCGGCCAATCATGAAGCCCTCTCGAGGCTTCGACTCGGGTTCAAATCCCGACGGGAGCACCACACTTATATCCAATTATCCTTTTTGGACTTATCCCACCACTCATCCGTATAGCCGATCCGGAGGAGAAATTGAACTTCTTTTTTAATGTTCTATGATAAGGTACGCCAACTTCGCCAGGACCTTGGCCAGCACTTGTTCTCAGTTCTTCGCCTTGTCAATCTACATGTTATTGGCTGGTACACGCCCCCACCTCATGATGGTGATCAGCTGGGGAGATAATCTTGAGGCCCATATCGATCAGGCTCTTACCTATGCGCTCGTTGCTATTGCCTCTGGTCCTCTTCGTTGCTGGCGGGCCAGGGTGGGCATTGAAGTATTTGGAGCCGGTTATCGAGGCCGATCAACATGAAAGTTATCGGCATCATCGCGAGCCCCCGCAAGAACGGCAACACCGAGACCCTGGTCCAGGAGGTCCTCGGCGGCGCCGCGGAGAACGGCAACCAGGTAGAGAGCTATAGACTAAGGGATATGGACCTTAAGGGTTGCCAAGCCTGCATGTACTGCAAGACCCATGATCACTGCAGGCAAGACGACGAACTGTCCAACATCATGGAGTCGATGAAGAGCGCCGACGCGGTGGTTTTCGGCTCTCCCATTTACTTCTGGGAGTTCGCCAGCCAGTTCCGGACGTTCATCGACCGCCTGTACATGTTCTTCAACCCCGATTTCACGGTGAATCTGCCGATGGGAAAGAAGGCTATCGTCATCACCAGCCAGGGGAACCAGGATGTGAAGACGTTCGACAATGTGTTCGTGGACTTCGACAAGCTACTGACGACCTACGGATTCAACAAGGCCGGAGCTATACACATGATCGCCGGCGCGAACCCGTCCGCGGCCCGGGAGATGCTAGACCTCATGGAGGAGGCCCGGTCCCTGGGTAGGGCGCTCTGATCGTGACCGGATCTACCTGGACCCGGTCGCTCACCAAATAATGAAGAAGAAGGGAAGAGGACCTGCGAAGGCCTTTCTCTCCCTCCCGAGGTCGTATCTTAATGAAAGACGACCTTGGGCAGCTTCTTGGCCTGGACGATCCAGTCCTCTACCATGGTCTCGGCGGGGGTCCTCTTGACCAAGTTCATCTGGCCGTTGAGCTCTTCCATCTTCTTGGCGAGGTTGGGGGCCTTCCTCTGCGCCAGTTCGGGACAGCTGTCCACTCCGGCGGCCTCCAGGAGGTCCGCATACTCAGAACCTACTCCCTTGATCCTGAACAGATCAGCGTGGTTAGCCCACTCGAGCAACCACTCCTTCTTGATGCCGGTCTTCTTAGCGAGATCATCCCTTCCCTTCGCCGGTCCGGCGACCTCCAGGAATTTTTCGATGGTATCGATGCCCGCTCCAGAAAGCAGCTCCACGCACTTTGGTTTAATTCCTTTGATCTCGGTCATCTTTGCCATGATCCATCACCTTTCACGGCTGGTTAGGTCCAACCATGGTGACCGTTTCATTTTCAAAAACGATATTAATAAGGTTGGTTCAAATTATCCAATTTAAAAATCTCAGGTCCGATAACCTGTACCGTATCATAAGCGCTATCAACAGGGATACGTTCTTGCCTATCAAAGAACTGAAAAGGAGAAATCGCTTGCTGGCCACCAATAGGGAAACTTCCCGATGAGAGTATCATGCTTCTGTCCCGAACATCCTGTAGCTATCATATCGTGCTAAATCATGCTAGAGATGATGATTTCGAGGCGATTAGAAAAAATACAGAGGTGCCTCGCCCTCGACATGGGGTTGATGTTGAGTCTAGGTGTTTTCTGTCGGATGTTCGTTACTTGGGGAGGTTCTGATGATGGAGGTGAGGCGACCCCAACTTGTTGTTCTTCGATCCGTATTTAAGGGCCGTCCAGGTGTCGCTCTCTACCTTTTTCGTGCAGAGGGAAGGCTACCAAAAGTTCGGACCGATATGATGTGTGATATTTTTCAGCATATAAGTCTGTGATGAACGATTGATTCTTCCCATTTTCCCCTCTTGGGAACGCCATCCACATTATAGGGAACGCTGACTTCAGCCATGGTCGGCCTCATCACAGGCATGCATGGCGGGCATCGGAGCATCATGCAGTAAAAGATTATAACATTTTAGAACGCATTTGTTATCATGCACATAACCACGCTCATCGACAACTCTGAAGGGCAGGCTGGTCTGACGAACGAGTGGGGTTTGTCGCTCCACCTAGAGGCCAACGGCAGGAAGATACTCTTCGATACTGGAAGTACGTCGGCCTTCGCTTCCAATGCGCAGAAGCTCAATATCGACCTCCGTGATGTCGAGGCAGCGGTCCTATCGCATGGTCACTATGATCACGGCGGAGGTCTAGGGGCATTCTTCTCGGCCAACGATGATGCGCCCCTCTACCTCAGGACGACCGCCGACGGGGACCATTACTACCGGATGCCGTTCATCAGGCGGTACATCGGTCTCGATAAGAACGTTCTCCAGGCCAATGGAGGGAGGCTGAGGTGGCTGAGCGAGGACACAGAGGTGGCTCCGGGCATCCACGCCCTGACCTCGATCCCCATCACTGAGCTTCGGCTCTATGTTGAGAAGAAGATCATGGTAAAAGAAGGGGAGAGGCTCGTTCCCGATGCGTTCAAGCATGAACTGGCACTTGTCGTTAAGGAGTCTGACGGCATCTCCGTCATGACTGGCTGCGGCCACCTGGGGGTCCTGAACATGGTCCAAGCGGCCAAAGCCAAGTGGCCGGATGAGCCCATCAAGGCGGTGATAGGGGGATTCCACGCCGTCAGCAACCCCATCACCAAGGGAATGGCCAGTTCCCCGTCGGGAATAGAACATATGGCAGAAAGGTTCAAGGTGCTGGGATGTCAACGAGTGATAAGCGGGCACTGCACCGGTAAGAAGGCCTCTGCCATCTTGAAGAAGGTGTTGAAGGATGATCATGATGTTCTGGCAACAGGAAAGGTCTTCGATATTTGACGGCCTGTGAGGGTTAAGATACAACATCGTTCGAACATCATTCAATGATCCGGCTTCCTTCTGGTCATCAGTATCTATAGAGTTCGTCCAATCTTTTATCCAGTTTAGCGGATACTCTTCGAAGGTCCTCCTTGTCCTTGTCGTCCAGGCACTCCAGGAGTTGACCAAGTATCTTTTCCATAGCCGCTTCGGAAAAAAGGTAGGCCTCCCTTCCCTTGTCCGTAAGGTTCAATTCATAGGTCCTGTTGCGCTCGCTCTTGTTCTCCACAAAGCCGTTCTCGATCAGAGTTTTCACCACCCTTGTCGTCAAGCCCTTATCGGCACCCGTGAGCGTGCACAGGTCCTTCATGGAAATGCCTTCGTTGTTACCGATCTCCATTATGAATGGTATCTGGGATGCCTTGAAATCCTTGTCCTTCAGTATCTTGTTTACATGGGCATCCATGAAGGATCTCATCTTCTTGGGGGAGATGAACAGGTCCCTGTCTCTCATTCTATCACATCTTTAATGTCGTTCATAATATTAATATCAATATGACTTGACTTATCAACAATCCTTAAATATCACCTCAGCTTGGGACGACATCGCTAACTTGGAGGTTAGTATTTGAAACTCAATAGCTCTATCAATTGGTCGACCATCGAACCAAAGCATCGGCGCATGATCATGGTGGGTCTGATGCTGGGGATGCTGGCCGCGTGCTTGGACGGAACCATCGTGTCCACATGCGGCACGATCATCGCCGAGGACCTGGGCGGCCTCAGCCTTTACAGCTGGATGTTCACGGCCTACATGCTGTGTGAGACCATCGCCATTCCCATCGGCGGAAAGTTATCTGACCTCTATGGCAGGAAGCCGTTCTTCCTGCTGGGAATGGCCATGTTCCTAGGTGGCTCCATAGCTGCAGGATTATCCAACAGCATGGAGATGTTCATCATATGCCGGGCCGTACAAGGTGCTGGTGGCGGTATCTTAATTCCCGTTGCCACCGCTGCCATAGCCGACCTATACTCCCCTGTAGAGAGGGGCAAGATGCAAGGCATAATGGGAGCTGTCTTCGGTCTCGGTACTGCCCTAGGCCCGGTCATCGGTGGCTTCATCACAGACTATATCAGCTGGCACTGGGTGTTCTATCTCAACGTTCCTCTCGCGGCCATGGCCCTGTTCTTCACCTCCAGGCAGTTCCCCTCCATAGAGGTCGTTCACCGCAAAAAGATCGATTACACAGGCATGTCCATCCTGGGGCTGTTCCTCCTGGACATTCTGCTGTTCTTCTCCTGGGCAGGTAACGATTTCGACTGGATCAGCACGGAATCGGGCATAATGGTGGCGGCCGCAGCGGCCCTGCTGGGGCTTTTCGTCCTCGTGGAGTTCAGGGCTGAGGACCCTGTGATCGCCCCGCGCCTGTTCAAGAACAGGACGTTCGTGTGCGGCGCCTTCAGCATGCTCGTGTTCGGTCTCGCCTTGACCGGCGCCCTGGCCTACCTTTCGATGTTCAGCATATTCATCTTCGGTCTGACGTCACGGGAGGCAGGTTACCTGACGATCGCCATGGTCGCAGGACTTATGATCACAGCGATGTCCAGCGGAAGATACGTACAAAGGACCGGGTACAGGCCATGGGTCATCGCCGGTCCGATCATCGCTTGCACGGCCATGATGCTCATGTCCACCCTCGGTCTGGGGGACAGCGTGTGGCTGCTCGCCGCCTACATGTTCCTTCTTGGCCTCGGCCTTGGCTGTGTGATGTCCGTCCTCATGGTGGCGGTCCAGAACAGTGCCAGACCTGAGGAGATGGGTATGACGACTTCGAGCGTCAACCTCTTCCGGGCGATCGGAGGAACGGTGGCCACCGGCGTGTTCTCCTTCCTCATCAACCTTAGATTGGATGATGAGCTGAGGCGGAATCTCGCCGAAGGGGTCTACTCCATCGTACCTCATAACACCGACGTGCTCGCTTACCTGTCGCTGATGCCGGAATACGCAGCCCAGATCCTGACGTCGTTCGCCAATAGCATGGATTTCGCCTTCATGGTGGGCGGGGCATTAGTGCTGCTGATAGTCCTGGTAGCGCCGTTCCTGAAGGGTTACCTGGTGAATCCTGAACAGGAGGAGCTGAAGACCAAAACGATCGTGGAAGTGAAGGACCTCCGCGGGTCGAAGAAGGAATCCCAGTAAGATCCTTTTAAGGGCGAGGCCCTTCAAACTTCTTCTTTTTTCTCAATATCTCAGCAGTTCACTCCGTTTTTTCACAGATCGTTCTATAGTGCTACGATGATACGGTTCGGCCAGCTCTACGATGGTTTTTTTATCAACATCGATACAAAATGCTCCTGAGCGACCGTCCGCCGTCGTCTTAGATAGAGCTGGTGAAACGCAATTAAATCCTGTTCTCGCTGGTCATCCACACCGGACATCTAAAGTTAAGACGAGCGGTCGATCGGGCACACCAAATTATTTCTACCTTCTTCTCACAAAGAGCGATGGGGTAGCTGCGAGGTAAATGCAGGTCCTGTGTCTTTAGCTTAGAGGGGTTGGTGGCGATCAAAGGACAATCAGGGAATAAGTAAAACAATTTATGAAGGGGTCAAGTATCAGGAACTCAGAGACAGGCTGATGCAGGCCCGTGAGTTCGAACAGAGAGTGTGTGTATGAAGAAGAAAAGAGGGGCGTGCTCCTCGGTGGCAAAGGTCGCGGTCCTGATGGTCTCGTTTGCCATGGCCGTGGTCATGTTCGCAGCCGGCACTGGCGTGGCTACGGTAACGTTGGACGCCGAACAGCAACAGGTTAGCGAGGGGGCAAGCTTCTGGATATACACCATGGCCGTGGATCCCCGGGATCGGCCGCACATATTGTATCATGATTCCAGCAACATCTATCACTCGGTCAAAGAGGGAGGTACATGGCGTTCAAGCATGGTCGACTCCATATGGGAGAGCTTCGACCTCGCCTTGGGACCGGACGACGGCCTGAACCTCTGCTACCTACGCTACAACTACATGGATGATGATGTCGAGCTCGTTTACTCCACGAATACAGGGGGCACATGGGGAAGCGAGGTGTTGGCGACCGGATGGGATATAATCTCTCCTCAGATCGCGGTCGATGGCCATGGCAACGCCCATATATGCCATCACACGGCGTCAGGCGACCTCGTCTATCGGACCAACTCCGGAGGTTCCTGGACGGACTCCACCTTGGTGGACGAGGTGGACACCAACAATGGTCAAATATTCATTAGGGGCGAGGATGTGGTGGGAATATTATATTCCGACGATACTAATGGACTTCTTAAGAGCGCTACCAAAGATGGGGGCAGTTGGAGCACACAGACCATCGACGAAGGTGCTTCTAGTTATTCCCTCGCACTAACGCCAGGCGACCATGATAACGTCCATCTCTGCTACATGGTATCGGGCAATATGTTCAAATACGCCACCACCAAGGGCGGCCAGTGGTACAGCGAGGTCATCCCCGGTTCGGGAATGGCCAGTAACTACCAGATAGCCGCGGGACCTGACGATAAGGCCCACGTGGTCTACGTTGACGATGTGGATGGTGACCTGAAGTATACCACCAACGCAGAGGGCACATGGAGCACCCATTTGATCGATCAGAGCGGTGACGTGGGCAACTGTCAGATTGCCGTGGGCTCGTCCGGGGACGTGCACATCGGTTTCAATTATCCGTATGGGGACCTAATGTATGCGACCAACTCCGATGGTGCTTGGACCACCCATGTGGTGGAGCACACTGAGATCGGGGTCCTTAGTAGCGGTCCGCTCATCATCGGCCCGAAGGGCATGGTGCACATCGCCTATCAACGGTCAATGACGAACGAGATATTCTACGGCAGCTTCACGCCGTCGGTCATCACCCGGCCCGGCCTCCCCGAGAACGTAACGGTCACCCCTCAGCAGGGATATGCCAACATCACTTGGTCTCCGCCGGCTAACAATGGAAGTGCGGACATAGTCGCCTACAAACTCTACCGAGGGCCGAACCTAACATCGATGATGACCTTGGCGATCGTGGAGGGTACCTCCTTCATGGACGCGGGCACGATAGAGGGCACGACCTATTACTATCAGGTGAGCGCCGTCAATAGGGAAGGGGAAGGGGAGAGGAGCTCCATCGTGAACATCACCTTAATGAACACTCCCTCAGCGCCGACCAACCTGACCTTGAGCAACGAGGACGATCATATCCTGCTGCATTGGGAGCCCCCTACCGATGACGGAGGCTCTCCGGTCACCGGGTACAATATATTCCGCGGCGTGAACGATTCCGCCCTGGATCTGCTCACCACTGTGGACAACACATCGTTTGAGGACTTCCAGGTCCTGGAGGGAGTCACCTATTACTACGCCGTCGTGGCCACCAACGACCTGGGCGCTGGCTCGACCTCTGAGGCGGTCAATGGTGCCATTATTGTGAATGCCCCCTCGCAAACAGAGGGCCTACTGCCTCTAGCGGGTATGGCCATCGCCGGTGTGGTCGCGGTGACCGGGGTGCTCCTGTGGAGGAGAGGGAGATCCAAAGGGTGAGGCATGCGAGGTACCGCGTTGTAGAATGCCCATGTTCCCTTGCCTCTACCCCATCTCCATTCAGAATAGGCGAAAGGACATGAACATCATAGCCTGGATGCACCTAGGGCCTCCTGGAGCTGCATAAAAAAAGAGATAAAAAATTTGAGAAAGGGGGTGTTTGTTCACCCTTTACTTCTTGCGTCTCATGAACCAGACGCCACCGACCACAGCAGCTACCACGACTGCCGCGATACCGCCGAGCACTAAGGGGTTACTCAGCAGCGAGCCGAGATCGTCGGAGCTAGAGGCACCAACCGCAAAGGTGGTCTCGCCCGTCAATACGGCATCTGCATCGTTGGTGGCTTTGATCGCCAGAGTGTGGTCTCCCTCGCTCAAGCCCGTAAAGGTCACTGATGTGGCGTTGGGGTCCAGCTCAATGTAGTTGCCGCCATCGAGCGAGTACTCGAGCTTGACAATGCTACCCTCACCGGCCACGGTGAAATCGACAGTGACATTGTTGCCGGAGAATGGCGTGTCGGTGTTCTGGAACACGATTCCAGGCTGTCCCGAGGAGATAGCGAAAACCTCCTCATGTATGGCCTCGGTGTTTCCGGCCATATCCTTGGCATAATATTCCACGGTGTGAGTGCCAGTTGTGGCTATTCCCACAGGCCGGGAATATGCTGCCCACGTGCCACCATCAATACGATATAGGGTCTGGTTGACGCCTGATCCGCTGTCCGTGGAGGTGAGTGAGAACGCCGCCGCACCCAGGTATTGTCCACTGCTCAGGTCCCCAGACACTTGTATCGTTGTCGATGGAAGGACCGTATCAACGATGGTGGTGGCATCTGCCACGTCTCGTTTCGTCTCGGTCCAGTTGCTGATCTCCTTGCCCTGGGTGAAGAACTCGTACGTCCCATCCTGGGTGGCCTCGAACATTATGGGGCTGGTGACGAAGGCACCGAACGGCTTCTCGACGGTGGTGTACTTGGCCCAGTTACCGGTGCCGTTGACACGGTACCATAGATAGACCCAATCCATGGTGAGGCGAAGGGGATCGTTATCCTCGAAGGGGACAGGGAAAGAGCTGGTGGTCTGGTAGGGGCTGAGATCGCCCACGGAGGTGATGAGGGGCACCGCCGTCACGGGATCGGTGCCGACCACGGTGATATCGTCCAGGTACACTCCTTCCTTCATCGCCGTCTGGAACTGCGGGTTGTTGTGGACTCCATAGGATATGAAGGCCTCAACGGGATCTCCATCCTGTGGAGGGGTATCGCCGGAGACGAACTCGAAGCCTACCCACGTAAGGGTGTTGGGCAATGTGAGCGTCACCGGTAGCCAGGACTTGGCGAGGGCCTGCTCCTGCGTGCAGGTCCACACGACATGCTTCGTCAGGCTAGTGTTGCTGCCCGTGTAGTAGAAGGCGCTGAGGAAATCATACCCCACGGCCGTTCCGGTCTCGGGCCTCTTCGCGTCCGATATTCCGGTATCAGAGTAGAACCAGAACGTCATGGTGATATTGTTGTAATATGTCGCTCCGGAAACATATTTGCGCATGACCGCATCCATGTCAGTATCGTAGCGCATAACAAGGTTCGCTGGATCTCCACCACCGCCATTGCTGAGTATATCGGCGTTCAATGGCTGGACGCCGGTGCCGTTGAGGTAGTGAGTATTATACCCGCTCTTCGCGCAGTAAATGGAAAAACTGCCACTATGGGCTGTGTGCGTGGTGCGACACCACGTATCCGTGCTGGATTCAGGATTGTTATCCCTCTTGTCCCATTGCACATTCCACTCTTCAAAGGTGCCCTCCTCCGCACCCTCGCTGATGAATGTCTTCTCTGCCGGCGTATCGGCCGCAGAGATCCCGGTCGAAAATACCGTCATGATCAATAGTGTACACAATAGTAACACTAGAGCGGAACACAACTTGCCAGTGGTCACGGACCTCTAATCATCATTGGACTTTCTTAATACTTTCCGGAGAATAGTTCGCCTATGGGGTGCTTTTCGACATTCATCGAACGATCAACCCGTCCCTGCGCAATAGCGCTCTCCACTGGTTAGGATCAGCTCTTCAAGCCTATGGGTTCGAAGCATCAAGGATCAGGAGCGAACCACCCACAGGGGAGGGGGTGAGGAACGTTCGATCCCGAGAGGATACGTGATGACGCAATTAAGAATCGACGATCTAAACGCCCCGGTTTCCACGCTCTTTATTAAAATGATCGAAGGTCCAGAGCGAGCCCAAGTAAAAGGTGATAGGTCCTCATCCAGCGTTCTTTCGCCAGCCAATATTTCTTTGACTTTGCCTGCTCTAAAAAACAAAGACAGATCTCTACACTTGATCGTCACTGGCCTTCTAGCCCCTATAGGTGTGCTGGCCATCAGGTCGTTAGTTGGTATAAATAATTATTGTAATATATAGTTGTAAGGGCATGGGCATCTGGGTCGCGATATCATGAAGGTGATCGGTATCATGGCAAGCCCTCGCAAGGGCGGTAATGTGGACACGCTTGTGCAGGAAGTGCTCGACGGGGCCTTGTTGGCAGGACACCAGGTAGAGAAGTTCGGCCTGAACGAGATGAAATATTCCGGATGCCAGGCATGCATGTTCTGCAAGAAGAGCGGCCGATGTAGGCAGCATGATGATCTCGTCACCCTCATGTATGCCATGGAGGGGGCGGATGCCGTCGTGTTCGGGTCCCCGATATACTACTTCCAGTTCTGCAGTCAATTCCGCACTTTCATCGATAGGCTGTACATGTTCCTAGACGCTGATTTCAAGGTCCGCCTGGCGCCTGGAAAGAAGGCCGTGGTGATCACCAGCCAAGGGAATCCGGATGCCAATATGTTCGACCCGGTCTTCAACGAGTTCGACATGGTGTTGAAGATGTACGGCTTTCAGATCAAAGGAGAGATCCACCTGGATGATGGTGAGAACCCATCAACAGCGAGAATGCGAACCGAACTGCTGAAGGAGGCTAGGTCATTGGGTGCGAGCCTGTGACCCCCTTCATTTTTTTTATATTTCATAAAATATTTTTAATAACGATCGATCGGACTAAGATGATCGATGGCTTAAGATCCAATTAAAGATCGGCATTTAGATCGGCCCTTGAAAATCACTTTAAAAAAATTTAATAAAAATTACTATATATGGTGAATCAAAATCTAATTCGACTGCAATGCTCTCCAAAGACGAATTGTTGAGAGATACATTATATTTCATTGCCCAGCAGGGGTGGGTGGAATCCGGAAAATCATATCTTAATTCCCTTGTTGAGTTCCTTGGCAAATCTTTGGAGGTAGAATACGCTCTCGTCGATGAGCTCATGCCCTCAGGAACGAGGGCCAAGACCATCGGACTTTACGCCAACGGGGCGGTCGTTCACAACATCGAGTATGATCTGGCGACCACTCCCTGCGAGAATGTGATGGATAAGAAGCTCTGCGTTTTCAATTGCGGCGTTCAGGCGCTCTTTCCCGATGATGACTTGCTGGTCCAGATGAACGTGGACTCATACATGGGCATTCCTCTCTGGGACTCCAAAGGGAAGCCCATAGGCCTGATCGCCATCATGGGGAACAAACCGATCGAGGACATTGAGCTTGCGAAGAACGTATTGCAGATCGTGGCCCTGAGGACCGCCCACGAGATAGAGAGACAGCGTGACGATGAGGCCTTGGCGGAGTACTACAGCCAGCTAGAAGAGACCGTGATCGAACGGACCAAGGACCTTAAGGACGCCAATCAGCGGTTGGAGAAGGCCAACTTCGAGATAATGTCCATCAATGACAAGCTCTACACCATGGTAGGCATCACTTACCATGATATTACAAACCAGCTAATGGTCCTGAACGGCTCCTTAGCATTGATAAGTAATCGACCTTTGGATGAAAAGGTCAAGGAATCGATATCGAGAATGGATCGTTCGGTCAATATCATTTCTAGAACCCTCGAGCTATCCAAGGACTATGCTCGGGTTGCCGTGAAGGAACCGGAATGGCAACAGCTAACTCCAATATTGGAGAAGTTGAACAATCCCCGCATACCTATCAGGGCCGATGTTAAGGGGCTGTCCATCCTTGCTGACCCCCTCCTTCCCAAAGTGTTCTTCAACTTAATGGACAATGCTGAGAAGCACGGAACCGGCGTAGACCGGATCACCGTTAACCATTGTTCGGAAGGGAATGTCCTCAAAATCATCTGGGAGGACAATGGTAAGGGGATATCCGCAGACAAGAAGGGATCCATATTCGAGCGCAATCCGACGGATGAGCGGGTCCATGGACTCTACCTCATACGAAAAATTTTGAATGTGACGGGCATCGGAATGGAGGAGGACGGGATCTACGGTAAAGGTGCGCGCTTCACCATAAGCGTCCCCCCTGGCGCATATCGATCATCTTAAGTTTACACCTCCGATTCAACAAAACACATTGAATGACCTGTTCAGCAATGAGCGAAGACGTCCTTGATGGCCTGTTTACATCAATTCGTTGTAGGGACTTCCCTGGCCATGTGGCTAAAGCCCTATCCCTCAATAATTCGCTCCCATCCTGCAACTATGGTCTCAGAGGTTAATATTATATGGCTTTAAAGGCTCCCTGGTCGGAGGATGGAACCATGGCGATATCCAAAAAGGTTCTCCTGATCATAGGGGTTTTTGCTGCTGCGGCGATTATCATCGTGGCTGCGGCGAGTTTGAATGGGAAAGAGAGAGAAGTCATTGATGTCAAGGAGGGTTCTGACGATCAAGGAAATACCGAGACCATCGATGTACCAGATAAAACGACAACGACGGTGCACCAAGCATCCAACTTACAGATGTCCACAGTCGTCAACGAGATCATTTCTGTGAACGGATCGGAAAGCTCGCCTCTGGAGATCAAAGCGGACCCTTTCGAGGGGAACCGGTATGTGATCTTGAACGTGAGTGTTACGAACCATCTCGAGGAAGAGCTCAGCATCATATCCGATAGCTGGAACCTTTACACCTCCGACGATCTGATGAACACCATCACTGCCAATGTCGCGAGCGATATTCCGGACGTCATACCTGCCGGGGGAACAGTAACCTTCCACATGCCCTTCGAGATCGTCGCAGATGCCGCCCCCACCATGCTAGAATACTGGGGGGCGGACCCTCTCATAGTAGATCTGGTCTGATGTCATCCTTTCCCTCCGCGGCGGCGATCGCCGAGGAGAGCTGGAACTACCAGGCCTGATCGCCGGAGGAGCGTGCTAAATACTGAGCTTATCATCGATCCCCCTATGCAAGATATTTGCTGCCGGAGGTCGACGGAGGACGGCGACAAGCCTGGATGTGTTTGTACTACGGGCTACCGATATCGCAATTCACTTCCGCCATTAGAACGGTCCTTTCAGTGTCGGTAGGATCCATCCGACGATCGCTGCCAGTATCCATACGATGATCGCTATGAGCAGGGCCTTGAGCCAACCGATCTTGTACAGGGCCTTCAGCGCCAACAACCATACGACGCCTCCCACGATCGCAGCCAGTAAACCGTCTCCTAGGATCCAATAAACCAGAGTATAGATCACAGTCCCCACGATCGCTGCGATAAGGGCGGTGACCAATCCCTCCTTCTCTCCGGTCAACTTGGTTACAATGTAGATCACCAGCGTGCTGACGATCAATGCAGCAAGGAAACCAATTGCAGTATCGAACAATTCGGCCATGGTCGAACTATCTGTTCTAAAGATATTAAAAATGGACGAAGCAAGTTAGTAATAAGAAATCAACATGGGGGTGGACCAGAACGAAACTTTGCTTTTCAACCTCATTTTGTTAATGTCTCTAGGTCAATAACGTTCCTGATTCCGAAAACAACAAGGATTTAAACACCTCGATAAATGGTCGGCAGATGATATCGTCCCCCACCGGAAGTAGGTCAAACTCCGGCTGCGAGCATCGGCACCCGCTCCTAGCGACCGTGATGTTACTACTGCTTCCGAAGATAGATGTCGCCTTTCCCAATCGTCGTCGGAAAGGCGTCACGGGGAAAACGGACGATATGAACAAAGAGGAGCGAAAGACGATCCTCTGGGAGGAACGTAGGATCGTCCTTTTTGACAAGAACCTGTTCCTACCAACGGTCAGCATTGAGCTGCCCCGTGGGGAGGCCGATGCCGCAGGAGCCGTCGTGGAATTGGACACTGACATCCTCGCAGATACGCGGGAGGGGTTGGACCTTCCCACACTGGACTATGATCCGGTCACGACCGCGAGACCTGAGGAGGCTGTGGAGGACCTTTCCCTGACAGAGCTCTCAACGCTACCTTCCCCGGTAGGTGGTGAGCAAAACGATACCCTCGAGGCCATGGATGATGAAGCCAGCGATGAGCCTCTGGATAAGACCATGCCCAGTATGTTACCATCCGATGACGGCTTAGGGATGGTGGAGGAGGGCGACGTCGTGGCATCTTCTCCTCAGCATATGGATGACCTGCCTCTCGTCGTGGACGGGCCGATGGAATCCATCTCCGGAGGTGCGCTGGTGCTGGTAGAGGGGGAGAAGGGCCAGAAGGCCCGGGAGCTGCTGCAACAGGTCGCCCTTGGGATCCTAGAGAACGGCCGATCGGTAACCTACGTCACCACCTCACAGTCCGTCCAGGGCTTAGTGATGGAGATGTTCGGAAGGGACCAACGCATCGCCACCTATCTCCCTGACCGTCGCCTACTGTGCGTGCCGGTCTTTCCGCTTATCGAGGGCAGAGGAACCCGTGACGGCCTCCTGGACAAGCTGATGGGCTCAGAGCAGCTTCAGACGTCAGACGTCCTCATCATAGACTCCCTGTCCGATTTCCTGGGGGATCGCTTCGAAGAGGCCAACTGCATTAGGTTCCTGGAATTCGTTCAGAACCTGAACGGCATGGGCAAAGCGGTGTTCTTGGTGGTCAACGACGGTCAGAAGGGAATACTCCCCCTGAGGCTGGAATCAGAACTGCAGCTATCTCTGCCCTCCGGAGAGGAGGGAATCTTGCAGATAAAGAGGTACCAGCAGGCTCACCAGGGTGCTTCGGAATTTCTACGTTTTCAGGTCCATCCCCGGGCCGGGGTGCTCACCCATCCCCTCATCGTTGAACCCCAGTGAGGGACGTCTGATGCAGGCCATGGTGGTTTTTATCGACTATCATAGATGATAGTCAGTCGAATACCTACAAATATCCCACTTTTCGCTGCTTGACAGGATAAAGGGAGCTATCGAAGTGAGTTCTAGGCCTACCGCTCAGCGAATATTTGCTGTTCTGATGCTGTGTTGCATCCTTCTGGCGGCCATCCCTCCTGTGGATGGATATTTGGCTCCCTCTGCTCCCGTTCTCGAGATCGAATCTACTGGCAGCGGCATGGTAAGTTTAAAGTGGACCCTCCCCAACGACAATGGCTCCCCCATAACCGGTTATAACATATACAGAGGGGAGGCGCCCGGCACGGAGACCTACTTCGACTCCGTTCAGGAGGAAGATATCCTCATCTACACCAACACTGGATTGGTCAACGGCAGGACCTATTATTACCAGGTGGCCGCGGTAAATGAAGCGGGCCCGGGAGAGATGTCCAACGAGGTGTCCGCCACACCCCTCTCAGTACCTGGCGTCCCTTCTGCCTTCGAGGGGTCATCGGGCGTATCCAGCATCACCTTGACCTGGCTTGCCCCCTATGATGATGGTGGCCTGCCTGTAATACAGTACAAGATCTACCGCAGCGCCACCTCCGGCACCGAGATCTTCCTGGCCAATACCACCGTTACCACTTTCACCGATACCGGTCTGACCATCGGTAGGGTGTACTACTACATGGTCAGCGCCGAGAATGCTTTCGGAGAGGGCGGGTGTACCGAGGAGATCTTGGTGACGGTCGCCGACGTTCCAGGCCCTGTCACCGGCCTTATGGCGGTGGCCGGCAACGCGTCTGTGACCCTCAACTGGACGGCGCCCAGCCACACCGGGGGCACCCCTATCACGGGCTATCTGATCTACCGCGGTACGGAGAGCGGCCAGGAGACGTTCCTATGGAACACCGCCACCTTGAACTTCAAGGATACCGACCTCATCAACGGACAGACCTACTACTACAAAGTAAGGGTGTCCAACAGCAATGGTGCCGGACAGCCGTCCGGTGAGGTCTCCTCCACCCCCTTGACCACACCGTACGCCCCCACGGACCTGCTGGCCACAAGGGCCGATCAGGCTGCCATACTCACATGGTTGGCGCCGACCGTAGACGGCGGCACCTCCATACTGTACTATCGGATCTATCGCGGCACCACTCCAGGAACGGAGATATTCATCTCCAACTCCACGATCACCTCGTTCATGGACAACGGTCTTACCAACGGTAGGACCTACTATTATCTGGTAAGCGCGGTCACGGGGGCCGGCGAGGGTACCAAATCCTATACTGTCAGTGTCGTGCCGGCGACCGTGCCCGAGGCACCCTCGCAGGTGACCGCTGCAGGCTCAGCAGCCAAGGTGACCCTGTCCTGGAACACGCCCTCCAGCGGTGGTTCCACAATCTTGCGCTATAATGTATATTGGAGCGTGACCCCCACCGGTGCCACCAACCGCATCGATACCCTTACCAATGCCACCACCTTCGTCCATTCCGAGCTGACCAATGGAGTGAGGTATTACTACACCATATCCGCGGTGACCGCCATCGGTGAGGGTCCCCGATCCCCCACCGTGTTCGCCACCCCCCTCAGCGTCCCTTCCGCCCCCTCGGAGCTTACCGCGGTTGGCGGGGCCAAGAGCATCACCCTGACGTGGACGGCCCCCAGCGACGGCGGGACTGCTGTCACCGGTTACAAGATCTATCGCGGTTCCGCCTCTGGAGGGGAATCGTTGTTGAAGCTGATAGGGCCGAACACCACCTACGTGGATCCAGGCCTGCCGGACAACATGCTTTACTATTACAAGATACGGGCGATCAACAGCCAAGGCGATGGCCCCATATCCTCGGAGGTCTCTGCTCGCACCATTGACAAGCCGGGAGCACCTCAGAACGTCATCGTCTCCAGCGGTGACTCCTTCGCCACGTTAAGTTGGTCGGCGCCCTCTTACAGCGGCGGCTCCTCAGTAATCGGCTACAACGTATATCGTAACACCTCAGGCAGTTGGAGCCTGGTCGCCTCCCTCGTCCCCTCCCCGTACCTTGACACCGGTCTGCAGAACGGTCACCAATATGGCTACATCGTTCGGGCGGTGAACGGCCTGGGCGAAGGCTCGTCCTCGGAGGAGGTCCAGGTCATGCCCGCTCGCGTGCCGGACGCACCCGCGCTCGCAGCCATCGGCGGCCTGCGCTCTGTCAATCTGACATGGACCGCTCCCTCGTTCAACGGAGGAACGAACATCACTGGGTATGCCATCTATCGTGGGGTAGCCTCTGGTCAGGAGGTCTTCTTCGCCTCAGTCGGCAACATCTTCACCTTCCTGGACAGCGGCCTGTCGGACGGGACGGCCTATTACTACCGCATCACCGCCCTAAACGAGAGGGGAGAGGGGTCGCCCTCACTCGAGGTCAGCGCCACCACGCTGGGCCTTCCGGGAAAGCCTGTGAACCTTTCGGTGCAGCCCACCGGTGTGAACATGCACCTGTCATGGGCCCCATCTTCCACCAATGGAGGAGCGGAGATAACCTCCTATCGAGTGTACCGTGGGACCAGTGCCGAGAGCATGATATCTATCGCTCAGGTCACTGATACAGAATATGACGACCCAGATCCGGAGAACGGTGTGAGCTACATCTACTCTGTATCGGCCAATAACATGGTCGGTGAAGGTCAGGCCGATACGGCCTCGGCAGTCATGATACGGGCCCCAGGGGAGCCGCAATCACTGACCATCACCCCATCATCACATCGCATCACCCTGACGTGGAGCGCCCCTGCCGACCTGGGCGGCAGCTACCTCGTAGGTTACCGCATCTACCGCGCGCTATCCACGGGGCCGGTGGAGACCATTGCCGCCGTGAACGGGACCGAGTATATCGACAACGGGCTGGAGAACGGCATCACCCATCACTACTGGGTATCGGCGGTCAACTCCCTCTTCGAAGGTGAGACCAATGGACCTCTATCAGCGGTGCCGGCCAACGTGCCCTCCAAGGTCGTCAGCGTGTCCATCGTCCCTGGAGTGAGGCAATCGGCCTTGAGCTGGGAGGCCCCCTTCAACGGCGGATCTAGCATAACCAGCTACAAGATCTACCGTTCATCGTCGGAGAGCGGCGCTTACAAGCTAGTTATCAGCACCGCCGCATTCATGTTCACAGACACCGGATTGCTGGACTCTACCACCTACTGGTACCGCGTTAGCGCGGTAAACCCGGTGGGCGAGGGGGCGATGTCCGATGCCATGTCCTCCGCCACCTTGACACCTCCTTCGAAGGTGACCGGCCTTATCGCCACATCTGGTGATGGGCAAATTCAACTTCAATGGGATGAGGCCGAATCCGGTGATGGGTCGGACATAACCTACAGGGTGTACTCCTCTACAGCCCCCGGTGGGGAGACATTGTTGACAACGGTCAGCATCAACAACTATCTCAACATCGATCTGGTGAACGGAAGGAGCTACTACTATCAGGTCAGCGCTGTGAACGCCACGGGTGAGGGAATGAGGTCAGATGAGGTATCGGCCGTTCCCACCACCGTCCCCGGCTCACCTGTCAATCTCAGGGCCAACCCCGGCGACGGGCTAATCATCCTCTCCTGGAGCCTGCCCTACAATAACGGGGGCGCCACCATTATAGGATACAAGCTGTACTGGAGCATCATCCCCAATGGTAGCTACGAGATGGTCCCTGTCACCGGGAGCAGCTACGTTCATACTGGCCTCGAGAACGGGGTCACCTATTATTACAAGGTCTCGGCCGTCAACCAGGTGGGAGAGGGGCCCATGTCGGCCGCCATCACCTCAGAACCTGTGGCCAAACCGCTCGCTGTCGTCGATCTCCTAGCAGCCAGGACGAACGGGAACATCATCCTTACCTGGACCGATCCGAATCCCTCCTCTGCGGACATCCTCGGTTACCGTATATACAGGGGCATTCAGAGCGGGAGCGAGACGTTGTACGACGTGAGCTCCTCGACGACCTATACGGACGAGTACGCGGAGAGCGGCGTACCATACTACTACATGGTCACCGCCCTCAACTCCACCTCGGAGAGCAATCCCTCCAACGAGGTCAGCGTGGTACCCGGGTCCTCTTCACAGAGCTTGCATGGGGAAGAGGGGATCCAGATGACGGAGATCGTGATGATGGCCGCCGGTGTCATGATAGCGGTGGGTACGGTCTTCATCCTGGTGGGAAAGGGCATACTATCGTTCAGACGGGCACCTAACAAGTGAGAACGGTCTCGATATGGATTCACAACCCTTCTTCCAAGAAAAGGGAGAGTGAATATGATGAGGCCTATCGATTATTTTTCAGGCCCATATGTCGTTCCTCGTAGAACTGACAGAAAATCGCCGATGCGATGAACGAGGAAAAACAAGAAGCTAGGTCCCCGAAGGGGGACGAATCGTTTTATTGATCAGAACGGTCTAATCAAAGTTCTTCTTGAACAGGGCCATTCCGTCCAGGATGCATTGGATGCCAGACTTCTTACCCTCCCATCCCAGGACCTCGGTGTTCTTGCCCTCTTCCAGGTGCTTGTAGGTTCGGAAGAACTCTGCGATCTCATCGAGGTAGTGCGTCGGAAGGTCAGTAAGGTCAAGGTACTCCCTGGTTCGAGGGTCCTTAACAGCTACACATAGTACCTTATCGTCAGCACCGTTCTCGTCCCGCATCCTCAGCACACCAATGGGCCGGGCCTCGATGATGCATCCTGTGAAGGTCGCCTCGGACATGACCACCATGGCATCGATGGCGTCACCATCCTCGTAGAACGTTCGGGGAACCATGCCGTACTCCAGAGGGAAGACCACGCTTGAATGCAGGACCCTGTCCAGTATGATGGCGTCATGCTCCTTGGACACCTCATACTTGTTCTTACTGCCTTTGGGGGTCTCAACGATCACGTTGATCAGGTTAGGCGGGTCCTTGCCCACAGGCAGTTCTTTCCACATTGTCATATTATCCACTTCGACCCTGCACCATGCAGGTCCCATTTAATGTTTTTTACAGAGAATCGAGATACTGAGAGAAATAATGATGGTGTGCGGTTACGCACGATCATTGGAATTATTTTATTTTATTAGACCGGCCAGATGAACTTAGCCAGTGATACTATGGCAACAAGGGCAATGATACTTCCCACCACGAACCAGGGCTTCAGGACCGGCCCTTTCTCCACCTCATTGTCAAAGTAACGTATCAGACCAGCCGCGGACTGGAATCCTGTGTTCTTCTTGCTCTTCGCTGGCATAGGGATCCAACAGTGAGTACTCTTGATGTTATATAATCTTGTTGAACTGGAACCTAAACGACAAGAGGCCTATCAGCAAGGTCCTCGTCATAGCCCATAACGACCATACGGTCAGGCCCTTTTATTCGTTTCATCTTGGCCTTTTCCTCTTCCATCCTCTTGGCCGGCACGATGATGCCTAACTTTATGCCTTGGCCCAAAATATCATAATACTCCACGCTTCTTCTTGGCAGAGCGATGGACTTTGGTGATTCAATGAAATCCGTTTCCAATACTCTGTTGTTCATCTGGACCGACAAGATGGCTCGATCCTCCAACAACTCCTGGGTCACCACCGCCCCAGGCCTCTCCGCCTGAAGTTGATGTGCACGTCGGACCGCAATGGTTTTAATGGTAGGAATCGTCGTCATAAAGGAATACATAGGTAACGGTATGTTAAAATCTTTTGTTTTTTGATTTACGGTTGTTCACAGCGAGTAAAAAACCTCCTGCGGTCCCAAGATAAGTTTATTAGAGCGCGGCCTGTTCGCATCTGCCTGATATCATGCACTGGGCAGACGTAGAGGCGAACAACCTGCTGTCACGAGGCAGGAAGCACCTCATCAATACTGGCATCACCCCCTCGGGCACACTTCACGTGGGAACCCTCAGAGAGGCCATCACCGCCGAGGCGGTCCGCAAGGCCCTCTCGGACAAGGATGCCGATGTGCGCATGATCTACCTTGTGGATTCATGGGACCCCTTGAGGAAGCGCTATCCTTTCCTTCCAGAGAGCTATGAAGCGGAGGTGGGCAAGCCCTTGGCCTACATACCATGCCCCTGCGGGGAACATAAGAACTATGCCCAGCACTACATCCAGCCGTTCCTGGACTCCATAAAGGAGCTTGGCATTCATTGCGATGTGCTGTGGACCCATGAGCAGTATGAGCTCGGTCGCTTCGCGGAAGTGATCGATACTGCCATTCGCAAGAAGGATGATATCGCCAGGATATTGAAGGAGGTTAGTGGCAGGGACCTCCCCAAGGACTTCTTCCCGTACTCACCGCGTTGCGAGAGCTGCGGGCGCCTCACTCACGCCAAGGTCACCGGGTACGAGCATCCGTATGTGACATATCAGTGCGCTTGCGGACACACCGGCGAGGCCGATATTCGCAAGGCTGACGGCAAGATGCCATGGAGGATCGAGTGGGCCGCCAAATGGAAGGTGTTCGATGTGACCTGTGAACCCTTCGGAAAGGACCACGCGGCGGCAGGCGGCTCCTATGACACCGGCGTGAGGCTTGCCAAGGAGATCTTCGAGTTCGAAGCTCCCTACCCCATCCCCTATGAGTTCGTCCAGTTGAAGGGCAAGGGGCAGATGCATAAGTCCACCGGGTCGACCGTCACCGGGGTGGACGCCCTGCGCATCACCCCCGCATCGGTCATGAACTACATCGTCCTCCGGGTGAACCCCTCACGTCACATCGATTACGATGCCGGCCTGGGAATCCTGGACATGGTGGACGAGTACGATCGAGTGGAATGCATGTACTACTCGGGCCAGTGCGAGGAACGGGACCGTGACCTCCTCCGCGCCTACGAGCTATCTCAACCGGAGAAGGCGCGCTCCAGCCTACCTCTGCAGGTGCCCTACCGGCACCTGGTATCCCTGGTACAGATCACGGACGGCTTCGATGGCGTCCTGGCCACGCTCCGCCGCATGGGGGCGGTCCCCGACACCGCGTCCCCGGAGGACCTGGCAATCCTGAAGCAGAGGGTCGAATGCGTTCGATACTGGCTCAACAGCTTCGCTCCCGATGAGGTGAAGTTCGCAGTATGCGAGTGCATGCCCTCCTGCGAACTGTCCGAGCAGGAGAAGAGCTTCCTCAAGGAGCTCCTCGCCGCTATGGAAGGTGTGGAGTGGAAGGGCGAGACCATACATGATGCCATGTATGGGTGTGCCAAGGGAGCCCCCATAGGGGCTCGCGGCGGGTTCCAGGTTTTATACAAGATCTTCTGCAATCAAAAGCAGGGGCCACGCCTGGGATTCTTCCTGTCCACCCTGGACAGGGACTTCGTGTTGGCAAGGATCAGAGAGGCCTCCTGCTGAGTACATCGGTGAAGGATAGAACGATCCGCCAACCCTCCTTACTTTCTTTTGTGGCCAGACCTTTCATGGCCCAATCGCTCCGACGCTCCATGCCGCCCCATATGCCTGTAGGCATGTCGTATGGAATTTGTTGATTCTCTTTAGGAATCCTAAATTTACATAGTACATCACGATTTAGCTAATCCGAAATTAGATTTTGGCTCATCTAAATGTGTTGATAAGATGGTCGACCTATATATGAACAGGCTAGAGCCTGGTAGGAATGGGACCAGAAGACGTATCGAAGTAAGGGCTCAATATGGCAGAGGATGGCGGAGATGGGCCTAACGACTGGGGCAGAGGCGACCAGGGTCCGTCGTGCTCCCATGAACGATCCCCTGGAGTTCCAAGTTCGAGGCTATCACATCACGCTCAGGGACAGCGAGGCGGCCACAGTGCTGCTGGACTGTAAGGAGGTCTGAGATGTCGAAAGAGATCCCTCTGTCAATGGTCAACGAAGGCCAGGAAGGAATGGTGCAGTCTGTCAAGGGGAAGACCTGGTACGCCAATCGCCTAAGGGAGATGGGTTTCGTTGACAAGGCCAAGGGGATGGTCATCAGAGCGGACGGTCAAGGCCATATCGTAGGGATCAACGGGACCCGCCTGGCCTTGAGCAAAAGTCTAGCCGATCAGATCCTGGTCACATACTGAGGGCCAGCTATGGCAGATGCCTTGGAGGCATACCTGCTTATGAGCGGGGATTTAGAATGTGACGGAACTGGAGGGTTGTTCTTCCAACAAATTTGTGGGCTGCCACTGCGGTGGAAGCAAGAATGGTTGTGATCTTTCCCCCAGCTGGACCAACGCCTACGTACTGACCGATAAGGGCAAGAGAGTCGGGGAAAGCGATAGCTGAGGCGGCAAGCGCAGCTTGGAGCCCGAGACCGATTTCTCTCTTTTTTCCTATACGAGCTCGGCCCGCCTCTTTCACGACCAGGCATCAGGGACCGGCACTGTGCAGGACCTGATCGTCCATGACGCGATCACGGTGAACGGTCCAGGATTCACAGGTCTCTACTTCAGGAGCCCGAACTCGCTGAGCTTGTCCGGAAGATAGGTATCGGTGACGTAGTCCAGCCCGTACTTGGCCAATGCCTGCTGTTCCGACTTCCGCCCGAGCTTCAGCATCAGGTCGATCTCCCCCTTCCAAAAGTCAGTATTGAACCGGGGGTCCTTGAGCTCGGCGTTAAGAGCCCTCGTATCCATGTCGGTGAGCTTGTCCGTCGGCAGGTCATAGTTCTCGATGTCCGAGGCGGTGATGCCGATGTACTCCGCGCTAGGTGTCGCCAGGTACTCTGAGAGGTGGGCTGTCTTGATAGCTCCGTAAGCTATGGAGGCATAGATCCTGAAGGACCACGGGTCGCCGTCGGTGAATACGATGACCGGCAGATGCAGGTCTTCATTCAGCCTCTTGACGAAACGGCGGGTGGACCGAGCCGGCTGTCCCTTCAGGTGCACCAGGACGGCATCGAAGTTCTCGTCGAACCCGTTCTCCACCAGCCTGTCGAACATACCGCCGGTCTCGATGGCGATCACGAACTTGGCGGAGCTGTCCTTGAGGTCGAGCTTCTCCTTCTCCACGTTGTAAGGGATGCCGTATCCGGAATCACCGACGTCGTCGCGGCAGTTCAGCTTCTTCTGCTTTCCCTTGCGGTCCGTCTCCACCAGGTTGATATCCCCTATCACCCTGGCACCATCCTCCTCGGGACGCAACTTGAAATCCTCGCGAAGGCACTGGGTGACGATCTCCAAGTCCTCTGCGAGCAGATTGGACTCGCCCTGGGAGTGGAACTTGGCCCGTCCCCATCCTTCGGATATGTAATAGGCCTCTCTCAGGGTGGACGACTTATTGGTCTCGATCATCTCCTGGATGAGCTCGAGCATGTAGGAGGTGCGGAGAAGCATCAGCGCCCCCTTCACCTTTTTAGCGGAGCGGGCACCTCTCAGGTCCCCATACTTCCACACGTTGCTGCGGGTATCGAACTTGATGTTGGCCTTGGTACGGAGGGGCAGCACCATCTTAGGCACCTTGCCCTCGTCAAGCTGTTTGTAGATAGATTCAGAGATGGAGTAGAGCCGCTTAATGGCCTCGGTGTTGCGCTTATTGCTCATCATTCAGGTCCTCTCCCGCCTCATCGTAGTCTGGCTCCTCATCCTCTTCCTCTTCCACCGTAGGCGCCACGGCCGGCGCCTCCACCTCGGTGAAGTTCACACCTTGGAGGTCCCAGTCCCCGGGAAGGGGATCGGCCCCCATGACGTCGACAGGGTTGATCCCGGACACGAAAACCTCGGTTTCGGAGAAGACCTCTGAGTCAATGCCCTTGAGGTCGAAGCTTACCTCGTACATCGCCGTGGAGGGTATGCGGGGCAGCTCCCAGGTTACTTTTCCCTCCTCCTTGACATCCATCGGCTTGAGGTTGCACGATGCAATGTCCAGGCTTCCCTTCGGCAGAACGGTGTGGATGCGAAACTTCTGTTGCTTGGGGGTGTAATTGTAGACTAGCACCTTTACCCGGTGTCGACCCTTATCGTAGGTCACCGCGTCATCGATCCAAACTACGTTCATGATCTTGGTCAGGGTCCCCCTCAGATCAGGAACGGGCTTGCCCACGATCTTGGCGGTCTTCTCCGCCATCAGCGGAATGATCACTTGCACGATCTCGAACTTGGAACGGGTCTTGGTCTTCCTCTCTTTCTTGTTGAGATGGGTCTTAAGGCTCCTCCCGCAGGCCTTCAATGCCAGGGAGATCTCCTCCTGGATGATGGGCACGGAGGCGATGGCCTCCTTGGCCTCGGAAGTGAAGGGGATCTTGGTGGATGCGACATGCACAAGTATGATGGCCGGTCCAAAGGGTATGCCCGAGCCTCCCCTCTGTTCCAGCCCATAGCGCCTCCAGTCCGTGCTCTCGATGGCCTTGGTGACCACGCAGGCACCCTGCTGATACAGCAAGGGTACTCGGTTCGCGAACCGGAGGATCTGCACTGGCTGGTCCGAGGATAGGTCTCCTCCATACACGATCCCCACCTCCACCAGGAAGGGGTTACCGGTGTGGACCTTAGGCTCCCTGCTCACAGGAGGAGCGTAGAACTCCGGCTTCACGTCCGCCAGCACGTGCTTCAGACCCTTGCGGATGAGATTCTCTCCAATGGGGGAAAGGCAGTCCACCTGAGGGGCCATTATCTTCACCTTGGATATCCCCTCCAGGAGCTGCTTGGACGAGTCCAGTGAAAGGTTCGACGGTTTGGTCGTCTCCGGTAACCCGGATGCGTTGCATATCTCCTTGGCCACTCTCTCGGATATCCTGTTGAAATCGTTCTGCAGGAACTTGACCAGGCTCTTCTCCTTGGTTACCTTGATCATGTTCATAAGAGTGCCCAGCTCGATGCCGTCAGGATGTGGCTTTATCTCCTTGGCAAGAGGGGGCATCTGCTCGGTCGCCCTGCCAAAGATGTAGCGCTTTCCATCAGGGTCAATGAACGTCAGGGTGGCATGGGGGTTCACGATGGCCGTTTGTCGGAGGTACTCGATGACCGACTGCCTTCCCGTGACGTACCGCCCGTTCATGTAGAACTCCACCCGCGTACCGTGGGCCTTCTCGTTCCAGGGTACGAAATCCTCCCGGAGGATCACCGGAGCGTTCTTCTTGGTGTCAATGATGATGTCAATTTCCTTCGCCGCCTCCGCCCCTTCCACCTTGGAGCGGGCCGTGGCCGCCTTCCCCGTGGTTATTTGTCCGAACATGATGGTGGCGGAGATGCCGATACCCTGCTGGCCACGTGACTGGCGGACGGCGTGGAACCTGGAGCCGTACAGGAGTCGACCGAAAACATTGGGCATGGAGGTGGAAACTATACCTGGTCCATTATCCTCGATCATGACCCGGTACTCCTTCTGGTCAACCTTGTCGATGCTCACGATGATGTCCGGAATGATCTGGGCCTCCTCGCAGGCGTCCAAGGAGTTGTCAACCCCCTCCTTGATGCCCATTATGAGCGATTTGACAGGCGAATCGAAACCAAGGATCTGACGGTTCTTTTCGAAGAACTCGGAGACAGAGATCTCCTTCTGGCTCTTAGCTAGTTTATGAGCTGTAGTAGAGGCCATCCCATTACCTCAATGAAATAGGGTATAAAAGGTTTGAGCGCGGAGCGGTGAAAATGGGCTCAGTCCTCGAACTCCTTTCCGCAGTTCCAGCAGGTCTTGGCCTTCTCGTCCACGGTAGCCCCGCACTCTGTGCACACGAACTCATCCTTCTTCTTGACCGGGGCCGCTGGCTCATCCTTGGACTCGTCGAACTTCTCCCCGCACTGGGGACACTTGGACGCGCTGCTAGGTACCTCGGCCCCGCACTCGGAGCAGATAAACTTCTCCTCCGTGCCCTCCTTTCCGGGTGCTGGGAGGCTGGTTCCCCTCTTCTTCTGCGCCTCTGCCAACCGGGCCTTGGACTTGTCGGTCCACCAGCTCAGGATCAGCAACAGGAAGTATAACAGCCCCACCTCCAAGAACAGGGCAAGGATTAGCCTAGGTAGCAATTGCGCATAAAGTTCTGCATCGGAGAGGTGAAAGGGGCCATAGTTGGCCGTCTTAGTGGTGATCCAGCCATCTCCGCTATTGGCCGTGAAATAGTAGTAGTACGCGGTCCTGTTCTGCAAGGTTCCGCTGAACGTGAACAGAGTGCCTCCTGTAGATTCGCTCCCTGTCATTGTGTTGTTGGACACGAGTGTTCCCGTCAATGCATCGAATATCACTACTCTGACATCGGAATAGCTAGCATTGGTCACAAGCACGGTGAAGGTGTGGACCGTGTTAGCGTCCCCGTTGAAGGGATCCACCGTACCGTTGATCAGGGTGCCGTCGTTAGAGCTGAGGGGGTTGTTGGCGGAGGCCTTCTGTCCCTCCACCAGCGAGAACGCGTAGGGGAAGGCCAATAGCAGGATCAGTATTATGCCCCAGACCGCCAGTTTCTTCCGGGACCTCATCCCGAAATAGTATGGTATGTAGTATCCGGCCAGAGCGACCAGCAAGAGGCCGAAGCAGAGAAGGTAAGAGGAATACACGAGCAATAGCGAACAGACAATGAAGGTCAGGGCCAGGCCGATGTAGATGGCGTATTTGTTCTCCCTGAACCTCAAGAACCTGCTCTTGAGATCGTCCTGCGTCGACATTGGTTCCTGGCATCATACTGAGGGGTATAAACCTTATGTACGATAGGAGGGGACCACATCGGAGACTCGCGAGATGATGAACGAAGGGGGGCAGCGAGGTCGGGAAGGGAGCTCCTGCGGCCTGCAGCCCTCCAGGAGGTCCGTCTCGCCAATGGGGAGAAGTTCACCCTGTGCGTGGACATGGACCGCCTGAGGACGGAGATTCTCCGCCTGGCCCCCGAGGACAAGGACCTCATTGATACATTGGTAAGGCACATGGAGGCTTTTTAGCCGGATCGACGTGCCGTTGGACGTAGGGATAAGGAGGATGCTTCCCGCGCTGGGTCTCACCCGCCTGTTCAAGAAATACTCTATGACGGGGCAGGTTCTGGCGATGCGCTTAAGCAACCCCCGGATGCGGTAGCCCTTCGACCTGGCATTCTCCTGGGACGAGCGGTCGGTGCCCTTCACTATGTGGTCTGCTGCTACTATCGGCGACGGCTATTCCGCCTATCGATGGGCGGTAGTAGGCCACTGGCAGAGGACCTGGAGCAAAGGCATCCCTTCCTGGGAGACAACATAGTTTATCCCCCTCGACCTGACATTAGTGGCTGGTAAGCATGACGACAGCAGTGGTAGCCATTGGCGGGAACGCCATACTGAAGAAAGGCCAGCCGGCCACCAGGGAGAACCAGCAGAGGAACCTGGAGGAGACATGCCGCCACATTGCATCCATAGTGGAGGCGGGGTACAACATCACGCTCACCCATGGGAACGGCCCCCAGGTGGGAGATATCCTGATCCAGAACGAGGTCGCCCGTAACGAGGTCCCTCCCATGCCCTTGGACGTGTGCGTAGCGGAATCTCAGGGGCTCGTCGGCTTCATGCTGCAGCAGGCCCTGACCGAGGCGCTGCGCAAGGCATGCTGCGACCGCATCGTTCCCTGCGTCCTCACCCGCGTGGTGGTGGACGAGGAGGATGGGGCCTTCAGGGAACCAAGCAAGCCGATCGGCCCGTACTATGGCCAGGTGGAGGCAGAGAGGCTCACCAACGAAAGGGGCTGGCATCTCCATGAGGACCCCTCGCGGGGAGGGTGGAGGAGAGTGGTACCCTCTCCCCGACCCATCACCATCGTGGAAGCACCGGCGATCGGGCGGCTGGTGCGCAGCGGCAACGATCTGGTCATCGCCGTAGGGGGAGGGGGCATACCCGTGGTGTGGAAGGAAGGACGCATGGAAGGGGTGGAGGCGGTGGTGGACAAGGACCTCGCCGCCGCCTGCCTGGCCAAGAGCCTAAAGGACGACCTGTTGGTGATGCTGACCGACGTCGAGGGCGCGTACGTGGGATATGGCACCGCTAGGGAGAGGATGCTGGGAACGGTGACGGCAGAGGAGGCTGAGAGGCATTTAAATGAGGGAGAGTTCCCGCCGGGTTCGATGGGTCCCAAGGTGGAGGCGGCGATAGATTTCGTTAGGTCGGGCGGGGAGCGGGCGATAATCACCACACCGGAACTTTTACATACGGCATTGTCAAGTAAGGCGGGAACCCAAATCGTCAACCGGTGAACGTGTGGCCCTTACCATAGATGAACAGATCAAGGCGATCGAGGATGAGATTCTCAAGACGCAGAAGAACAAGAAGACCGAGGGCCACATAGGTCTTCTGAAGGCCAAGATCGCCCGCCTCAAGATGGAGCAGGAAAAGCGGCGCGCGGCCTCGGGCGGTGGCGCTCAGGGATACTCCGTGAAGAAATCGGGGAACGCCACCGTCGCCCTGGTGGGCTTCCCCAGTGTGGGGAAGTCGACCTTGCTGAACAAGCTCACCGGCGCCAAGAGCGAGGTGGCCGCATACGCTTTCACCACTCTCGACGTCATCCCTGGAATAATGTATCACAAGTTCGCCAAGATACAGGTACTGGACATGCCCGGCCTGATCCGCGACGCTTCTCGCGGAAAGGGTCGTGGAAGAGAGGTCCTGGCAGTGGTGCGCACATCGGACCTGATCCTGTTCGTGATCGACGTGTACGACATGAACATCGACGTTCTGGTGAACGAGCTCTACAACACCGGCATCCGGTTGAACACCCATCCTCCCAACGTGGTCATCACCAAGACCGAGAAGGGAGGCATCGAGGTCAAGCCCACCGTGGCCCTGACCAAGATCACGCAGGAGATGGCCTCGGACATGGTGGGCGCCTACGGCTACGTGAACGCCGAGGTCATCATCCGCGAGGACATCGACGAGGAGCAGCTCATTGACGTCCTGACTGGCAACAGAGTCTACCTGCGATCGGTCACGGTGGTGAACAAGATCGACCTTGTGGACGAGGTGCACTTGCAGAGGATCAAGGAGAAAATGCGCGCATGGGACCCCATCTACGTTGCCGCCAACAAGGACCTGGGCGTGGAGGACCTCAAGGAGGCCATCTACAAGAAGCTGGACTTCATACATGTGTTCTTGAAGCCTCAGGGGCAGGATGCCGACATGAAAGAGCCCATGGTCATCATGGGAGGCTCCACCGTGGGGGATCTGTGCGACCGCATCCACCGGTCGTTCCGCCGAAACTTCCGCTATGCCACGGTTTGGGGGAAATCCGCCAAGTTCCCCGGTCAAACAGTGGGCACGGAGCACGTCCTGATGAACGGCGATATCATAACCATCGTGGTGAAGCGGGGCGGCGAGTGAAACAGGGTCCGCTGCCACATTGACGGGGAAGCGGGCTAGTCCGATCGGCGAAGCACCGAGATAATGTCCTTCAAAGGTCAGTGCATAGGCGGATCAGCTTGTCTATCTGCACGGCCATGGCGTCCCTGATGGCCAATGCGTCAGTGCCCCTCTCCCGGCTCGTCCGCTCCAGGTATGAGGGGAACCAGCTGGAGACATGGTTGGAGGGCTGGGGGAGGAATACGAACATCAGCCCTTCGGGCGGATAATGCGTTCTTACCCAGTTCTGGGCCACATCTCCCAGGGCTACTATCCCCTGGACGCCCTCTTCCAGTAGAGCGTCGACCTCTTCTCGCACGAGATCTCGACCGCGGTCCCGGCCCTCTTCCTGGGGCGACGGGTTGAGGTATACCAGATGTCCGTAGCGGAACAGCTTATGCAGCTGCTCCATCTTTTCTTCTTCTTGGGCATCCCACATCTCCTCAAAGAAGCGCTGGACCCTGACCAGGAGCCTGCCGGGCTCCCCCGCCGCGAAGATCATCCTCCTGGCTGATTCCTCGTCAAAGGTCCTGCTGACATGATAGATGGGTATGAGGCCGGGAGATGGGGACTCGGCCACGATAATGACCTTGACCGTGGGTGGACGGGGCACCACTACCCGGCTCTCTGTCGGCCCGCATGCTTCGTTCCGACCTTTTCTTGCACCTTCCTCACCCATGCTCATCGATATGGCGCATGGGATAGCGTCGATTAATCCTTTCCCTTTTTAGGCCAGGTGAGCGGCAGGAAATGATTTTATAACCTCATCACATGTTGGCGGCGATGATTCAGAGGCCCCGGGGGACCCGCGATTTCGGTCCTGAGGAGATGGAAAAAAGGCGCTCTCTGGAGAGCAGGATGCGGCAGGAAGCGGCCTTGTTCGGATTCCGTGAGGTCGCGACACCGATCTTCGAGCATACCGAGCTTTTCACCATCAAGTCTGGCCCTAACGTCGTGGAGGAGATATACGCCTTCACGGACAAGGGAGGTCGGGACATTTCGTTGCGCCCGGAGCTGACAGCACCGGTCATGCGCTTCTACGTCAATGAACTTACCAATTACCCGCGACCCCTCAAGATGTTCTACTTCGGCCAGTGCTTCCGCTACGAGCGTCCGCAGTCAGGCCGGTTCAGAGAGTTCTACCAGTTCGGTGCCGAGCTCATAGGAAACCCCGGACCGGAGAGCGATGCCGAGGTCATCGCTCTGGCCGCCTCGATAATGAGGCGGGTGGGGCTCAAGGACTACCACATCCGGATTGGCCACATAGGCGTCCTCCGGGGGCTTCTGGCCAGCTCAGGGGTGGAAGGGGCCTCGGCAGCGCCCATCCTCCAGAAACTGGACAAGAAGGAGTATGAGGAGGCATCGGCACGTATGGCCGAGGCCGATATATCCGCCGAGGAGGCGGAGAGGATAATCGAGATCACCAAGACCTCGGGTCCCAGGGATGTATTGGACAAGATCCAGGGGGAGGCCAGGGACCATCTCCTGGAGGTCTTCAAGATATTATCCTACTACGGGTTCAACAATGTGCAGGTGGACCTGGGGGTCGTCCGCGGCCTAGATTACTACACAGGGATGGTGTTCGAGATGGATGCCCCTGTCCTGGGCGCGGAGAAGCAGATATGCGGCGGAGGATCGTATTCCCTGACAGAGCTTTTCGGTGGGGAGAGGACCTTCTCCACGGGTTTCGGGATTGGCTTCGACCGCACGCTCCTGGCGCTGGAGAGGGAGGGCTACCAGGCCCCGTTCCATGTCATTGACGCTTTCGTGATACCGGTAACCCCCTCAATGAAGGAGGAGGCTTTCCAGATAGCGGCCCAGCTGCGGAGGGAAGGTGTACCGACGGAGATCGACCTAATGGGCCGAAGCCTCTCCAAGAACTTCAAGCACGCCGCCTCCCTGAACGCCCGCAAGGTCATAATTGTGGGGGAGAAGGAGCTGGCCCAGGGAGCCGTGGCCATAAGGGACATGTCATCTGGGGATCAGAGGTTGGTCAGGAAGGAAGACCTGAGGTCAGAGTTCCAGTAGATTGAAAAGTGCCCGGGACCGGCGCATGTGGGGATTCGGAGGAAAAACGACTGTTCAGGAGGAGAGTTGAGCAACCGACCCCGGGCACTAAAAATATCTAATATAGCTCTTCTATATAAGTTTTGTTCCTGAGCTGAATTCATCTATCGATATAATCGCTGTATGCCGTTATGCAGATACGACGTCTAGGGTCCGATCTTAGTCTTCTGTCTCTACATCGAAGTAAATTCGCATTAGTGCTCGGTATTCCACGATCCTGTCATCCTTCACCTTGCACTCGGTCTCCACCATCCTTGCCCATCGTATCCCGCGCACGGTCTTTGCGGCCACTTCGATCGCGTTCTGGGCGGCCTCATCAAAGCTCGAGGAGGATATGCCCACGACCTCGATGATTTTCTGAACCATATCCATCACTGAAGAGGTATAGTGACTTATAACACAATTAAGGATTGGGTCGTCCGTGGGGCTGCAGGGACCTCATAACGTCCTGCTCCCGGTTAAGCAGCTCGTCCGCCCGGGCCACCATGGGATGCTCCCTCCGTACGTTCCGGAAGGTGACCTGTCTGAACCTGGCCATACGCTCCCTCAGCTCATTGAGGAACGGCTGCAGGTTGGAGGCCTTGCACCGATATTTTCCGTTGACCTGGCGCACCATGACCTCAGAATCGCTGATGACCTCCACCTCGGTAGCCCCCAGGTCCTCGGCCTCCTTTAGCGCTGCTATCGCCCCGCTGTATTCCGCCTCGTTGTTGGTCATCCTTCCCAGGTAGCGGCCGTATTCCCTGATGACCCTGCCCGCTTCATCAGTGATCACTACCGCGAAGGCAGCGGGTCCGGGATTGCCCCGCGAGCCGCCATCAGTGTAGATGAATAGCTTCATCCTGGACCTCATGCTTTCCCAGGCCGGGGAGCCCTTAAGGTCTCCGTCCACCGGTTCTCATCGTCAACGAGGACGATGCGAGGCTCTATGGGCGCGTCCGCCAGCTCGAAGGCCATGATGATCAAGCGGTCGCCCACACGGACCAGTCTGGCAGCGGCCCCGTTCACGCATATTATGCCCGAGCCCGCCTCTCCGGAGACCACATAGGTCTCGAACCGTGCCCCGTTGTTGACGTCGGAGATGAGAACCTTCTCACCTGGCCATATGTCCGCCTCCTCCAGAAGAGAGCTGTCTATGATAATGCTCCCGATGTAGTCAGGGTCGGCCTGAGTGACCACGGCACGGTGGATCTTACCCCGAAGGAGAACGCGCATGATTGCATTGATGGTCCTTTAGTTGAAGAAACTTTTCCTTGAAGCATAACCAGGCTCGGAGGTTTACCGTGAGAGCATATTAGAGATGTATCTTCCACCATGAAGAAGTTATTTTAGCGATATGTCTATCTGCTCCTGCTCATCGGCCTCACAGGGCCGTTAGCTAGACAAGGGGATAAACATGAGCAAAAAAGCGATAGCAGCAATGTTGGTAGTGGCCGTGCTGGTAGTGGCCAGCGCAGCGGTCGCTATGATATATTTGAACAAGGACAACGCCAGCGATGGCACCACGGGGACCATATCCGTCCTGGACGACCGAGGAAAGGCCGTGAACCTGACGGGAGCACCAGAGAGGATCGTATCCCTGGGTTCCGCATTCACGGAGATTATCTTCGATCTTGATGCCAAGGATAAGGTCGTGGCCGCGGACAAGTCGTCCATGTGGCTAGTGGAGAACACCACAGGCACGGAGAACATCACCAACCTGCAGGGCGTAAGCACTCTGAGCGTGGAGTCGATACTGGCCCTTGACCCTGATCTGGTGGTCATATGGAACTTCGGCATGTATTCCACCTTCATCACCAATATGGAAAGCTCCGGGATCCCCGTGGCCGCTTTCTACCCCAAGAACGTGACCACCATCCTGGAGACCATAGACAAGCTTGGGGAGCTGATAGGTGAGAAGACGAAAGCCCAGGCGATGGTCTCCGATATGAATGCCCGCATCGATGCGGTCCTGGAGAAGACGGCCAATATCTCGGAGAGCGAAAGGCCGAAGGTCTACCTGGAGCTGGCCTCATACGGGGGAACGACGGTGGGGAACGGCACCATGTCCAACGATCTCATCGAGATGGCCGGGGGAGTGAACATCTTCAATAACGGGACCAAGAACTGGGTGGCCTCCACGGAGAGCATCGTGGAGAAGAATCCTGACATCATTGTAATCGAGGATGCCAGCACCAAGAGCAATGACGACCTCAAGGCTAACTTGGGATCGACAGTGGCCGCGGTGTCGGGCGATAAGATCTACCGGATCGACGGTACCACCCTGACCACCAGCCCCAGCGTCGTCGAGGCCCTGGAGAACATGGCCAAGTGGTTCCATCCAACGCTCTTCCAGTAGGGCCTCAAACCTTTTCCGTTTTTACTTTATCTCGATCAGAGGATGGTCTTTAATGCCTAAGGAACATCGGGGTGCGGATGGCTGCTGAGGACATAGCCGAGCTCCAGAGGGCCAAGTACAAGAGATGGTCCCTTATCATCGTATTCATGGTGCTGGCGCTTTTCGCCGCCATCATAATCTGTCTCAGCATCGGTGTGGTGAGCATACCCTTCGACCAGGTCATCTCCATCCTGATGGGCGGGGGAAGCGATAGGGACAGGCACATCATATTCAACCTGCGACTTCCCCGGGTGCTTCTGGGAGTCATCGTGGGCGCATCCCTGGCAGTTGCCGGTGCCACCATGCAGGGTCTGTTCCGGAACCCCATGGCCTCGCCTTCGGTCATCGGCATCTCCGCCGGCGCGGCTTTCGGCGCATCCCTGGCGCTGGTACTAGGAGTGTCCTGGGTCAGTGGGGCTTTCGCCATACCGGCCATGGCCTTCCTCTTCGCATTCATCACGCTGTTCCTCGTGTACGCCGTGTCCCGGGACCGCCGCGGGTATGTGCCCGTGGAGACGTTATTGTTGGCAGGGATCGCCATCGGGGCCCTGTTCAATGCCCTGGTCTCGGCCTTGCAATACTTCGCGGGAGACAAGCTGTCAGGCGTGGTGTTCTGGCTCATGGGCGGTTTGAACAACGCCACCTGGGACCAGATCCTTATTTCCATTCCCGCTGTGATACTGGGCTGCGCGGTCATCATGATGCTCTCCCGGGACCTCAACGCCATCATGGTGGGGGAGGAGCAGGCCGGAAACCTGGGGATAAACGTGAACCAGATACGCATGGTCCTGCTCCTGGCGGCATCCCTGGTCACCGCCATCGCTGTTTCCGTGGCCGGCACCATAGGCTTCGTTGGCCTCATAATCCCTCACGTGTTACGAATACTGGTGGGACCGGACCACCGCGTTCTGCTGCCCGCATCCATCATCGGGGGGGCATTGTTCATGGTCGCCACAGATACTCTGGCCAGGACCATCATCGCGCCGGCGGAGCTGCCGGTAGGGATAATCACCTCGTTACTGGGGGCGCCATTCTTCATCTACCTGCTGATGTCCCGCAAGAAGTCCATGGGGTGGTAGGATGAAGCTCTCAGTACATGGCCTGAGCTTCCGTTATGGGAGCAGCGACGCCATCTCCAACATTGAGCTGGAGGCCAGCGAGGGGGACGTCATCGGGATACTAGGACCCAATGGATCGGGCAAGACGACCCTGCTCAAGTGCCTGAACCGTTCTCTGACGCCCCGGGCGGGGACGGTCATGATCGATGATGTCGACAGCCAGACTCTGACAAGGAAGGAGCTCGCCACTAGGATGGGGACCGTACCCCAGAGCGTGAACATCACCTTCCCGTTCACCGCCTTGGACATCGTGATGATGGGCCGCCTTCCGGAGCTGAAAAGGTTCGAGTCGGAAAGCAGGAGGGACATGGACATCGTGAAGGAGGCCATGGCCATGACCAATACCGTCCAGTTCGCCGACCGGCCCATGGACCAGCTCAGCGGCGGTGAAAGGCAGAGAGTGATCATAGCCAGAGCCTTGGCCCAGAAGCCCAAGGTGCTCCTTCTCGATGAGCCGACCCTGCACCTGGACGTCAATCATCAGCTGGAGATACTGGACCTCATAACGGCCCTTGCCAGGAAGGAGAGGCTCATCGTCATCATCGTCACCCATGACCTGGCGTTGGCCGCGCGCTATTGCACCAAGGTCCTTCTCATGCAGAACGGATGCATCCAGGCGGCGGGAGAGGTCACGGATGTGATGACGACGGAGAACCTGCGGAAGGTCTTCCTCATCGAAGCCTCAGTGTACTTTGACGAGCGAATAGGTGCCTACAGTGTCTCTATATTGCGCTCCACTCGCTCGGATGAGCCCGAAGATCGGTAGTGACGTCCTTCAGGCAGTTATTTAGGCCTTCCTCATTGATATAGGGTCGTTCTCGGATGAGCGGCACCACCAGCTTCCTCTATCACCCCGACTTCCTGCTCTACCAGTTCGGCCCAGGACATCCGTTCCAGCCGGTGCGGGCAATTCACACCTTGGAGACCTTGATGGATGCAGGGATCATCGACGGCGTTGACGCCCATATCGTCGAGCCCGAGGGAGTGGACATGCAGGACCTCAACCGCGTCCATCCCCCGGCATTCGTGGCCCAGGTGGAGAACGCCTGTGCTGAGTACGATCTACTGGACCACGGGGACACGCCCGGAAGCCCCGAGCTCTTCCAAGGGGCACTCATGGCAGTGGGCGCGTCCGTTCGAGGGGCCAGGGGCATCATGGAGGGGGAGTTCGAACACGCCTTCAATCCCGCGGGGGGCCTCCATCATGCCAAACCCACGAGCGCTTCCGGTTTCTGTGTCTTCAACGACCTGGCCGTCACCGTGCAGTACCTTCGCGAGAGGCACGGCGTGGAGCGGGTGGCGGTGATCGACATCGATGGCCATCACGGGGATGGGACCCAGGGCATCTTCTACGGGGAGAAGGTGCTGACCATATCTCTGCACCGCCACGGACATGGATTCTACCCCGGCAGCGGCACAGTAGATGAAAGGGGGGAGGGACAAGGCCAGGGGTTCAACATAAACATCCCCCTGCCCGCAGGCACTGATGACGCTCACTATCTGGATGCCTACAGGACGGTGGTGGTGCCTGCCCTGCGGGCGTATGCCCCGGAGTTCATAATCCATCAGTTCGGGGCCGACGGTCATCGTCAGGACCCGTTGGTGGGCCTGGGGCTGACCACCCGAACCTACGTGAAGGTGGCGGCCATCACACACTCCCTGGCGCACGAGCTGTGCGATGGACGGTACTTAGTAACGGGAGGTGGCGGCTATGATCTCGATGCCACCCGCAGGACATGGTCCCTGATGTTCGCACAAGTATGCGGTGGCAGCGGGACGATGGGAAAGTTGGCCGTTCTTCATGATAGGGAGGTATCGAGAATGAATGACGAGGACGCGGCACTCACCGAGGCTATCACCAAGGAGCAGGAAATGGTGGCCGTGGACATGTTGGAGCGCTCGATGATGAGATAGTAGAAGAAGAGAGCGAATGGCGCCCTGGTCGGGATTTGAACCCGAGTCGAAGCCTCGACAGGGCTTCATGATAGGCCGCTACACTACCAGGGCGTGCTTTTGACCCAAATATGTTAGTCCTATATATGGCTTTTCAAACTCGAGGCCGCGAGGAGCACGGTCCGTCAACACACTGGCCATGTATTCTTAGAAACGGTTTTGCTTAACGACCCGCGCTTGTCGCGTGTGGCGTCTAGGGCCGCTCGCTCTTCTTGAAAAAGATGCGATAAGACGACACTACATTTATGTGACCGACCCTGGTTATCGCTCACGTCGATGACTATGGACGGAAAGTTGAGGGTCAGCGATTACATGGTCAGGGAGGTCGTTTATATCGATCCTGACTACACTGTCGAGCAGGCGAGGCAGAAGCTCATAGCCACGGAGTTCCACGGACTTCCGGTGGCGGAGGACGGGCACATCATTGGTTTCGTAACTGCCAAGGAACTGCTGAGGGCCATCGATCGTCCCCAGGTCAAGGTCCGGGACATAATCAAGGTTGGGACCATCACCGTCTCCCCGGACATGGACATTGATGATGCGTCCAGGGTCCTGTTCCGTTACGGTCTCCGCAACGTGCCCGTGGTGGACGAGAACGGCATCGCCGTGGGCGTCCTCTCCAACATCGACATAATCAGGTCCCACATCGAGAAGGCGACCCCCAACAAGATCAACATGCTCAAGACCTTTCTGGAAAAGAAGCATGGGGTCAACATCACCATCCGCAGAAGGATAATCTCCATAGAGTCCATCAGGCCCACTCAGCACGAGGTGTTCGCCGACGAGCTGAGGGGGAGGCAGTATGAGATAAAGAGGGGTCTGGTGGAGCCCCTCATCGTGGTTCAGAAGAAGGGTTACTACGTTTTGGTGGACGGCCACCACCGCGTCCTGGCGGCCAGGGATATGGGGGTCCGTCAGTTCCAGGCGTTCGTGCTGGAGCCGGACCGGGACATCGACCTGGGCCTGGAGAGGTCGGCCAAAGAGATGGGGATAACTTCGCTGGACGACGTGAAGATCATCCAGGGCTCACACCATCCCCTGGTCCAGGTCTACACCAGGCTGCTGAAGGATGAGGTGCCGATGAGCACCACCCGTCAGTAGTGCCCGTGCCCTTACTTCTGCCTGCGGATGGACTCCAGGACCATGCGCTGTTCGGCCGCTGCCACGTAGTTTATGGTGGTCAACACGGTGTCCGCGTTCAGTGAGATGGAGTCGATGCCCGCCCGTACCAGGAACTCGCAGAACTCCGGGTACACGGACGGTGCCTGACCGCATATGCCCACGGGCACGCCCTTGTTGTGAGCATGCTTGATGAGGTGGGCGATGGCGCGCTTGATGGCGGGGCTCCTCTCGTCGAAGTAGCCCATGCGGCCCAGAATGTCCGAGTCCCGGTCCGCGCCCATGGTCAGCTGCGTCAGGTCGTTGGAACCGATGGAGAAGCCGTCGCAGTGCTCCGCGAACTCCTCGGCCATGAACACGATGACGGGGACCTCGGCCATGAGGTACAGCTTGAAGTCGTTGCCGCGGTACAGGCCGACGTCGTTCATCATCCTCTCGATCTTGACGACCTCATCGACGGTGCGCACGAACGGCAGCATAATCCACACATTGGTCAGCCCCATCTCTTCCCGCGCCTTCTTGATCGCCTTCAGCTCAGCGAGGAAGGCGTCATGGTACGACTCGGAGACGTAGCGGGAGCAGCCGCGCCATCCGATCATGGGGTTCTGTTCCTTCGGTTCGTACCTGGCGCCGCCCTTCATGTCGCGGTACTCGTTGGTCTTGAAGTCGCTGGTGCGCAGGATGATGGGTCTTGGGAAGAACGCCTTAGCGACGGTGGCGATGCCCTGGCTGAGCTTATCGATGAGCTCCCTCTCCCTTCCCTGCTCGATGAGGGCGCAGGGATGCTCTTGGATGTACGAGGTGAACAGGAACTCGATGCGCATGAGACCGACACCCTGGACGGGCAGCTTGGCATACTCCTCGGCCTTCTGCGGCACGCCGACGTTGACCATGATCTTGGTGCCGGTGATCGGGGCCGAAGCGGCCATCGTAGCGACGGGGGCCGAAGCGGGCTTGTCCTCCTTGTCCAGCCCCTCGTAGACCACGCCGGTCTGACCGTGGACGGTAACTTCCATGCCGTTCTTGAGGACCTCGGTAGCATTCTTGGCGCCCACGATGCACGGGATGCCAAGCTCCCTGGCGACGATGGCCGCATGACAGGTCATGCCGCCCTCGTCGGTGATGATGGCCGAAGTTCGGGTCATCGCCGGGACCATGTCCGGGGTGGTCATCTGGGTGACCATGATATCTCCCTGCTTCACCACGTCCAGGCTCATGTCCTCCTGGTAGATACGGACCGGACCACTGGCCTTCCCTGGGCTGGCCCCCAGTCCCTTGACCAGGATCGTCCTCGAGGCCTCGATCTTGTCCTCGGCCTTCACGTTCTTGTCCTTGGACAGGGTGGTGACCGGGCGTGCCTGGACGATGTACATGCTCCCTCCCTCCATGGCCCACTCGATGTCCATGGGGCGGTCGTAGTGCATCTCTATCTGGTTCCCCACCTCCGCGAGGTCCAAGATCTGCTCGTCGGTCATCTTTTGCTTAGTTGCCAGGTCCTGAGGTATGTCCTGCCTCATGCACTCGCCGCTCTCCCCCCGGACCAGTTTCCAGGTCTGGTTGGAAATGCGGCGGTTGAGTATCTTGCGGTGGAATTTGTCCACCACATAGGTGTCGGGGGTGACCTTGCCTCCCACTAGAGCTTCCCCCAACCCATAGCCTGCCTCGATGATGATGTGCGGAAGCTCGGAGTTGGGATCGATGGTGAACATTATCCCGGAGATGTCGGAGTTGACCATGCGCTGGACAACCACGGCCAGCTTGACCTTGTCGTGCTCGAAGTTCTTGGACACACGGTATGCCAGTGCTCGTGGGGTGAACAAGGATGCCCAGCATCTCTTGACGCTCTTCAGAAGAGACTCCGGTCCAGACACGTTGAGATAGGTGTCCTGCTGCCCGGCGAAGGATGCCGTCGGAAGGTCCTCGGCCGTGGCGCTGGAACGGACCGCCACCAGAGGGTACTTACCCTTCCCCAGCTTCTTGTACTCCTCGACAACCGAGGCCTCCAGGTCCTTGGGCACATCCCCTTCCTCGAAGGCCTTGCGGATCTTTCCTGACGCCTCCTGCAGGGCAGCGTCAGAAGATACGTCCAATCCTGATAGGGCCTCGGAGATGATGTCCTTGAGATTGTTTTGCTTCAAGTAATAATCGTAAGACTCGGTGGTGAGCACGAATCCCGGCGGAACTTCGAAGCCCGCGGATGTGAGCTCTCCTAGGTTGGCCGCCTTACCACCTGCGATCGGAATATCGTTCACTCCAAGGTTCTTGATGCTCATTAACCGTTTCATTTTTAGATCCCCGGTCGGTCTCCTGACATAGCATGGAGCATTGGTCACATAATGTCGTTGGTAATAAATTTAATTGAACGGAGGACGGGGCCAGTGTAATATTGCCTCAGTTCTCACTTCTGGCCTCATGTTCAGAGGTAGATCTCGGGCGTTAGCTCGAACCGCTCCTGTACACCATGCTGGCGCAGGCTGGAGATGAGGTTGGAGGTGAGGAGGACGATGTCCACTACCTGGAAGATGGTATCGGGATAGTGCTTCTCGGCGATGAGCTTGAACCGCCGTAGCATCTCCGCGGAGACAAGCTCGTTCGCGAAATTCACACATATGGATATGTGCGCGGCCCCCTCCCTCCTCAGCGCTTCCACGACCATCAGCACAGGTCCCACATCTATACGGTCATCATCCGTCTTCAGCAACAGACCTCTATCGGACCCCACCATCAAGCAAACGTAGTCCGAGCCGGGAACCTCGATCCTTCGCACTTCGCCCCCCCTCGTGGTCAAGGTCCGCATAATATCGTTCCACTCCTCAGGCCAGTCCTTCTTGGCCGGCCGCTCCCGCCTCACCACATCCAGGACCTTCACGAACGTTGCCGGAGGGATCCCGTTCTCCTTTAAGAAGGATAGTTTCCTTAGGCCTGCGATCCCCTCATTGTCCGGTGGTCGATCTTCCCCTTCTGTCGCTGATGGCCGCTGTCGTGACAGCCACTCCTTGGTCGAGGCATTGAGGACCTTCCACTCATCATCGCAAAAGCCCAACAGCTCCTCACCCAGAGGGATGCCATCCACTATGGCCGACCGCAACACCTGGTTCTTTATTGCCCTCATCGTGTTCCAGGATCCCAGGACCAGCCTCTTGCCGTAGGTGGTCTGATAGTGCGTGGCCAGGAGATTTACTATCTCCACCTGCGCGAGCATGGTGCGGTCACCGTTCCCGGCCAGGGTCTTGGCCCACTTAACGCACTCCGCCCCTGAGGCCGCCGAATCGTTCGCAAGTTTCCTCATGTGCGCCTCATGCATCTCCTGAGGTCGCCCCGGGGACGGCTCCATGGTGGCCATGCTTCGCAGCTGCGCCATACGAAGGCGGCATACCAGGTAGTGGCAGGCCATCTGGATCTGAGGGTCTGGTGGCCCCGTGCCCTCCTGCACCCGCATGAGGCCCTCGACCTGATCGGTTATGGACTGGATCTGTTCCACCCTCAGTTCCTGAAGGTAGTGACTCTGGACGATAGGGAAATAATGCTCTTCCAGGAGGGGTCGCATGAACTCCACCATGACACGCCCGACCGCTTCTTTGGAGGCCGGATCGGTGGGTCCCCGGAACACAAGGTTCAACCTCGTGGAGAAGCTAAAGAAGCTCACGGTGGCGGCGTTGACATTGAAACCCTTTGCCCGGTTGAGATCGGCCATGGTGCCTTGGTACCTTTCCATCATCTGGGCGAACTCCCGGGGATCATAGGGTCTCATTCCCTGCCTCTCAACCAGCTTAGCTAGGGATTGGGTCAGGGCGGTGAAGGCCTCGTTAGGCTCCTCCTGGGCCTTCTCCCGGTACTTCAGCCACAGGTAGTTGTGCTCCATATGAAGGCTGGAGCTTCGGTCCTGCCCATCGACGAAATACGAGAGCGTGCGCAGGAACTGGTCATCAATGCTCTTCATCAGGGCTCTCGTCGTGGGACTGCCCGGCTCCTGATTCAGCGCATCGTTGGCCTCTTTGTATAGCAGTCCAAAGGTCCTCTCCTGTTCCGAGCCTGCTGACCCTCCGCTGCCTAGATAATTCCGGGAGAGGCGGCTTGATCCTACGGTCTCCTCTTTATCCCTACCTGCAGCGATGGCCGATCCGCCCGTCGGTCTCCCTTTGCCCCTTCTGCCCCCGTGAAGGCTCATTCCCCCACGTCTCCGGAGGAGGCGGTCGAACAACAAGATGACCACCACCATGATGACAAGGAGCACCAGCAAGTTGACGATGAACTCCTCCGGTCCGAACAGCGAGGCCATTATCCATACACCTGAACTAAGGTCCTCATATAGTAATACAGAGAACCTCTATAAAACGAAAGGTGATGTTATCTCACCTCGATACTGACCCAAAATCCTTGTTTGATCGGCCCTCGATAACGTCCGAATACCCCGTGTTTTTTTCGAAAATCCAACAAAAGAGGGCCTAGATTGGGCTGTTTTTAAGATAAGGTTATATATTTTCAAGAATACACGGAGCCCAGCGAGGGACTAAGTTGAGGACATTGGAGATCAGATGGCACGGCAGGGGTGGCCAAGGGGTCGTCACCGCCAACGAGATCCTGGCCGGCGCCGCTCTGGAAGAGGGCAAGTACATGAAAGCGTTCCCGGAGTTCGGTCCGGAGAGGATGGGTGCACCCATAAGGGCTTTCGCCCGTGTGTCCGATGAGCCGGTCAAGGTTCATAGTCAGGTCTACTTCCCTGACTATGTGGTCGTTCTGGACCCTACCCTCATCGGCAACGTGAACATGTTGGAAGGCATGAGGCCGGATGGCGCTCTCATCGCCAACTATCCTGATGGCAAGGACAACCTGCGCCGGGCCCTGGCCACGGACCTCGACGTTCATGCCGTGAACGCCACCAAGATCGCCATGGAGACCGTGGGTAAGCCGCTTGCCAACACTGCGATGCTGGGAGCGCTCGTGAAGATCTCTAACGTGGTCGACCTGGAGAGCGTCAAGAAGGAGCTCCGCACCAAGCTGGGCGCGAAGCTGCCGGCCAAGGTCGTGGACAAGAACGTCCTCAGCGTCGAACGGGCGTACGAGGAGGTGGACTGATGCCTGCGAAGATTTCCGTGATCATGAAGCCCGGCACTGCCAAGGAATATGAGACCGGCTCGTGGAGGTCCATGCGCCCTGTGATCGACAAGGACAAGTGCATCAACTGTATGCTATGCTGGATGTACTGTCCGGACAACTCCGTCCTGGTCGAGAAAGGGGAGATGAAGGGGTTCAGGTACTCGCACTGCAAGGGCTGCGGCATATGCGCCAACCAGTGTCCCAAGAAAGCTATTACCATGGTCGAGGAGGGAAAGGAATGAAAAGATTGGCAGTCAACGGTGACCAGGCGGTCGCCCTATCATGGAAGCAAATAAACCCGGATGTCTGCGCATCCTATCCCATCACTCCACAGACCATAATTGTGGAGGCGTTCTCCGAATATGTCGCCGACGGAGCGGTCGACACCGAGTACGTGTGCTCGGAATCGGAGCACAGCTCCATGAGCATCTGCATAGGTGCCAGCGCCGCGGGCGGGAGAACGGTCACAGCTACCGCATCAGCAGGCCTGGCATTCATGTGGGAGATGCTGTACATCGCTGCCTCCATGCGCCTTCCGGTGGTCATGACGGTGGCCAACCGGGCACTGTCCGGACCTATCAACATCCACTGCGATCACTCCGACGCCATGGGCGCAAGGGACAGCGGATGGGTGCAACTGTTCGCCGAGAACGTCCAGGAGGCCTATGACAACTCCATAATGTCCTTCCGGATCGCCGAGCACATGGATGTCCGCCTGCCGGTCATGAACTGCCTGGATGGGTTCATCGTCACCCACGCCATCGAGTCCCTGACTCCCATGTCCGATGAGCAGGTCAAGAATTTTGTCGGTGAGTTCAAGGCGGTCCATCCTCTCCTCAACACCAAGGATCCGCATGCCTTCGGTCCCTTCGACATGCCTGAGTACTACTACGAGCACAAGTACCAGCAGGCCATGGCAATGAACAATGTCCTCCCGGTGATCAAAGAGGTCTCTGAGGAGTTCGAAAAGATCACGGGCCGTCATTATGACTTCATCGAGACCTACCGGACCGAGGACGCCGATTACGTGGCCATTGCCATGGGCTCCACCGCCGGCACCATGAAGGCAGTGGTGGACGACCTGAGGAAGGAAGGCCACAAGGTCGGTTGCATCAAGCTACGGGTCTTTCGTCCGTTCCCTTACCAGGACGTGGCCAAGGCCACCGAGGGCAAGAAGGCCGTGGCGGTCATGGACCGGGCCATCAGCTTCGGTGCCAGCGGCCCCCTGTTCGCCGATGTGCGCGCTGCGGAGTTCGAGAACCGCATCCACCCCCGCACCGTGAACTATGTCTACGGCCTCGGCGGGCGCGATGTCGGTGTCGAGGACCTTAAGATCGTGTTCAAGCAACTGGAGTCTGGAAGTGCCAAGACCATCAACTACCTGGGGGTGAAGCAATGATATCGATAAAGGAGATGGCGGACATTCCGGTCAAGCTCACCGAAGGTCACCGCCTGTGCGCAGGCTGCGCCGAACCTATCATCGCTAAGCAGGTCCTTCTGGGGACCGATAAGCCAGTGGTCGTTTCCAATGCCACGGGATGTTTCGAAGTCTCCACCTCTGGCTATCCCTACAACGCATGGAACGTGCCATGGATCCACAGCGCTTTCGAGAACGCGGCGGCCACAATATCCGGCGTCGAGTCAGCGTACCGTGTCCTGAAGCGTAAAGGCAAGATAAAGGACGATATCCGCTTTGTGACCTTTGCCGGCGATGGGGCCACCTATGACATCGGGTTCCAGGCCCTTTCAGGAGCCATAGAGCGGGGCCACCAGTTCCTGTTCGTGTGCTTCAACAATGAGGCCTACATGAACACTGGTATCCAGAGAAGCAGTGCTACCAGCCTGGGTGCGGCCACCACCACCTGTCCTTCCGGTTCCTGTATCCCTGGAAAGAGGGAACTACCCAAGGACATCACCAAGATCATCGCCGCCCACGACATACCATTTGCGGCCCAGGCCTCCCCTCATAACTGGAAGGACCTGATAGAGAAGTCCGCCAAGGGCTTCGAGGCCAACGGTCCGGCCTTCCTGAACGTGATCTCGCCCTGCCCCCGCGGATGGAGGCATGAATCCGCAATGACCATTGAGATCGCCAAGCTAGCGGTGGAGACCTGCATGTGGCCCCTCTATGAGTTCGAGAACGGGAAGTGGAAGCTCACCGGGGAGACCAAGCGCATCGCCGAGGGGACCAAGGAGAAGCGTCCCATACAGGATTGGATCAAGTCCCAGGGACGGTTCAAGCATCTCCTCGATCCCCAGTGGAAAACTGTGGCCGACACGGTCCAGGAGAACGTCGACAAGAAGTGGGAAGAGCTGATGAAGCTGTCCAAACAGTGAGAGCTCCCCTCTCACCCTTTCCTTTATTTTAAATAATATAAATAATAAGATGATTTAAAAATGGGTTAGGAAGAAGGTTATTTCGCCTGCCCCTGCCGGCAGGAAGGTATGGCCTTTTCCTGCAGTTTCTCCAGCACCTCGACTATGTGTGGCAGCTGATCTGCCTTGAAACCCAGCATCATCTCCTCGGGGGCGATGTCCGTGGACCTGCGGCAGCCGTAGCATCCCATGGACAGATTGGGAACGCCCGTGGTGTAAGGAAGGACGGTGGAGTCCACGCAGCTCGCCTGGAACGATGCCGTTTGGATGGTGATCCGGCCGCCCTTATCGTACGTTGATGCCGCCGGCATCAGCCAGTATAGCTGCTCGGGGGTCCCCACGACCACGATGACGTCCGGCTCGTACTTGACCTTGCTGAGGGGGCACACAAGGGTGGCCTCCAAGCTCCCAGGTTCCAGGGATGGCCTAACTTCGATGGTGTGCTTGGCCGCTTCTTCGTTGGCGAACATGCCCAGGGCGAAGTGGAACTGCCCTGAAGCAACCTTTTCAGGCGTAGGCATGAGGCCCAGGGCGGAAGCGCCCACCGGGCAGGCGTGCTTGTTCTGAGGCATGAGCAAGCACTCCCCCTTCCGGGCCTTCATGATCGATTGGCAATGCCGCAGGTTCTTCTCCGGTTCGGGGACCCCTTCCGGCAGGGGCTCTCCCTTCTTAATCAGCTTGATCGCCACCGGTTCGTTCTTCAGGCCCAATATCTCCACCATCTTCTTAGAGCATGCTTCATAGTCGACCATGATTAACACTGTGAAATCCCCATCTCAACTAAATAAACCTTCATGTGTTCCGAGGCACTCTGCGATCCTTCGACTGAGGTTCCGACCTCTTGAAGTGGCCCGTACAGGCAAGCTCGTCGATGCCATTTATTCACAGATCCCCGCATCGCCGGACGGCTTATAATCAGGTGAAAGATTTGAATAGCGAGCTGGGGTTGCTTTTAGCATGACCTCAAATTCCACGAAGGAGGCCACCCAAGGCCTCCAGGAGCAGATGGGCCAGATAGCGCTCTCGGGCGGAGCGTTCAGGTTCGGTTGTGCGGACATACGATCCCTTCATGATCTGCAGGTCGGCGACCCTTCGACACTTGACTACCCTAGCGCGGTCTCCTTCGCCGTGGAGATCCCCCCCGCCGCCGCCATGGCCTCCTTGACGTCTCCCAGCGAGGAGATGAGGGAGGCGTACAAGCAATGCAACAAGAAGCTGAAGCAGATCGGCGCACAGATAGTGGAATCGCTGACGGCGGCAGGATTCCAGGCACGTTTCGTGGACCCGGCCGAAAGGATCGTCCCAGAGAAATTATTGGGCCCCATATCGCACAAGGCCGTGGCATATCTTTCCGGGATCGGCTGGATCGGGAAGAACGGTCTCCTCATAACAGAAGAGCACGGTCCCCGCTTCAGGATGGGCACGGTCCTGACCAACATTTCCATCGTGGAGAACCCTGCACCGCTGGAATGCCAATGCGGGGAGTGCACCCTGTGCATCGACGAATGCCCCACCAAGTCTCTGAGGGGACCTCCGGAGTACCAGTATCACCCTATGGACAGGGAGGAGGTCATCGACTGGGCAAAATGCGGCAGGTATGAGAAGGCACTGATAGGTGACGGTTCCCGCCCGGAGAAGGCGTGTGGCCGATGCATCTCGGTGTGCCCCAAGTCCAAACTGAGCTAGGAGCAATAAAAGAGGGGATCGGGAATCCCCTTCTACAGTTCTTCCTCTTGGTCAAGGAGTTCGTTCCACAGCTCCAGCGTCTCCTTGGCCTCTTCCTCATCCATTTTCTCGATGGCAAAACCAGCATGGACAACGACCCATTCCCCCACGAGCGCTTCCACCAGGGAGACGTTGACCTTTCTGACCACTCCGCCAAAGTCCACATCGGCCTGGTTGCCATCAATGGACGTTACCTTACCGGGTACAGCTAAGCACATGTGAACCTCACGATGACATTATGTTCAGGATCGCCTCGGCCGGTTGGCCGCCGCTCTCCTTAAGGGCCTTTGTTGCCTGCTCCCTGGAGCATCCGGTCTGCCCCATGACCAGCTCAATATCCTCTTCCGGTAGGGATGCCTCCGCGGGTTTGCTGGCGGGCGCGGCAGATCTCGGCGATACAGTGGCCTCCCCTATCACCTGAAAGGTCTTCTGCCCCTGCACTTCCATGACGGTGACGGCAGCTTCCCGGATGACATACTCCTTATCTTGAGTGCGGATTATGACCTCCTCCACTCCCTGGAGATCCTCAGTGGTGATGCCCATCCGCTTCATAGCCTGCTTCATCTGGCGGGGATTAACACCCCTCATCCCTGGCATCATGGTAACGGCTATCTGATTAATCCAAGGTAGTTAAATGTTTTCGGCTTGTGGCATCGGTCAGCGGATGTTTCTTTCTTCCGTGCACCTACACATTTTCGGATCGACGGCGCAGATGTCACTCGCCATTGGACCGATCGACAGTGATTGATAAAAATTGATGATAAGGAACGAGCTGATGCCAGACATGGCAACCCAGGCTGCCACGCTGGCTTGTTCCTTTTTTTGCCTGCAGCTCGACCTTTTTCCTTACAGGTCGTAGTATCTCATGTATTCCGCAGGATGGGGTACACGTTCGATCTCTTCCGCCTCCTTGCGCTTCTTCTTGATCCAGTGAAGCAGCAGCTCCTGAGGGAACACCCCGCCCTTGGTGAGATAGTCGTGATCCTTTTCCAGGGCGTCGAGGGCTTCAGTTAGCGTTCTCGGAAGGCCCTGAATCTTTTCCTTATCCTCCTTGCTCAGGTTGTAGAGGTTGAAATCGAACGGTCCCCAGTAATGGTCGGCCGGATCTATCTTGTTCAATATCCCGTCGAGACCGGCCATGAGAATGGCGGAGTAGGCGAAATACGGATTGCAGGTGGCATCGGGGTTCCTCAACTCGAAGCGCTTGGTCTCGGGTGATTTTGCGTATGCCGGGATCCTGATGACCGCGCTCCGGTTGGCAGTTGCGTACCCGATAGTCACCGGGGCTTCGAAGCCAGGTATCAACCGCTTGTAGGAATTGGTCGAAGGGTTCGTAAGGGCGCAGAGGGAGGCGATATGCTTCAGCAACCCTCCAATGAAGTAATGTGCGGTCTTGCTCAGGCCAGAGTAGCCGTCCGCGTCATAGAAGATGGGCTTGCCCTCCTTCATCAGCAGCATGTGGACATGCATGCCGTTGCCCGCCTCGTTGTAAATGGGCTTGGGCATGAAAGTCGCCGTCTTTCCCTCTGAAGCAGCGCAGTTCTTCACGACATACTTTATGATCATGGTGTTGTCGGCCATTGTGCTCATCTTGCCAAGCTCCACCTCAATTTCCAGCTGGCCCGATCCACCGACCTCGTGATGATGATACTTAACGGGTACGCCCCAATCCTCCAGGAGGATGCACATCTTGCTGCGTAGGTTGAAGGTGATGTCCTTGGGAACATCAATGTGGTAACCTCCCTTCTGGCTCACCTGATAACCATTGTTTTCCGATGTTGCTTTCCCGCTGTTCCATTCTGCCTGCATGGTGTCTGCGCGGCAGCTTATGCAGTGGGACTTTACCTCGTAGGAGACGTTGTCAAAAATGTTGAACTCGAACTCGGGTCCAATGATCATCACATCGGCGATACCCTGTTCTTTCATGTACCTCTCGGCTGCCTTGGCGATGTTGCGTGGGTACTGGTCGAAGGGCTTGTTCTCCTTCCCTATGACCATAACATCTCCGATCATGCTTACGGTGGGGTTCTCGGCGAACGGATCCACGGCCATCGAGGAGATGTCGGGGATGAATACCATGTCGCTCTTCTCCACCGGAGCATAGCCATAGTTTGAACCATCGAAACCGATCCCGAACTGAAAGATCGATTCCTTGAACTTGGAAGCAGGGATCGTAAGATGACGCCATCTGCCGTCCAGATCAATCATCTTGAAGTCGATCATCTTAATATTGTTGGCCTTTATGAATTCCTGCGCTTCTTCGAAGGTCTCGTACATGATAACCGCTTTCGGGCCTCATCATCTCACGTAATAAAAAACTTGTCTTTTTCTAAAAAAACTGACCTTCTATCGATTGTGCATAGCGAAAAAGGAAGGTTCGACCGTTCTCGGCGAGGCCTTTTTTGCTTTTTTTTAGACGGCCTTAGGTTACGATGAACCCGTTAGCACCTTGAACGGAGGGAAGGTGTTTGTGGGAAACCTCAGAGGACGTGGAGGTACCTCTGGAGTTCCCAGTCTGTGACATGGGTCCTATAGTTGTCCCATTCGTCCCCCTTGATCTTGAGGTAGTGGTTGAAGGCATGCTCGCCGAGAGTTCTCCGGACCAGATCGCTCTGGGACATCACTTCCAGAGCAGCCCCAAGGCTCTCGGGCAGCGAGTCGATACCATTGTTGGCCCTCTCGCTCTTGTCCATGCTGTAGATGTCCTTCTCCACGGGCTCGGGCGGCATGATATCGTTCTCTATACCGTCCAGGCCGGCCGCGATCATCACAGCGAACTGTAGGTAGGGATTGCCAGCCGGGTCAGGGTTACGCATCTCCATCCTAGTCTTGGGGCCCCTACCTGCAGGGACCCTGATGAGCGCAGACCGGTTCATGTTGGCCCAGGATATGTAGCACGGAGCCTCATAGCCAGGCACCAGGCGTTTGAAGGAGTTGACGTTGGAGTTGAGTATGGCGCAGATTTCTTTTGCGTGGTGGAGGAGACCACCAAGGTACTTGAGGGCGTTATCGCTTAGGCCGAACGCGCCATCGGGGTCGTCGAAGGCGTTCTTGCCGTTGGTCAGTGCCAGGCTCTGGTGGACGTGCATACCCGAGCCGTTCTGGCCATACAGGGGCTTGGGCATGAAGCTCGCGAACTGACCATGCTGGAGAGCTATGGTCTTGACCGCCAGCTTGAACGTCATCAGGCGGTCGGCGACCGTGAGAGCGTCGTTGTACCTCATATCCACTTCGTGCTGGCCGGGGGCGACCTCGTGATGGGAGGCCTCGGTGTCAAAGCCCATCTCATCAAGGTTAAGCATGGTCTCCTTCCTGACGATCTCCCCCTTGTCTAAGGCCATGAGATCGAAGTAACCGGCGGAATCTGAAGGTGCTGCCATGGGGTTGCCCTGAGCGTCCACGTTGAACAGGAAGAACTCGAACTCAGGGCCAAGGTTGCATATGTAACCCTTCTCTTTGGCCTTATCGACCATCTTTTCCAGCACCCAGCGGGGATCGCCCTTGAACCTGTTGCCAGAGTGATCGAAGATCTGGCAGAACAGGCGGGCGGTCTTCAGACGCCCGTTGCAGGTCCAGGGATATATCTGGAAGGATGAGAGGATGGGGGTGGCCCTCATGTCTGATTCCTCTATGGTGGCGTAGCCTAGGATTGAGGAACCATCTATGAAGACCCCTTCATCGAGGGCCTTCTCAAGGTTTGAGGAAGGAATGGCAACGGTCTTGATAGTGCCAAGTATGTCAGAGAATTGCATCTCTATGAACTTGATCTCTCTGTCTTTGACGATTCTGATAATATCCTCTTTTGAATAATCATGGTTGGCTGCCATAATTGGAGGATAAGTAACAACTTATTAAATGTTTTTCTAGTAATACCGATAATAAGTGTACATTTGTCGATTATTCTTGCCATTTTTTCTCTATAGTCTTAGTAATCTCTGCAAGAGAGCTAGACATACATCTCTCCGCGTGATCCCTTCCTTGTACCCCGCCTGTGGCGAATGTGCTCTTCCCTCCCCCCTTTCCGCCCACCACTTCCAATGTCCTCCTCAGTATGGAAGCGCAGTCCACTCTGATATCTGGATGGCAGGCGATCACCAACATGAAGTTGTCTCCTACAGAGCCAAGCGCGCATACCGAGGGTTCCTTGATCATTCTGTTGGCGGTGTCAATGAGGGCCTTCTTGTCCATGTTCTCGAACAACCCCGAGTACAGTTTGATCCCCCGTATGTAGGATGGTACCAGGTCGGCCAGTACCTTCGTCTCATAGTGCTTGATGGTGGCCTTTCGTCTCTCATTCTCTTGCAGGAGGTTCTCCAACGCGCTGAGGAGGTCCTGTGGACGAGATCCAAGGGCATCCGAGGCACGTAGGGCAGCTACCGAGAGGTCCATGGCCTTCCGTATGGCCTTATCTCCCACTTCGAACTCCACCTCCAGGTCCGCCACGGGATGGGCGGATTTTAGCGATGGCACTAGGATCATGCCCAGCTCCCTGGTGTTGTGGACATGGACCCCTGCGCATGCCGCCCGATCAACGTCCCCGATCTCGATAATCCGGACCCCATCCTCATGGATACGTTCAAGTTTCACTCTGGACTCAGATATCAGGGGATCGTCCCTACCGACGATCTTCTCTTTTATCTCCAAGGAGGATTCGATCGCCTCCTGCGCCTTCCGCTGGGCCTGGGAGACCATGTTCCAGTCCAATGGGCCGTTGACCATCAGGGCTTTCTTCTCCGGGGTGATGGAGATCTTTACCAGGTGCAGGTCCGGACACAGCTTCGAGAGCTGGGAGAACAGCAGGTGCTCGCCCGTATGGCCTTTCATCATTTCATAGCGTCGAACCCAATCGATCTTACCGGTCACAGCATCCCCGACGTTCCGCCCATGACCCGGGACCCGGTGCATTACCAGATTATTCTCTTTCTTGACCTCCGTGACAGGCAGGTCAGAGATCGTTCCAGTATCAGCGACCTGACCTCCTCCCCCCGGATAGAACGCGCTCCGATCCAGAATGAGCCACTCACCATTTATCTCGGTGACCGCAGCTTCGAACTCCTGGCAGTAGGGATCGGAAAGATATAAGCGGGCCGTCATTAGATCGTCAAAGAGGTAAAACAATTAGAACACTTTAACGCTATCCAGAAGATTCTCAATTGGACACCCATTGACTGAAAGCCAGGACGGCCGTTTCTTTGCAAAGCTAATAGATTCAAATACTCTGTTAGATATTAGACATTTGTCCATTTGGTCGATGTCCATGCTTGATGAGCTCGATAAGCGAATAATTGAAGAGCTTTGCATATCCAGTCAAGGCTCGTACCGGCAAATAGCGAAGAGGTTGGGCGTACACCCCACGACCCTTATCCAAAGGGTCAAGAGCCTGGAGGACAGGGGCATAGTAAAAGGTTACCGGGCCAATGTGGACTATCTCAAGCTGGGCTATGAGTTCATGGCTCTGGTCCACATATACACCGAGGGCGACATATTGGACGTGCAAGCCAAGATCAAGGCCATGGACAACGTCCTGGCCATCTTCGATGTGACCGGCGAGTGCGATTCTATCGCCTGGGTGGCCTGCAAGAACCGTGACCAGTTCTCCGATCTCATAAAAAGAATGCTTACCATCCACGGCATCAAGAAGACCAACACCTACGTTGTCCTAAACATGATCAAGGACCCTTACCAGTTCATACCCGACCTCAATATCGCCGAGGAGGCTGTAAATGAGTGATATGAGGTCGACCAAAACCGAACCCCTTGGTTCTATCTACGTTCCAAGTTTTCGCAATTGAAAGCCCCATACCGAATGGTTTATGTTGGGGCCGCATATTTGGAAAAAACCGCGACTTCTAGAGAGGTCTGGAAATGATGAGGACACACACCTGCGGAGAGCTTAGGGCCGATCACCTGGGCAACGATGTACAGCTGGCCGGCTGGATAAGGTTCTCCCGAGACCATGGCGGAGTTCTCTTCTTTGATCTGGCGGATGCATATGGGACCACGCAAGTGGTCTTCGATCCCGAGGCCATGTCGAAGAAGGACGACCGCGAGAGCCTGGAAAGGATGCTTAAGTCCTTCGGCCGAGAGTCTGTAATCTCGGTCGCCGGGAAGGTCAGGAATCGTGTCCCCGGCACCGAGGATGCCCGCAACCCCACTGGCCAGTTGGAGGTCCTGATAGAGGAAGCATCGCTCCTGAACTCGTCCCGACCCCTCCCCTTCGAGGTGGCGGACCAGAAGGGTTCGCTCCTTCCCTCAGAGGACCTTCGCCTCCGTTACCGCTTCCTGGACCTGAGGCGGACCCAGATGGCCAACAACCTCCGCTTCCGCCACCGTTTGGTGGCTGCGGCCAGGAGGGCTTTGGACGCTGAGGACTTCGTGGAGGTAGAGACCCCCATGCTGTGCCGCCAGACGCCCGAGGGCGCGAGGGACTTCATCGTCCCATCTAGGATATTCCCCAGCACCTTCTACGCCCTACCTCAGTCTCCCCAGTTATACAAGCAGATGTTGATGGTAGGAGGGCTCGACAAGTACTATCAGGTGGCACGCTGCTTCCGCGATGAGGACTCCCGCTCCGACCGGCAGCCGGAGTTCACGCAGCTCGATGTGGAGATGTCCTTCGTGGAGGACCATGACGTCCAGGCGTTGATCGAGAAAGTGCTTGCCAACGTTTGGAAATCGGTGTACGGCAAGGAACTGGTGACCCCGTTCCCACGCATCACCTTCTATGATGCCATGCACAGCTACGGGACCGATGCTCCTGATATACGCTACGGTCTCAAGCTCCAGGACGTCACTGATATCGTCAAGGCCGCGAGCTATGAGATATTCCAGCGGATCCTCTCGAAGGGCGGGAGGGTCGAGTGCATGAACGTCAAGGCCGAGCTCATGGCCACCACCTCCAACGACGAGACCGCGGTGGGACGGAACGAGGTCGACCGCCTCATAGAGTGGGCGAAGGCCCAAGGCATGGGCGGACTGACCTGGATGCGCATGACCAAGGATGGGCTGCAGAGCAACATAGTCAAGTACTTCCCCAAGGCGGTCACCGAAGAGCTCGAGACCAAGATGGGCGCGGAAGAGGGAGACCTCTTGCTGTTCCTGGCCGGTTCCGAGATTGCTGCGCTCAAGGCGGGAGGGGAGCTGAGGCGCAAGCTCGCCAAGGACCTCCACCTCCTCGATGGCAAGGACCATCAGTTCGTATGGCTGGTCGGCTGCCCCTTGTTCCAGAAGGACAGCGTGAGCGGTCAGCTGGAAGCGTTCCACCATGCCTTCGTAAAGCCGGTGAACGGTGACATCAAGGACGGGGAGGATGTCATGTGCATCTGCGGTATGAGCTATGATCTGGTCCTCGACGGGTCGGAGATAGGCTCGGGTTCCGTGAGATGCCACGACCCTGATGTCCAGAGGAAGGTGTTCAAGATGCTGGGCATGTCCGATGAGAAGATCACGACAGACTTCGGCTTCTTCCTGGAGGCGTTGGGGTACGGAGCTCCGCCCCATGGGGGCATCGCCATAGGCATCGATCGCCTGACGGCCATCCTTCTGGGCTGCGAAACCATCCGAGAGGTCATCGCCTTCCCCAAGAACAAAAAGTTCCAATGCCTGATGGACGGTTCCCCCGCCAAGGTGGAGGAGGCAAAGCTCTCTGAGCTATCCCTCCTGTGCCTGGCAGGGGACGAGGACGTCGAGGAGTGAACTAAACCCTTTTCCCCAATTCCTTCTTCATCTTTTCTGCGATGACCTTGGACGCGAACTGTCCCTTGGTCTCCTTCATCACCAGGCCGATCAGGAAGTTCGCCGCCTTCTCGTTCCCCTTATTGAAGTCCTTGACGACCTCTGGGTGCTGGTCAACGAGGCGTACGATGAGGCTGTCCAGGTCCGTGGAGGGGCCGTTGTTCGTCTCCTCTATCTCCTGACCTCCAGAAAGAGCCACGATGCGGAGACGGCCCTCGCTATCGGACATTCTCCCCTCGGAGACCGCCATAACGATGTCCGTGACCTTCTCCCAGGCTCCATCGGCGTTGGCCTTCAAGACCTTCCACCCGGAGCTGATCGGTCCCATGGTCCAGCTCATCGCGGTCTCTCCCCCCACCCGGCGGGACAACGATTCGAACAGATCTGCCAGTTCCCAGTCTGTGAGGACGATCTGCCGGGCCGCCTGAGCGCCTATTCCGTGCTCCTTCTGCATGCGGTTCGCCCGCACCAGTGGGGTCTCCGGGACCACCATGCTCACCGCTAGGGGGCCGATGAGATAGGTTCCCAGGTCCGGTTCGCCTATGTAGCCATAATCGGCCTCCTGCTCCTTCTCCCGGCCAGGGAGGGTCACACCCCGCGATTCGTCATAGTGACGGGTCTCGCGAACGATCCTCTTGCCCACGGCCAGGAGCTTGGTCTGGCGGGTGACCTCGGATTTCAGCCCCTTCTCCACGTTCTTGAGGCCGGTGATGTTCTTTATCTCCACCCTGTCCTCGCCCACGGAGATGTTGGCGTCCACACGCATGGTCTGGTCCTCGCCCGATACTCCTATCAGTCTCCTGAGCTCTATGATGAGGTCAGTAAGGAAGTCCCGGGCCTCTGCGGGGGAGGAGAGGTCCGGTGCGGTGACGATCTCCACGAGGGGAACGCCCGAGCGGTTGTAATCGATCAAGGATACCTCTTCGCCTGCGCGTCCGACCCTCTTGATCCTCCCCGGGTCCTCCTCGATGTGCACCCTCCAGATGCCGATGCGCTTCTCGCCCACCATGAAGTGACCGTCGAAGCCTAAAGCGCTCTCGTATTGTGTGATCTGGAAGTTCTTGGGCAGGTCGGGATAGAAGTAAGTTTTCCGGGAGAACCAGACCCGGTCGGTGATCTTGCAGTTGAGGAACTTGGTGATGAGGATCCCCATCTCCAGGGCCTTCCTGTTCAGAAATGGTCTCGAGCCAGGGAACCCCAGGCACACTGGACATACCATGCTGTTGGGGCCGTCCCCGCCTGTAGAGCAGCCGCAGAAGAGCTTGGAGCGGGTCGGCAGCTGTACGTGTATCTCTAGTCCGATCCTCATTCCGCCACCTCCGGGAACCGATAGTGGAAGATACCCTCCCAGGAACGGGCCAGCGAGAGCAAGGTCCCTTCTTTCCAGTGGGGGGCCACGGCCTGCATTCCGATGGGCATGCTGTGAGCGTAGCCGCAGGGCATGGACAAGTGGGGCATTCCTGTAAGATTAGGAGGGCAGGTCAGATAGTCCGCCTGATACATCTCCAGGGGTCTCATCATCTCGATCTCATCGAAACGGGGGGCCACGAAGGGCATGGTGGGTGTGAGCACCACGTCGCAATCCTCCATGACCTTCTGATATTCTCCGATTATCTGTTTCCTTACCTGCAGGGCCTTGACATAGTACTTGTTCCGGAAGCCCACCATCCGCGAGAAGGTGCCTAGCAATATCCTCCTCTTGGCCTCTGTCCCGAAGTCACGGGAGCGCGTATCGGAAAAGAAGTCGTTGAAGCCCTGATCGAACTCCTCGTTCATGGCCCCGAAGCGCATACCGCAGTAGCGGGCCAGATTGGTGGAGGCCTCCGAGGTCGCCAGGATATAGTAGGTGGAAATGGCGAAGCGCAGGGACGGCATGCGGACCTCGCGCACCTTAATGCCAGTCCTCTGGAGTTCCCTGAGGGCCTCCTCGAAGGCCCCGGCAACCTCTGGGCTGAGGCCAGTGCGGGCCTCTGCAGGAACCCCGATGGTCCTGACCTCGCCGCGGAGATCGAGAGCTGGCTGAACCAGGGAGGTAGGGTCCCGGGGGTCCGGGCCCGCCATGACCGGGAGGTATTGCTCTATGTCCCTGACCGTCCTGGAGATGAGCCCCACCTTGTCCAGGGAATTGCCGTAGTCGATGAGGCCCCAACGCGAGACCCTGCCATAGGTCGGGGTAAGGCCGACCACCCCGCAGAAGGAGGAGGGGCAGGATATGGAACCTCCGGTGCTCACTCCCAACGCCAAATGGTCAGGTATCAGACAGGCCGCGGCAGCGGCGCCTCCCGAGGAGCCCCCACAGCACCTCTCGATGTCGAATGGATTGCGAGGGATACCGTAGGCGGAGTTCGTGGAGAAGCTGCCGAATCCAAACTCGTCCATGTTGGTCTTTCCCAGCAACAACCCGCCGTTCTCTCGCAGCCTCTTGATGGGGGTAGCATCGAACGGTGGGCGATAGCCCTTGAGGACAAGGCTCCCAGCCCGTGCCTGGAAGTCCCGGGCACAGAGATTGTCCTTCGCCGAAAAATGGAACTGCCCACCTTCGAACGCCAAAGGGTCCTCCAGACGTTCGGTGAACAACAAATGCCTCTCATCCAGATCCTTCAGCCAGGCGGCGCTGGGGAAGAAGCTCATGAGAGGCGCGGCCCCCTGACCCAATCATCCTTGGTGCCCATGACCTCGCGCAGCTCTGAAGCATCGGCGTTCGTGGTAACCTCATCATCGCGGAGGACATCCTCCACCTTGATGGGCCCGAGGTCAAAGTCCTCAGCGCCGGGCGCCTCGTCCAGTACGGAGAAGGCCGTCAGGATGTCCTCGAGGTCGGCAGCAAAACGCTCCAGCTCTTCATCGGTGAGCTTCAACCTGGCCACCCTGGCCACCTTAAGAACGGTCTCCTTGTCCATAACAGCACTGACCTGGCCTTGGTACGATTTTGGGCATTAAACGGAGGCTATATAACATTTTGTTACAACCCATGTTCCTTGTGGGTCGCACCAGCCACGTCTCAAGCAATAAGGTTTATCTCATATTGGGGTTTACATCACGGCAGATAACGGAGGAAAAGAGATGGCTGAAGAGACGGCTGACAAGCTCATGAAACAGGCTTATCAATTGCTCAACGAGGGCGATTATCAGAAGGCTTATTCCAAGTTCGATAAGGCGACCAAGGTCGATGCCGGCAACGCCGAGGCCTGGTTCGGAAAGGCCGAGGCCGCGGCCCTGGTGCCCAAGGTCAAGACCGAGGACATACTGGCCGCGTACAAGAAGGCCGCCGAGCTGGACCCCAAGAACCCCCTGTACCATAGCTCCATGGGCTCGTTCTGCGTGGAGGCCGGACTGTTCAACGATGCCGAGGCCGCGTACAAGAAGGCCGCCGAGCTGGACCCCGAAAATGCGGCCTATTACTACTCGGAGTTCGGGGTGGAGTACTTCAAGCGCGCACCTGTGGTCATGGAGGCTTACATGGACGACAAGACCGAGGAGATGGTCATGAAGAAGTCCCTGAAGTATCTCCTGCTCTCCATCGGACTGACGGAGAGCGACGCGCTGGAGCTTCTGCAGAGGAAGTGATATTGGCCGCTACAACAGCCCCAATCTTCTTAGGCCATCAATGACCCCCGCGGCATGAGGAAAAGGGCTCACATACCGTGCCGCACTCTTTGCCGCCGGAGAGGCGTTGGCTACAGCAACGCTCTCTCCGCACTCCCTGAGCATCCCCGCGTCATTATCGGAGTCTCCGAAGGAAGCGATCTCCGACAGCTCTATACCCAGGATCTCAGCCACCTTACGCACCCCCGCCACCTTGCCGTGGCCTGGGTCCATTAGATGTATCGCAAATCCAGTGACCTCGATGGTTATGTTCCAACCTTCCAGCGCGGCCTTCACCTTCTCCACGTCCATGGTGCGGCGGAGGGCCACCTCGGTCCTCCTCCAGTTATCTGTGAACAGGCGTTCCACAGGCATCCTGGTGCGCAGGTGCTCGTAGGCCTGCTCGGGCAGGACCCCCTCGGAGAGCTGATAGATCCTCTCCTTATAACAGACCACTCCCCCGTTCTCCGCCACCATCGGTCCTCTGAGCCCCAGGTATGTTGAGAGCCCATAGGTGACGGGAAGCACGTTCCCGGAAGCGATGCTGACCGGGACGCCCCTACTCTGGACCTCCCGCAGAGCTTCGATCCCGGATGTGAACATCACCTTTTCCATATCCGTGAGCGTGCCATCGACGTCGACCACCACGGCCTTGATTGTCATAAGAACACCAAATCGGCGATCGAACGTCAGGCTTGCTATTAGCGTTTTCTCCATAGCATTTTTAAAAATTTTTAACCTGATGCGGGGCCGATGCTGCAGGTCAGGCAGCTGCCGTGATATTATTAATATATAGAAGAGGCCTATGATTGAGGCAACCATCTTTCCTAAAAGGCCCAGACGGTCCGACAGGCCAGCCAGTATGGTCCCACCGACTGTCATGAGCAAGCGCCAGATGATCATCGGTCGAGCAGTGGGTCAGGTCAAAGGGCGATCCGGATGACCCTTAACGTGCGCCGGGGGACCGCTAACGACGTCCCTAGCGTTGGCCTGCCCGAGGACGGCAGAGTGCATGACAGGTATGACTATAAACAGGGAAAGGAGGAAGGATCCTCCATCGAAGGCCATCAAGGTCCTTCTTGTGGAGGATAATCCCGGAGATGTAGGTCTGATGCAGGCCATGTTCGAAGGGACCCGTTCAGCCCAGTTCGAGACACAGGTAGTGGGTCGACTCCGGGATGCCATCGCTTCACTCGAGGAAGGCCGCCCTGACGTGATACTGCTGGACCTAGGACTGCCCGACTCTTTCGGTCTGAACACCCTCGAGCAGATGCTTGGCCACACATCGAACGTTCCGGTGATAGTCCTCACCGGGACCAGCGACGAGGAGCTGGGAGACCTGGCCGTTTCCCTGGGGGCCCAAGACTACCTGGTTAAGGGGGAGGTGGACATCTTCGCCCTGGAACGCTCCCTCCGTTATGCTATTCAGAGAATGAAGACCTTAGAGGAACTGAGGGAGAGCAACGAGCGGTATGTCAGTCTCTTCAAGAAGAACCATGCTGTAATGTTCCTGGTAGATCCCCAGACCCATAAGGTGGTCGATGTCAACCAGGCCGCCATCGACTACTATGGCTTCCCCTCGGGGTCATTCATAGGCATGGACCTGGGAGAGATAGCCCCTCTGGAGATGCAGGGGGATACGAGGGAGGAGGGCATGGCCCTTCCCCCCTCTACCGGGGGAACCTTTGCGAAGCATCGTCTGGCCGATGGCCAGGTGCGGGACATCGAGGAGATGGTCGCGCCCATTCACCTCAACGGTCAGATGTACCTCTGCTCCATCGTGCACGATGTCACCGACCGTACACGCGCCGAGGAGGAGAGAGAGCGCCTGTCCGATGAGGTAAGGGAGCAGAAGTGGTTGCTGCAGAACGTCATCGAGAACGCTCCCGTGGGGATACTGGTATTGTCCGGTCCGGAGATGAGGATCAAGTGGGTCAACCAGGCCTTCGTGGATATATTTGATCAGCAACTGGTCGACGACATCCAGGACAAGAGGCTGGATGAGATATCTTTTCCCCTGCCCGAGATGAATGCCGAGATCAGGGAGATCATCAAGGAGAATATCCCCATCGAAAGGGACCTGGAAATGTGCGCCCAAAACGGGACCGTTCGCCATATCCACTTTTCAGCGGTCCCTTTTCCGCTGAAGGGCGAAGGCGGGGCCCTGGCAATCATCACCGATATCTCTGAGCGGGTGAACGCCCGTAAGAGAATCGAGGACATGGCAGCACGCGCGGAGCTGGAAAAAAGGCGCGTCCAGACCATCCTCGACAGCCTTCCGGTGGGGGTCATGGTGGCGGACCAAAGCGGGAAGGTCATCGAGAGGAACGTGATGGTGGACTCCATCTTGGGAGATAAGCTGTTGAAGCTTCCGCTGGGCAACGGGCACGCGGAGTTCAAGGCCTGGTGGTCGGACAACGGCCTGGTGGTTCGGAACGAGGACTGGCCGCTCATCCAGTCTGTGAAGAAGGGGAAGACCACCGTGGGAGCGGCGCTCGACATCATCCGCCTTGACGGTTCCAGAGGCACGATACTAAATTCCGCATCCCCCCTCCGGGACGGCCAGGGTAAGATAATCGGCGGGGTCACCGTTCTTCAGGACATAACGCGGCAGAGAATATTGGAGCATGATGCCATAGAGGCCAAGGAGCAGGCCGAGCTGTACATCGACCTCCTGTCGCACGATATCAGCAATATGAATATGGCTATCTCCAGCTACCTGGAGACGGCGATGAACAAACTGGCCCTGGAGGGCAAGCACGCTCACCTGTTGACCGAACCTCAGGAGATCCTGAGGGACAGCAACCACCTTATTGAGAACGTTCGCAAGATTCAGCAGATCGACAGCCATGAGGTCAAGCACTCCCTGGTGGACCTCGGCTGGCTGCTGGAGGACGTCCGGGTGGAGTACGAGAAATTTGCCGAGGCGGGGGTCAAGATAACGTATCAGACCTCGATCAAGAAGTTCGTCCTGGCGAGCGGACTGCTCAAGGACGTCTTCTCCAACCTCATCATGAACGCCGTAAAGCATTCCGATGGTCAGGTGGAGATAGACATCACCCTCAGCAAGGTGTTCGAGGACGGCCGCGAATACTATAAGACGGCAGTCGAGGACAATGGACCGGGGATACCTGACGAGCAGAAGAGCAAGCTGTTCCAGAGGGCCCGCAAGGGCCGCAGCAAGACCAAGGGCGCAGGCCTAGGCCTTTACCTTGTGAAGAAGGTGGTCGAGGATATCAACGGCCGGGTATGGTTGGAGGACCGCGTGCCCGGGGACCATACCAAGGGGACGAGGTTCGTGGTCCTCCTGCCCGCCGTCACCAGCGACGCCAAACCTATGGCCTAACGAAGGTTGCGCAGGTCGCCGAGGGTGGCCACACGCTCCGCGAAGGCGTTGTGCTTGTGGATGGACTCCTCGCTCTCGCTGCGCACAGTAACCTGCACGGTGTCCGGAAGTTGGGGATACCGTTCGAGGACGAAGGACAGCATGGTCCGCACCACGTCCTCCACGAACTTGGGCCGCTGATGCGCCTGCAGGACCACCTTGGCCTCGTCGGAACGCTTGAGGACCTCGTAGGTCGCGGAGGAGAAGGACAGCTCGACAACATCGATCAGGTCGTTGGCCTCCACATCACAGTCCTCGGGTACCTCCACCATCAAGGTGGCCACGTTCCTCTGGTTATGACTGATCACTGGTAGGTCCCCTTCCATGATGACGTTGTTGCAGTACTGCTCCCTCACGGTCTCCATCGCGCAGGGACAGGCGGTCATGCCCACAACTTCCACGCCCACCATCTTCTTAAGGCCATCGTCGTTCCGGCTGATGGCATCGGCCATGATCTTGAACGCTTCCAGGTTCCGCTTCCCACTGGGGCCCGGCCTCTCCAAGAAGTAGTCGGCTACCAGATGGACCTCAGCAAAGGTGGAATACTCATGCTTCTCCCGCAATGCTCGGCAGATGTTAGCGGCTATGACCTCGATCCCGGATATGGGCTCCTTGATGCTCGCGCTCACGGCCTCATTGATAGCTTCCAGGTTTCGGGACAGGTGGGATCCCTTCTGGGTCGAGGGGAGGTCTACGAACACATCCAGGGTGCAGAAGAGCGTGGTCGTTCGGCCGCCTCGGGTGACCACCACAGGCTTCTTCACGCCAGTGACGCCCACTCTAGTGAGCATGAACCCGTTCTCCATCTTGCGGTTCTGTACGTCGCTTGGTATTTCATCACCTTCGATTGGAATTGCGCGACTATTGGTTCATAGTCAATATATTTTTTGTAGGTACAACTGCTGTGCGTAGGTGCATCATCTAACCTTGATCAGGTCGTAGCTCCTCTCGCCTAGCCCCAGCTCCTCGGCATACCGTAGCTGCGCGCTCCAATCCGCATCCACTATCTCCCGTAGCTTGTCGGAACCTGGTGAAAGATCACCCTTAAGCATGCTCCCCTGCATACCTGGAGCGGCCTTCACCAGGTCCGCCGCCGCCTGATCGATGGCCACGATATCCTTCGATGCCAGAATGCCAATGTCTGGCACTATGGGTACATCATTGAACTCATAGCAGTCGCACAGGGGGGACACGTCGATCACGAAGGTGATGAAACCATTCTTCCCTTCCTTTCCCTTGAGGATCCCGTAACAGTACTCGACGATCCTCTCCTGAAGGGCGATATAGTTGTTCCAGTCTCCCAGGTCGATGGCCCCGTAGCGGCAGGCCACGTTGCACTCGCCACAGCCTATGCACTTCTCAGGGTCCACCGTGGCCTTCCTCCCCTTTAGCCTTATGGCCCCGGGAGGGCAGCGGAGCAGGCACTGCCCGCATCCCTTGCAGCGCTCCTTCACGACCTGGGCCCGGACTAGCGCATGCATCTCCATCTTCCCCCGTCTCGACCCCAACCCCATGCCCACGTTCTTGAGGGCCCCTCCGAATCCGGTTAGCCCATGGCCCTTGAAATGGGATACCGTGATGATTGCATCGGCGTCCTGGACGACCGATCCCACTTTGACCGTGGTGCAGTGCTTCAGGTTCACGGGAACCTCCACATAGTCGGTTCCCTTCAGACCGTCGGCGATGATTACGGGGGCGTTGACTACAGGATAGGTGTAACCGTGCCGTGCCGCCAGCCGAAGATGGTCCACGGCGTTGGTTCGCATGCCCTTGTAGAGGGTGCTGCTGTCGGTCAGGAAAGGTTTTCCTCCGCCCTTGATGACCATATCCACCACCTTGGACACCAGCTCCGGGCGGAGGTAGGCGGTGTTCCCTTCCTCCCCGAAGTGGGTCTTTACAGCGACAAGGTCCCCGGGTCGGAAGGTCTCCCCCAGCTTGGCCTTCCGGTACAGCCTTTGAACCTTGGTGAGAACGCTCTGGCTGGCCTGACCGGCCCTCAGATCGGCGAAAAAGACCTCTGACATGCGACCACGACGGTCAATGGGCTGTGGACGATGAAAAGTTTACCCAGCCTTTTCTCCGCCCCAATATGTCGATATTTCTAAATAGGGATAGAAAATAGGTTCGCCGATGATCTGCGGCGTGGACGAGGCTGGCCGCGGTCCGGTCATGGGGCCGCTGGTGGTAGCAGCGGTCATGGTCAGGGACGATCAGTCCCTAAGAGAGCTGGGGGTCGCTGACTCCAAGCTCCTGACTCGTCGACGCCGGGAGGAGCTGGACGGCCACATCAGGGAACTGGCCAAGGTGGAGATGGTGGTGGTGAACGCCGCAGAGATAGATGAGTTCATGAGAAACAACAACCTGAACCTTCTGGAGGTGAAGCACTTCGCCGTGCTCATCGAGAGGCTTCGCCCCGGCAAAGTGTTCATCGACGCTGCGGACGTGGTCGAGGAGCGGTTCGGCAGGAGGGTCCAGGAACTCCTTACCTGCAGGCCCGATATGGTCTGTGAGCATAAGGCGGACCTCACTTACCCGGTGGTCTCGGCAGCCTCCATAATCGCCAAGGTCGCCCGCGATAACATCATGGACCAGATCCAGGAGAGCATCGGCCGGCCCATCGGATCCGGTTATGCCCATGATGAGGTGACCATAGAGTTCATACGCACGTGGCTCAAGGAGACGGGCTCCTTGCCGCCCCACGTGAGGTCCTCTTGGAAGACGGCCAAGGACCTGATATCGATAAGCAAGGTAAGCAAACTGACGGATTGGATGGATAGTGATGACGGTAGAGCCACTGCTGCAGGACCTCGTAAGCAAGTTCAACGATAAGGTGGACAATGATGAGAAGCTCCGCAAGGAGATCGAGGGTATGGACAAACGGGTGCTGGTCGACCTGGAGAGCGAGAAGTACAGCTTCCACATGCACCATCAGAAGATCAACGACTTCAGAGAAGGGGTCATTGAGAACCCTGACATCACCCTGATCTCCGACCCTGAGACCATTGCGGGCATAATCGAGGGAAAGATCAAACCCATGAAGGCCTTCGCCCTGCGCAAGGTACGCGTGAAGGGGAACATCGAGGACATCCTCCGCCTCCGCAAGCTGTTCTGAGACCTGAGACGCCCTCATTGAGAAGCTCCTCACAAAGGTTTATAAGGGGCATCGCAATAGTGGGGGCTACATAGCGGGGTGGGGTAGCCAGGACATCCCGTCGGGCTCATAACCCGGAGACCGGTCGTTCAAATCGACCCCCCGCTACTCAATTTTTAGATACCATTATCTCTCCCTCCTTCAGTTCCAGGTGAGTGGACGTTTCCGACGTTATAAGTGCCACCGCTACGGTCCTTTCCTACTTCGGAGTAATCATCATCGCCTATGGCGGTACCAAGGCCGTCTGGCAGCTGCTCTCGAGATTGTTTCCCCGGGGCAAGGGCATGACCTACGCCAGGGTCCGGGGGGAGTTCGCTCAACTGATCGTTCTGGGCCTGGACTTCTTCATAGCGTCCGACATCATCACCACCCTCTCCGTCCCCACCCTCGATGAGGTCCTGAGGCTTGGTGGAATAGTATTGATCCGTTCGGTACTGACCTTCCTGCTGTCCAAGGAGACAGCAGAGCTACGGAAAGAGGAGATGGCGCCCGTTGGTTAGCTGCCAGGGAGCGGTCCGGCTGAAAACGATATAAATCACGTACCCGCTCACAGTGAGGGATGAAGAGCTTGGATCGGCCAAGGCCTGAGGTTCTGGTGATAGGTGGGGGAGCTACCGGGACAGGGATCGCCAGGGACCTGGCCATGCGAGGCGCGGACGTTCTGCTGGCGGAGGCAGGGGACCTCTCCACGGGGGCCTCGGGAGGGAACCACGGGATGCTGCACTCCGGGGCCCGCTATGCTGCCACCGACCCCGAGGCGGCCAGGGAGTGCGCCACCGAGGGCGAGGTGCTCAAGCGCATCGCCAGCTTTTGCATCGAGGACACAGGAGGGATGTTCGTCTCCCTTCCCGGGGACGACAATGCCTATCCGGACCGTTTCCGGAACGCGTGCTGCCTTTCAGGTGTGAGAGCGGAGGAGACGGGCGTAAATGAGGCCTTACGCTCGGAGCCGAACCTATCACGGGAGATCTGCGCTGCGTTCAGGGTTCCCGATGCATCCGTGGACCCTTTCTTCCTGGTCTGGGGAATGGCGGAGAGCGCCCGCGACGCCGGGGCCACGGTGCTCACCCACGCTCCGGTGACATCCCTGCAGGTAGAGGACGGCCGCATCATCAGAGCTATACTGGGCAGGGGCGGGGGCAGGACGACGGTGCGGCCGGAGGTCGTCGTCAACGCCTCGGGGGCATGGTGCGGTACGATCGCGGCCATGGCGGGGCAGAGGATCGATATGCAGCTGGACAAGGGAAGCATGGTGGTCTTCAACGGACGCGTGGTCAATGGCCTGGTGAACCGCCTGCGGCCGCCCGCGGACGGCGATATACTCGTCCCCCACCGGTCCTCCACGATCCTGGGGACGACGTGTGGACCCGGAAACCTGGAGGACGTGCGGGCGACGGTCACGGAGGTGGAGGCCTTGCTGCGAACGGCATCCGAGGTCCTGCCGGGCCTGTCCACGGCGCGGACGATACGCGCATACGCAGGAGTGCGTCCCCTGCTCAGCGGGAACGGATGTGGTCGTCAGACCTCCCGGGGCTTCAGCGTGATCGATCACCTGGATGGAGGAGTGGAGAACCTCCTCAGCGTGGCCGGGGGTAAGCTCACCACCTGCCGCCTGATGGCCGAGAAGGCATCGGACGCAGTGATGGGCAGGCTGGGCCGGTCCGGTGCCTGCAGGACCATGGTGGAAGAGATAGCACCCCCAGCGTCCGGAGGGAGAGGTTTCCAGGAGGCGATCATGAGGCGGAAGTACAGCGCGCACGCGGACGGGATCATGGCCGAGTGCATAACGTCGCCCCTGGGCCAGGAGGAGGCATGCTCCTGCGAGTCGGTCTCAGTTGGCGAGCTGGATCACTTCGCTGCCTCTCCCGATGTAAGAACTCTGTCGGACCTCATGCGCCGCACGCGAGCGGGCATGGGATACTGCCAGGCCGGCCTGTGCGTCTTCCGCATGGCGTCCGCCCTAGACGTCGGTGAACCGAGGGCAGAGATCGAACGCTACCTTGCGGAGAGGTGGAAAGGCATATCTCCAGTGCTCCGTGGTGAGCAGCTGCGCCAGGAGGCATTCAAGGCTCACCTGTTCAAGGTCCACGGCATGGACCATACCAGGGAGGGATAGGGTGGAACTACCGGAGACTCGCTGCGACGTGTTGGTGGTGGGCAACGGGGCCGCGGGCTGTCTTGCCTCCATCCTCCTGGCGAGGCGCGGGTACGATGTGTGCATGATCTCCCGAGGCACCACCAGCACCTCCCTGTCCACCTCCCGGACCTCCCTGTCCGGGGTGTCCCGTCGTGATGACGTTGTCCAGCTCCTGAAGGGGCTGGGAGCGGCCCACGGCCTTTTTGGGTCTCCTCCCGGGATGGAGGAAGGAATCACATGCCTAGGTTCCACCATGCGGCAGGACCTGTCGTCCCCGCACGATTGGCTTCGCTCCGACCCCGAGAGGACAGCGGTCCTGGGCCTCAAGGGGAACGCGGACCTGGACCCCGACCTCCTGTGCCGCATGGTGGAAAGAACCGGCTCGCTGGGGGAATGCCGTCCGTACTGGGCTGACCTGGGCCTGCCCATCTCCATCGATGCAGGCGGAGGACATACCCTAACCAGGGAGTCGAGGGTTGCGGTGGAGGGACTGGCAGAGGCCATCTCGGAGCTGGACGAGGAGATGGTGATAATCCCACCATTGTTCCTGGGACCCCGCTACGACCTGGCCCTTTCCATCCTGGAGAGGTCCTCGGGACGTATCGTCAGGGAGGCGGCCACTCCTCTGTCCAACCCCGGTAGAAGGCTGCAGTCGTGCCTGGAGCAGGCGGCCCTGGACTCCGGCTGCCTTCCTTTGAGAGACCGGCAGATATGTGGATCGAAGGCCCAGGGAGATAACATGCTGGAGGTCAGGATGAGATCGGGTATGCGTGAAGGCACCATCAGGTTCGGAACCCTGGTCCTGGCCACGGGTAACATCGTCTCAGGCGGCCTTCAGGTGGGCTGCGATGGACCGTACGATCCCGTCTTCGATCTTGCCACAGACATGGCAGTGACCGGATCGCTGAGGTCTACCGCCCTGACCACAGCGCTGTCCGCGGGCATCCGCAACCACGAAGGAAGGGCCGTTCGTAGGGACGGCACCATTATGCAAAACGTCTGGGTCGCAGGCTCCGCCTGCCCCGGCCTGTCATATCCATTAGGTAGGGGGCTGGGGCATGTGGCCTCGTCCGCGCTGACGATATCCGAGCTGGTGGAGGGTCACCTATGACCTCCCGGGCCATGGACGGGTGCATAAAGTGCGGAGCCTGTGTTAGAGAATGCCCTGTGCTCCTGCAGGAGGGACGGGACAGGTTCCCTGGCCCTCGCCGCCTGGCCGTTGAGGGTCCCCATTTCAACAAGGAGCTGTCGGCCCTGCGATCGCCGCTCGAGCTGTGCACCACCTGCGCCCGTTGCACCACGGTCTGCCCCTCGTCTCTCCCTCTCCCCGAGGCATTGGTCGAGGTGAGGCGCCTGCTGTTCCGTGAGCACCCTCGCCCGGAGGGCCAGGAGCGCATGTTGGCAAACATCGATGGGACAATGAGGACGGTCCTGCCCTGTGGCCCTGTGACCGAGGTTTTGTCAACGGGGGACGTGCTGTTCTTCCCCGGATGTATAGGCCACGGACGCTATCCCGAGGGAATATCCAGCTCTCTGTCGCTGATAAGGGCGGCGGGGGGAAGGCCCTTCGCTCCCGCGGGGTGGGCCTGCTGCGGCTCACCGCTGGAGAAGATCGGAGATGAGGGCCGGCTGGCTAGGGTGGAGGCCCACAACAAGGCCATCTTCCGGGGCTTCGATGCCGTGGTGACCTCCTGTCCTGGCTGCACCGTCCAGCTCCGAAAGCGTTACGGGATGGACCCCCAGCATATCATCGAGCACATCCATGGCAGCGGTCGCCTGGGTCGTAGCAGCTTCGATCCCCGTTCCCCGCCGATAAGGGTAGCGCTTCACAGCCCCTGTCACCTCGTACGGGTGGTGGGCCCCCACACTATGGAGATGGCCCGGGACCTGTTGGACATGCTTCCGGGGGTCGAGGTGGTGAGCACCGGCCTCGAGGACGGGTGCTGCGGAGGTGGCGGCGGTGTGGCCTCGGCCCGGCCCGATGTCGCCGGGCGAATGGCCCGACAGAAGGTGCAGGCAGCGCTCCAAGAGGGGGCGGAGCTTCTCCTGGCACCCTGTCCGTTCTGCGTCCTGAACCTCGGCAGGAGCGGCCGGCTGAAGGTCCAGGACCTCACCGAGTTCTTAGCTAGCAGGCTACTCACGGCATAAGGAATATATAGCCCGATACCTTGAGTAGCCATAGTGTCAAACGACCACAGTGTTTGCTTTTCCTGCTTGTTCTCTGACAAGCGACCCGAGGCCGGTGTGAACGAAGGCATGGTCTACTGCCAGAAGAAAAAGCTGGTGGTCCGACCGAAGGTCCAGTGCGACCTCTACGTCCGCGCCACCGCCCAGAACATGGAGAGCTACAAAGCTTCCATATATGGTACCATGGCCGCTGAGGAATACGAGTAAAAAAGGTTTTTATTAAAGTGCACCGAGAGTGAGGTCCCACGCGCTTCATGGGAGCACCTCCCACCTCGATATTTTCTTCGAGGATTTAAGAAAAAGGGCAGAGGGTCTATCTCCATTCCAGCAACGACAGGCCTTCCCTGGACTGCTGGACCTGCCTTATCTCGTAAGGTATCCACTGAGATGATGTGATGCATCCCCTCATGTTCCTAATGCGCATGCGCCGGTTCAGCTCCTCGTCGAACCGAAGCTCCAGGACCCCGTCGGCAATGGCCATGAGGTGGTTCACCGTCTTCTCGTCATGAACACCCTCATGTATGGTGAAGAACGCCGTCCCCAGCCCGTTCCGTATGCGGGACGATGATATTTGGAAGAACTTCAGGACCACGTTCGCCTGGTTATACAGGAAGAGCGTGGACAGGGAATGGATAATGATCTTCACTGGTCGATCGGTGCTGTCGGCAATGGTGGAGATGTTGAACATTATCCCTTCCAGGTCCGAGACCTTCCTGATTTCGGTACCCTGGCATTTCGTGGAGTTGTCGAAGGACCCCAGCAGGGAGGAGTGATAGTCTATGATGAACAGGTTCTTGCCCAGGACCTCCTTGTCCACCCCGAACGAGTTCATTATGTCCAGGAGGTCCGAGGGCAGGAGGTCCACGGTCACGAACAGCACCATGTTGTTCGCCTCCATCCAGTCCTTGGCGATGCTCACCGCGAACTCCAGCATCCCGATGCCGGGGCTGCCGATCATCAGCATGGAGGAGTGGTCGGGGAAGGTGGCCTTTAGCATGCTCTCACCTCAGAGGATAGGAGTAAGGGATACACTGCCTCCCACCTCCTTCTGGTCGAAATTCAGAGCATAGCACTCAGTGAACGGTTCCTCCCCGTATAGCAGGACCGTCCCGCCTATGCGGTCTATCTTCAAGCGGGTGGTGGCCAGGTCCTCCAATCTGGAGGTGGAGGCGCTTGAGGTGGGCGCCAAGGCCACGAAGATGCCCTGGTTCCTGCGGACCAAGGCCAGGAAGTCCATGAGCTGGTCGCAGATGTCGTTTCCGTAGAGAGAGTGCATGGTGTCGAAGCCCATGACCGTAAGCAGAGGTTTCTTCGATGTGGCGAGAGAGAACTCGATGTTCTGCCACTTGAAATCGAAAGAGGCGCTGGCACCCTCTATGGGCAGCACGTAGGAGGCACCGACCGAGGTGATCTGGTCGGCCTTCTCGGGTATGCGCACGAGATGATCGAACTCCTCCGCCTGTATCGACTGAGCGATCCTGGCCCGCACGATGTCCGCAGAGGCCTTGCGCATGGGTACCCACAATACTCCCCGGCCCAAGGCGATGAAGTTCGTCACCAGTGAGGACTCCAGGGCGTTGCTCACCGTCGTCGGGACCCCCTGTCCCAGCTCTATGAGGGTGATGGACCCGCGCTCCAGCCCCCCGGTCAGTGTGGCGTCAAGATCCTTGATGCCACAGGAGACACGATCATTGATATCCGGTATGGACCTCCATGGCGTCTTGGGTATCTGTGATTCCAGGAGCCTCTGGTAGCCGAAGGTCTGTATGCGGCCCTTGTCAAGGGTGAATATGTATTTGGGTTGCTGTATCTCGCAACCTCTGAGCTTTAGGATCTCCAGTTCCCGGATGCGCCGGCGATTGAACTCGTTGCGGGAGAAGTTCACAACCCCGTCGCCGAGGTAGTCCAGGTCCATATTGCTGCTCTCCAGGACGAAGAGGACGTTGGATCCATAGCCTTCCACGATATCACATTGGATGGTGGACAGGAGCTTGGAGCAGGAGATATTGTACTTCTCGGCCAGGGCGTCTATGGAGTCGATGACCACCAGGCTCTTCTCTGGCAGGTGTCTCTCGATGCCCTGGTAAAGGCCTTCGAGCTCTCCCAGGTCCTTGCCGATGGAGATGGACAACCCCCCTCCCTTCGCTACCTCCAAGGGAACGCTCTTGATGCCCTTGAGGTTGCTGAGGCCGAGCCGCCTCGCCGCGGGCGGAGTGCTCTGTTGAACGTTGGAGAAGCTGTCGCTGCGCTCGATACCTTCCATCTTGTCCTTGAGCCAACCGAACTGGGTCAGCAGGCTCATGTCCGAGACCCGGGTGGAGTGATAGAAGCTCTTCTCTATCGCCGACAGCTCCTCTATGGTCTGCAGTGCAAATGTGGTCTTACCGGTACCGGCATTGCCCCTGACGATGAGGGAGTGACCACCTGGATTGGTGAAGAACTGGTAAACCTCTATCGGTATCTTGATCTTGGGTTCCTTCCCCATTCAACTGACCTCTGTCGAATACTATAAGAGATTAAAATAAAATAATTAAGATTTTGTTTAAATGTTTGCTGCCGATTACTATCGCTGATAATGTGCGACCTCGACGGGCATGATTCTCATCTGGACTATGCGACCAAAAAGTTATAAGAAGGGAGAGCCGAATCGACCAGGGGAGGCAGAGGCTTTGAAGGCGGTAGTGTTGGCTGCGGGAGAAGGGACACGGTTGCGACCTTTCACCACATCGAGGCCGAAAGGCATGATACCGGTGGGGAACCGTCCTATCCTGGAATACATCGTGGAGGCCTTGGTCCAGAACGGGGTCAAGGACATAATCATGGTCGTTGGCTACCGCGAGGACACCATCCTCTCGCATTTCGAGAACGGTCGCCGCTTCGGTGCCAGGATCGAGTATGTCGAGCAGGAGAAGCAACTGGGAACCTCCCACGCCCTGGCACTGGCGTCCAAGTTACTGAGCAACGAAGGTTTCCTCGTGGTCGCGGGGGACAACCTCATCGACTCCCGCCTGATCGGCGACCTCTTGGAGAAGAGGGAGGGGACTTCCATGGTGGTCACCCAGAGCGAGATCCCATCCAAGTATGGGGTGGTGATGCTCGACAAGGGAAAGGTCGCCAGTATCGTGGAGAAGCCGGAGTCCCGTGTGGGGAACATCATCAACACCGGCGTCTACTACTTCGAGAGCAAAGTCCTCCGATATTTCCAGGACAGGGAGCCTTCGGTGGAGCTGGGGATCACTCAGACACTATCTCCTATCGCCCAGGAGCTGGGGATCACTCCTATCAAGACCGCGGGCAAGTGGATCGATGCCGTATACCCCTGGGACCTTCTCAGGGTCAATTCCGTGGCCCTGGAGTTCCACGGCCAAGGGATAAACGGGACCATCGAGAACGGGGTGACCATAAAGGGACCGGTCTCCATAGGCACTGGGACCAGGATCCGTTCCGGTTGCTACATCGAGGGACCGGTGGCCATCGGGGAAGGATGCGATATCGGGCCCAACGTGGTCATCATGCCCTCTACCAGCATCGGCAACGGAACCATCATCGAGCCGATGAGCTACCTCAATAATTGCTTGATAATGAGCAGCGTCCGCGTGGGCTCTCATTCTCACCTCTCGCATGCGGTCCTGGACGATGGCGTCAGGGCCAAAGCAGGCCTTATGGCCCCGGTCGGGGTCTCCTACTCCCGGGTGGACCGGGAGCTGTTCAAGCTCACCGATGTGGGAGCCCTCGTGGGGCAGGACACATTGATAGGGTCCAGAGTGGTCATCTCCTCAGGATCGGTCATAGGCGCAGCATGCCGGATCGAGGACGGAGTGAAGGTAAGCGGTAATCTCGAAAACAGGAGCGTTGTGGTCTAAAATGTGCGGTATCATCGGATATGCCGGCCCCCGGAACGCCCAAGAGGTCATTCTTGACGGTTTGAAGAGATTGGAGTACCGAGGCTACGACTCCGCGGGCGTGGCCATCGTGGGCAGCTCCCTGGAGATATTCAAGGAGAAGGGGGAGATATCGAAGCTGGCCTCCACCATGCCTTCCATAGAAGGTCACCTGGGTGTAGGGCACACCCGCTGGGCCACCTGTGGAAAGCCGTCGAAGGAGAACGCCCACCCCTTCCTGGACTGCGAGGGTCGCATCGCGGTGGTGCACAACGGGATCATCGAGAACTACCAGGCTCTAAAGAAACAGCTCATAGATGAAGGCCACGTGTTCACCTCCGAGACCGACACCGAGGTGTTGGTGCACCTGCTGGAGAAGCACTATAAGGGGGACCTCCACGCAGCGCTCAGGGAGACCCTGAAGGAAGTGAAGGGTACCTACGCTACCGTAGCCCTGCATGTGGACAGCAACCAGCTGGTCGCCGGCCGCAAGGAGAACCCTCTGGTGGTGGGCCTGGGACACGGGGAGAACCTCTTCGCCTCCGACGTCACCGCCATCCTCAACTACACCAATAAAGCGCTTTACATCATGGACGGCGAGACCGTGGTCCTCGATCCTCAGAACGTGACCATCTATGATAATGAGGGCAGGATCGTGCAGCGGGAGCCGCATGTGGTCACGTGGACGGTGGAGGATGCCCAGAAGGGCGGTTACGAGCATTACATGCTCAAGGAGATATTCGAGCAGCCCACAGCCATCCACAATTCCCTCCTCGGCAGCCTGGAGGAGCTGGAGAACGGAAGCCTGATGGTGGACCAGGACGTCCCCTCGGTGAAGCTGGTGGCATGCGGCACGTCCTACCATGCCTCCATGGTGGGGAAGTACATCATCGAGGCCCTGGCCAAGATACCCACCACCGTGGAACTGGCCTCCGAATACCGCTACTCCCCGGGTACGGGGGAGAACCCCCTCACCGTGATGCTGACCCAGTCAGGAGAGACAGCGGACACCCTGGCCGCGGCCCGTGAGGCCCGCCGGAGGGGATGCCGCACCTTGGCCGTCACCAACGTCGTAGGCAGCACCATCGCTCGAGAGGTCGACAGCGTGTTCTATACCAACGCCGGTCCGGAGATCGGCGTGGCCGCTACCAAGACCTACACCGCCCAGCTCATGGCCATGTATCTTCTGGGGATCCGTCTGGCACAGATACGTCATACGATGGGCAGGGATGAGGTGCGGGAACTTATGTCAGACCTCCGGGGAATGCCCCGGTACGTCGGAAGTGTCCTCGACAGGTCACAGCAGGTGAACGAGGCCATCGATATGCTGGTGCCCGCCCAGGACGTGTTCTTCCTAGGGCGCAACATCAACTATCCCACGATGCTCGAGGGGGCATTGAAGCTCAAGGAGATCTCTTACATCCATGCGGAGGGATATGCCGCAGGTGAGCTGAAGCACGGCCCCCTGGCGCTGCTGACGAAGTCCACGCCTGTGGTGGCCGCCTGCGTCAAGGACCACACCTATGAGAAGATGATCTCCAACATCTCCGAGGTGGCCGCGCGCAACAGCCCCATCTTGGCGATCGGCGTGGAGGGCGATAGTGACCTTGCGGCGGTGTCGGACGCCATCGTCTACATACCCCCCATAAGTCCCATTCTGTCCCCGGTGCCTCTCACAGTTATGGTCCAGCTCATATCATACTACACTGCCAAGAAGCGTGGCTGCCCCATAGACAAGCCCCGGAACCTCGCCAAGAGTGTGACCGTCGACTAGTCCAAGCGCTCTGGGCACATCTCCCTGCGGGAGCAGGAACGGCACTTACCCGGTCGGTCGTGGTTACGGTGCGCCTCGCCCGAGGCCATGACCTCTCGCATCTCCGCCATCTTCGACATCAGGGTGGACCGCAGGCGATCGTCGAAGGCGATGATGTGCTCCATATCGCCGTACTTCAGTATCCCGTAGCTGACCTTTCCTTCCTTTTCCAGGAGAAGGCAGTAGGCCGCCAGCTGGATCACGTGGGAGAAGAGGGGACCGCGGGGCACCCTGCCGGTCTTGACCTCCACCGGGACCAGGTCCCCACCTATGTCCAGGATGTAATCGGGACGCCCTGATAGGCCGTGCTCCTCGGAATGAAGGAGCCGGGGGGAGCCGGACTCACCTATGTAAGCGATGCGTCCCCTGACATGGGTCCGGTCCCTCACCGCCCTCGCCCCTTCGGCCTGGTGCTGTGACATGTACAGGGCGACGGTGGCCCCCATAAGGAGCACCAGGGCCACAGCCTGTGCCAGGAGGCCCTGGTCAAAGCTGATCCCGAAGAAGGGGACGGCATTTATGGCGAGGACCATGGCAAGAATGGCAAGCGTACCCACGATGAGGTCGCTCTTCTCTCCCTCCAGGCGGAGGCGGGCCCGTGCCGAGCCGTACAAGATGAAGATGGCCAGTATGATCCACAGGACAGCAATGATGCTGAGGACCCGGTAGCGTAGGACATAGTCGGGGGATGCGAAGACGAACACCCCTACCAGCGCCAGGGCCGTGGCCACCATGGAGGTGACTATGACCACTTTGTCATAGGAGGAGGCGAGTCGCTCCTTCTTGACGATGTCCTCCAGCTCTCCGGCCATGCGGTCGTGCTGGTCCCTGCCGGCGACCAGAGCGGGGTCTTCGGTGACCTCATCCCTGAGACTCCAGCTCAAAGGACAGTAGCAAAACTTTTCCAGGTCCCCGGCCGATATGCCCTCCACGGCCACGCCCATGCTGTCGGAGTATCTATTGCTGTCTGCCTGAATCGCAAATCCAGGACCCGGAGAGGCTCTAGATCTGGCGGTTATCGACGATCTCTTCCGGGCAGAAGTCTTCTACGGTCTGGCTCTCGCAATTGAGGCCGCACAGCCCGGCATCGATGATCTCGATCCCCTGGGGGCAGTCCATATCCTCCACGTGGCCGAACCAGTAGACGACCAGCCCATGACCGAACATGTCGTAGTACTGGCTCAACTGCCCGCGGACGTTCTTGTTGAACTCGGTGCGGTCCCCAAAGGAGGCCTTGGACTCGATCCAGTTGATCGTCCAGCCGTTGATCTTGAGAGGCTCATCGAGGAGGCAGTCGGGGGTCTTGGCGAACTTGCCCCTGAGGTCCTTCTCGGTGCGGTAGCTGATGTTGTGGGAGTCTAGCCACTCATGCAGCTTCTCCTCCCCCCAGGCTCCGCGCTTGTACTGTATCTCGTTGCCCCATGGGGAGTATATGCTGTCCGCCTCGGTGATCTCGATGATCTCCTTCTTCGTTCGGGGGTTGGCGATGCACTCCGGTTCCCGGACGTACTTCCAGAACTCCTTCTTGGAGAAACCGTCCTCCTGGAACAGAATCAGCGCGGTGAGGATGGGAGGGAACCGCCACTTCCTGGCGATCTCCAGCAAGCTGGTCCCGGCCTTCCATTCCCTGAGCATGCGGGGAGCGTTGCGCTTCACGACGTGATATTTCTTGGTGGCCTCACGCACCGTTCGCTGGGTGTATATGACGTTGAGCAGCTCCTCGTCCAGGCCTGTTTCTTTGGACAAGGCTTTCACATCATCATAAGTATCGAGGCGGTCATAAATAGCCTTGAAATCGTTAAACTTCATGTGAACTTCAACCTATAGTTGCACTCTAAGATTTCGTAATCCATGAAAGCTCTTAAACATATCGCCATTAAATACGTAAGCCAATGACTCCATCTGACCTTTGGATGACGGTACACGGCGAAACATGAATAGGTTATATATCACGGACAAGCATTTATCATCCAATATACTAAGCCAGCCATTTGAGGAGGGAAAACATGACAGAAATGCCGAAGAACATACCATTCCTAGCAAACAGCACGGGCCCCGCATGGCTCCCCGCGGCGGCAAAAGATGCTCGTCAGTTCGCATACTGGGGACAGCTGATCATGCTGCTCATGCTCCTGATCGCCTTCATCGGTGCCATAGCGAGCATAGCCACGGGAAGCTGGGGGACCGCAATCTACCTATTGATCTCCATGGTGGTCATCGCGTTCCTTTATTACATGATGGTCCCAAGTGTGTTCACTCCTCTGGACCAGGGGAAGTTCAAGGAGGCCAGTGACCGCCTCATAATCTGGGGTATCATCGGCCTGATCTTCGGCGGCGTCATACCCGGTATCCTGCTGCTCATCGCCTTCATCAGACTGCAGGAGGTGTTCCAGCCGCAGTACCAGCAGTATCCGACGCAGTACTACCAGCAGCCTCAGCAGTATCCTCAGCAGGCTCCTCCAGTACCGCCTCAGCAGACTCAGCAGTACCAGGCGCCGCCCGCCCAGTACCAGGCGCCGCCGGTGCCTGTACCCCCGCCGGCACAACCCGCACCCGCCCCGGAACAGCACAACTCATCGAGGGCTGAGATGATCAAGTGCAAGAACTGCGGCGTCCAGTACCCGGCGTTCATGAGGAACTGTCCCAACTGCGGCACCCCTCGGCAGTAAACACCTTAACGCTCATTTTTTATTGGGCCGGGGGACGGTCCACGTACACCAGGATCCCCCGGTGCTCTATGGCGCGGATCCGATGGTATGGTATCTTGCTATCGGCGGTTACAAAGAACGAACGCTCCAGCTCCACAATGTCCTCCCCCTTGACGGCCGACAGGTCGCCGGGGGCTCCCCGGTGAAGGTAAGTGATCACCACATCCTTCAGCCCTTCCCTTTCCTTCCATTTTATCCTGTTCAGGACCTCTCGTGGATAGACCGTTCGTCTCGCCCCCTAGCGAATCTCGAAAGTAGCATCTATTCTGTGGTCAATGTGAATACCATGAATGCTCTAGCTATTAGTGATTACGTTACCTCCGGCCCGGTCCTGCAGCTTCGCGGCAGAATGGTGGATGTGCAGGGAGGTTCTGTCCACCCGGTCCGTCTGAGGATAAGGGGGAGTAGGATATTGAGCATCGAGAGGGACCCCTCAGCGCCCTCCCGGTTCATTCTGCCCGGCCTTATAGACGCCCATATTCACATAGAATCATCCCTTCTGACACCAGCACGCTTCGCGGAGAAGGCGGTGGTGCACGGCACCACTGCAGTGGTTGCCGATCCTCACGAGATCGCCAATGTAGCGGGGATGGAGGGGATCAAGTATATGCTGGATAACGCGGCCTCGGTTCCCCTGAGGTTCCACTTCACGGTCCCGTCGTGCGTGCCCGTGTCCCCGCTGGAAACGACCGGAGGGGTGATAACCGCCCGTGACGCGAGCATGCTCTTCCAGGACCCTCGATTTGTGGCCTTGGGAGAGGTGATGGACCACAACAAGGTCCTGAACGACGATCCCGACACCATGGCCAAGATCGATGCCGCGGTCAGGGCGGGGAGGCCGGTGGACGGCCACTGCCCCGGTCTGCGTGGAGAGGACCTGGACCGCTACATAATGGTGGGAATCACCACCGAACACGAGGCCGCCTCGTTGGAGGAGGCGGAGGAGAAGGCAAGGAAGGGCATGACCATTATGGTGCGGGAAGGGTCCGCAGCGCAGAATTTCAAGGCCCTGCTGCCGTTCGCCCGCAACAACCCTCATTTCCTGGTGACCGACGACCTGGAAGCGGAGGACCTTGTCCAAGGACATATGGATGCCATCCTGCGTAAGGCCGTGGCCGAGGGTATGGACGCGGTCCAGGCCATTAGAGCGGTGACCATGTGGCCTGCCCAACACTATGGGGTCCCCGGAGGATGGATCCGTCCCGACGGTCCTGCGGACCTGGTGGTGGTGAGCGACCTCCAGGAGTTCAAGGTGGAGGAGACGTGGATCAGGGGGATACCCGTCGCCAGGAACGGCCAGCCCCTGTTCACCGGGGGTCCTATGGCCTTCCCCCGGACGATAGGTGCGAGTGAGGTCCAAGGTGGTGACATGACCATTCCGGCCAAAGGTTCCAGGCTCCGGGTGCGGGTCATCGTGGCCAAGGAGGGCGAGATCGACAGCGGTTCGGCGATGGCGGAGCTGGACGTCATCGACGGGAGGATCGCCTCCGACCATGACTGCGACTGTCTCCACCTGGCGGTGGTGAACCGCTATCGCCCCGCGCCCCCAGCGCTGGCCTTCATCCGCGGGTTCTGCCTTAAGGAAGGGGCGCTGGCATCCTCGGTGGCGCACGATGCCCACAACATCATCGCCGTGGGAGTGGACGGGGAGAGCATGGCCCACGCCGTCAACGAGATAATCCGCATGGGGGGAGGCATGTACGCTGGCAGCGGGCAGCGGAAGGCAGTGCTGCCTCTGCCGGTGGCCGGCCTGATGAGCGATCTCCCGGTGGACGAGGTGGTGCGAAAGGAGAGAGAGCTCCACGAGCTCGCCCGGGAAATGGGATGCCCCCTCCGCCGACCGTTCATGACCCTGTCCTTCCAGTCTCTGCTCGTCGTTCCCTCCCTGAAGTTGGGGGACCGAGGGCTGATGGACACCCTCCGCTCGGAGGCGGTGGAAGCGATAATAGCCACCTAGGCCGGAAAGTAAGAAAATACCCCCCATGCATTCCGGGAACATGCTGGATAAGCTGAAGCAGAGCCTCCGGGAGTCGCCCGTGGTCCGCATGGGCGACTACTCCTATTTCGTTCATCCCATCACCGACGGCATCCCCCGCATGGACCCCGCCCTCCTGCAGGAGGTGGTGGACCGCATGATGGAGATCACCGATCTCCGCTGCGACCTCCTGGTGGCCGCAGAGGCCATGGGCATCCATCTGGTCGTCCCCATCTCCCTGCGCACGGGTATCCCGTACGTGATCGTCCGCAAGAGACGCTATGGGCTTCCAGGAGAGGTGAGCGTGACGCAGGTCACCGGCTACTCGCGGAAGGAGCTGTACATCAACGGGCTGGCCAGAGGGGACCGGGTAGTGATCATGGACGATGTCATCAGCACCGGGGGGACCCTGCGCGCCATCATCCACGCGTTCCAGGAGATGGGTGTGGAGATCGCCGATATCGTCGTGGTGGTGGAGAAAGGAGAAGGTAGAGAGCTGCTGGAGCGCGAGCTAGGCATCAGGATCAAGACCCTGGTCAAGGTGGATGTCCGCGAAGGCAGGACCACAGTCCTGGATTGAAGGCGAAAGCTTTTTTGTCGATAGCGCGCTGACGCGTTAGCACCGAGGGATGGGCACAGCTCCTCTATGGACGGTGAACGCTCCCTCGACGGGAGCGATGTAGGATGGCCGACCCTGAGAGCTTCAGATGCAAGCTGGTAACCTGGAACGAGATAGCGGAGTGGACGACAGACCTGGCCAATGAGCTGCAGGAGAACGGCGTTCAGCCGACCGTGGTCGTAGGTCTGACGCGAGGGGGCTGGGTCCCGGCCAGGCTCCTCTGTGACCATCTGATGGTGAAGAAGCTGTACGCGGTGAAGACCGAGCACTGGGGAGTAACAGCCAACCAGAACGGAAAGGCCCTGCTGACCCAGGAGCTCAGTGTGAACATCGCGGGAGAGAGCGTGCTGGTGGTCGATGACATCACCGACACTGGGGAGAGCCTCACTCTGGCGATGGCCCACCTCAGCTCATTGGGGGCCAAGAACACCCGCAGCGCGACGCTCCTGCACTTCAACCATTCCAAGTTCGTGCCCGATCACTGCTCCCGCAAGCTTCCCGATGACCCATGGATATGGTTCATCTTCCCCTGGAACCTGCATGAGGACCTGAGGACGCTGCTTCCCAAGACCCTCACCGAGCCCCGCACCGAGGAGGGCATCCGCCAGGCCTTCCGCGACCAGTTCTTCATCGATGTGCCGGAGGAACTGTTGCCCATCACCCTGAGGGACCTGGAGAAAAGCGGAAAGATCGTCATGGACGGCAATATCGTCAGAATGAGGTAACGGACCAATTGACCTGCGGTCCTTCCCTCATTTCACCAACCTTTTTTTCATGATGATTATGGCGAGGAGGAAGGTCACCACGGTAAGGACCACGATGTAGAGCGTCGCCCACAGGTCCATCCATCCCACCGTTCCGAAGCTCAGATTCCTCATCAGCAGGCTGGTGTGAGTGAGGGGTAGAGCATACGCCACCGGCTCTATCACGCCGAGGGATGAGGTGGGGAAGAACGTGCCCCCGAACAGGAACATGGGCGTGACCAGGAGGTAGAACGGGTAGTTGAACGAATCTATGTTGGGCACCAGGCCGGTGAAGATCATGGCTATGGATGAGAACATGATGCCCCCGAGGAAGGATATCGCCGGTATCAGCAGCATGGTGGGGGCGGTGAACAGCACCTCAGGTATGAACGTGGCGCCCAGGACGATGATCACCAGCAGTACGATGGCGGAGTTCACGAAGCTCTTGGTGGCGCCCCACAGGATCTCCCCGGCGATGACATCCTCGATGCTCACGGGCGTGGCCACGATGGCATCGAACGTCTTTTGGTAATGCATGCGCACGAACGAGCCGTAGGTGCACTCGAAGAAGCCGCCGTACATGATGGAGATGGCCACCAGGCCAGGGGCCAGGAATCGTATGTACTCGATCTCCTGTCCGGCGTATTGCAGGTTCATTACCAGGCTGCCCAGCCCCGCCCCCATCGCCACCAGGTACAGCAGGGGCTCCAGTATGGAAGGGAGGAAGTTCGTCTTCCAAGTCTTGAAGAACACATCGGCGTTCCTCCTCCACACATAGATGGCCCCCCGGTCGATGTTGCTGATGAGGCTCAATCCTTCAGCCTCCTGCCGGTGAGCTTGAGGTATACGTCCTCGAGGGTCGACGGCCTTACTGTGGAGTACACGTCAGGGTACCTACGCTTGAACTCCGACTGTATCGTCTGACACTGCCGGGAGTACAAGTAGATGCGGTCCGCCGAGCGCTCTACCTGCCCTCCTGTAGCAGCCAGGTAGTCCTCGATGCCCTGCCCGTGGGGGTCTATGACCTCCATGACGCAGGAGCCCACCTGGTCCTCGATGAGCTCCTTGGGAACACCCTCCAGGAGGAACTTCCCTTTCTCCATTATGACCAGGCGGTCGCACAGCTGCTCGGCCTCATCCATGTAGTGGGTGGTGAGGATGATCGTCGTCCCTCTCTTCCGGAGGTCCCTGATCTTCTCCCAGATGAGGTGCCGGGCCTGGGGATCAAGACCGGTCGTGGGCTCGTCCAGGATGAGGAGCTGGGGGTCGTTGATGAGGGCCCGGGCCATTATGAGGCGCCGCTTCATGCCACCGGACAGATGTTCGATCTCGGTGTCCTTCTTCTCCGTGAGCTGCATCATGTCTAGCAGCTCCAGCGCACGCTTCTTGGCCTGGGCCGGGGGGATGCCAAAGTAGCGGGCGTAGGAGGTGAGATTACGGAGGACGGTGAAGTCAGGGTCCAGATTGTTCTCCTGGGGCGCCACGCCGATAAGGGCCTTGACCTCCTTGGCACGGGCAGTGATGTCCATTCCCAGAACCTCCAGGCGTCCCGCGGTCAGAGGGGAGGTGCCCTGTATCATGTGCATGGCGGTGCTCTTCCCCGCACCGTTGGGCCCCAGGAACCCGAACACCTCTCCTTTGTCGATCTGAAGGTCGATATGGTCCACCGCCACCAGATCGCCGTACCTCTTCACCAAACCCCGTGCGGAGACCACTGCCGGCATCTGAGCACACTTATGGGTCTTATGGCATTAGACCCTGACGCAAGCTAACGGTAGCCGCGCCCCTTTTTCCCCCTGCCGAGCAAGGCCTATTGTGGACCCTTCCCTGATCCTCGCCGTCATCTACCTCTCCCTTCTGGGCACGGCCCTGGGGTCGCTGACCGGCCTGGCCCCGGGCATCCACGTCAACACCCTGGCATTGCTCCTGGTCTCCGCGTCTGCCATCATCCTCCCCGGTCTGGCAACGATAGCGACGGCGGCGGGCGGGGAAGAAGGGGACGCCCCCCTGCTGCTGGTTGTGATCATCGTCTCCGCGGCGGTGGCCCACTCCTTCCTCGACGTCCTTCCCTCCATCTTCCTGGGGGCAGCGGAGGAGGACACGGCGCTCAGCACACTTCCCGGGCACCGCCTCCTCCTTGACGGTAAGGGTAACGAGGCCGCCGGCTGCTCCGCATACGGTGCCCTGGTGGGCGGGACCGCGGCCATCTGCCTGTGCCTCCCCCTCACCATGGTCCTGGGCCCTCCCCTGGACCTCATGCTCCTAGTGGAGCAGGCCGCCCCCTTGTTGGTGGCCGCCGCCCTGATCGCCCTTCCGCTCTCGGAGAAAGGGGTCCGAACACGCGCATCGCTGCGTGTCAGGGATGCCTCCAGAGAGGAAGGGTGCTTAAGCCTGGTCCGGCCGGTGCCGGTGGACGGGCAGGAGGCTATCATGGTGGGGAGGGTTCAGCGGGACTGTTGCAGCGGGCCGTGGCTGGTCACCCCTTATGGGAGGTGGCGGCTTAGGGGGAGGGTGCCCTTGGGAACGGTGCGCGTGCACGGCGTGTGGCGGGTGCGGAGGACGGCGCTCCGCGAGAGGACCGCGGCCCTGGTGCTCCTGCTGCTCTCGGGCATGCTGGGCCTTACCTGCATGGAGTCCCGTCTTCCGCTCTCCGAGGTGTGGGAGGGCATGGGGCAGAGCGTGCTGTTCCCCCTGCTCACGGGTCTTTTCGGCATGCCCGCGGTCCTCGCCTCCGCGCGCGGCTCCCCTATTCCGCCCCAGGAGGACACTGGGGAGGTACCACGTGACCTGCGCTCAGGGCTGCTGGGAGCGCTCTCGGGAGCGGTGGTGGGGTGGTTCCCGGGCATCTCCTCGACCACCGGGGTCATCATGGCCTCGCCCCTAGTGCGGGACAAGGACGGGAGCTCCCGCCGCTACCTTACAATGGTCTCGGCCGTGGGAACATCCTCCACCATCCTCGGCCTCCTGGCCCTCGCATTGGCCTTTAAGGGCAGGTCGGGCGCGATGATCGCCGCCAAAGAGGTGCTGGGGCCAGACGGCGCCGTCCTCCTGGCACCTCCCTCGGCATGGTTCCCCGTACTTCTTCTCGCCTCCCTGGTGTCCATGGGGGCCAGTTACTACCTCACCCTGCACTTGGGCCGCTGGCTCTCGCGATTGGCGGGAGGCACGGACCTCCGCCCCCTCAACCGTGCGGTCATGGTCCTGATGGTCGTCCTGGTGACATTGTTCTGCGGCCTCCCTGGCCTGATAGTGCTGGCCACGTCCACCCTGCTGGGCCTGGTGCCCCCGCGCCTGGGCGTGGCCCGCGTGCACCTCACCGGATGCATGCTCCTGCCCACCGCCCTATATCTGTCTGGCCTGGACGCAGCTCTCCTGGCGGTGCTTTGATCGCATCCCCTTGTCCCGCTCCCGCAGGCGCTCGATGTTCCATCCGAAGGGGGAGAGGAGCTCGGCGGCGCCGCGGAGGCTGAGGTCCACATAGCGCTCGGCGTCGTACCTCTCATCGCCGTCCAGGAAGGGGGCGACCCTGACCCTCTGCCACGAGCTCCTGCTGGCGGAGTCCATGATGAGGTACTCCACCGCCTGCCCGGGCTGTAGCTCGAAGCCCTGGTCGTGCAGCTGCTGCAGCGCGGCCACCGAGTCGTTGTACTGCACATACTCCTCCAGGCGCCGGGAGATGCTCTTCCTCATTATCAGGCGCGCCCTCTCCACGGTCCCGGAGCGCACCTCCTCGACGTAGCGATCCAGTACCTCCAAGGAGGAAGGTACCAGCTCCAGGAACGCGCTCCGGTCGGCGGCAACGGAGAGGTGGCGGAGCATGTCCTGCTGGAGGTCCTCCACCAGCAGGGGCGTGTCCTTGCGCCGCACCGCGATCCCCCGGAGCTTCAGTTCCCCGTCCTCGAACTTCCCGTAGTAGCGGTTCAACGCACCCACCCCCGTGGATATGTTGGGCAGGAAGACGATCCAGGCGTACCGCCCTTCCAGGTTGAGAGGTATGCCCATCTCCCGGGTGATCTCCTCGCAGTAGGACGCCACGTCGCCGTCCCCCCGCAGCCACAGCGAGTCCACGATCCCATGCAGCACATCGAAGCCGCGCCTCTCCGCAAGGTCTGCAGACCGCACCAGGATGTCCCTCCCGAAGGCGGTGATGGACTCATGGCACTCGATCCTTCCGAAACGTGCGTTCCTGTATCCAGTGTAGCCGAAGCAGGTGACCAGCACCCACTTGAGGGCCTTGGCCCGCTGCTCGTACATCTCCCCCTTACGCCCGCCCTGACCCTTGATCTGCTTATACACCCGCCGGCGGTTGAGGATGGGGACCAGCACCTTGGGGACCAGTCCCTGCCGCTTCTCGCAGATGTGGTACCCCAGCTCCGGCACCGTCCTCGAGGAGCGGGAGCAGCAGGGACACATCACCGTCTCCGGGGAGATGTTATGCCGCACCATGATGCTGGGGTACAGGGAGAAGAAGTCCACCTCCCACACCTGGTCATGCACTCCCACCTTGGGCTCGTAGATGAACCCCCCGCGGTCCGAGACTATCAACGCCCCGGCGGTCTTGAAGTCCTCGGGGAGGTTCTTCTTCCACAGCACCACGTGCCCGCTGCGCACGGCCTCATTCACCTGCATGGCGCTTATGGCGCTGCCCGGGGAGAGGCGGGAAAGGTCCTGCAGAGGTATCATGGAAAGGCGCGACATCTCGATCAGCCCGTGCAGGCCGCTCTCCCGGAAGGTGAAGGAGGACTCGCGGTCGATGTGCACCCGGCCGCGTAACTTGTGGCCAGGGGGCTTGTACACGATGCGGCCGTAGGTGAAGAAGCTCTTCCCCCGGGAGGTCCTCTCCCCCCTCTCGCGCCCCAGCTCCAGGGTGACGTCGTTAACCTGCGCCCGGTGGTGAAGATAGGGGAGGTAGAAGCTGTCCCCCTTGGAGGTGTAGATGATGTCCGGGTCCTGCTCCCTCATCAAGGATTGCAGGTCTATGATGATCCCGTCCTCAGGTCCGTCGAGGACCACGTCACCGACCTCCACCGAGGCGATGGGATCATCTAAGGTAGGGATCCCCGCTCCCTCGGTCCGGACCTTCAGCTCCGCCGAGGTCAGCGCAGGGATGGGGTAGTCGAGGCGCAGGTTCGAGTCCAGGCTGTGCAGGGAGGGGAGCTCCACCAGACCCATGGCGAAGATCCCCTTGGCCAAGAAGTAGCGCTGGTCCATCCTCAGGTCCACGTTGTACAAGAGGTGGTCGCGGTAGCCTCCCCAGGAGTCGATGGTCACGGCCAGGGGCTGTATGGCCGCGTAGTCCCGCACCGCCACCGAGAGCACCTCCCGTTCCTCTCCGCCCAGCTCCGTCCGGCGGCGCACCAACGATACATCCTTCACCCCCAGGAGGGCAAGGTCCCGTGTCAGCTTCTCCAGCCTGTCCCTGGAGGCGAGCACGTAGATGCGGGGTATGAAATCCTCGACCACACGTTCCACCCCTCGGTTGGTCCACACCCAGGTGACCATGCGGTTCTCGGCCATGTCCGCATAGCAGTCCAGGACCCATCCTCTCACCCCTTCCCCCCCAGCCTCCGGATCTCCTTCTCCTGCTCCAGGAGTATGGACAGGAGAGCGCCCTCCACGGGGTCGGAGAAGGCCGCATAGGTGGAGGCCGAGGCATGCGCCCGCGCCCGGTTGACCATGTGATCGAACACTTCCCGGTCCTCCTTGGGTAGCGCCCTGCGGAAATCGCTCCAGCTGTTGATGATCGATTCCAGGGTCATCCGGTAGGTGGGCACCGTCCTTCCCATGTCACCGCCTCAAGAACTCTTCCAAGGTGGTCTGGTTATGCGGCACGGCATGGTAGTACATGGTCTCCTGGCGGTTGGGCAGGGTTATGCGCAGGCAGCGGGAGGCGTTCTCGATGCGCACGATGTCGTCCGCCATGCCGTACAGGAGGTTCTTCAGGCTTTTCCTCTGAAGTATCTTCATCAGGCCGTAGTTGGTGATCAGCGTGGCCACCCCGCGGTCGTGCGAGAGGTCCCGCAGGCGCTCCACGCACCGCCTTATCAGCTGGTACGATTCGGACCACCGCATCTCCTTGTCCTGGAACATGTCCGGAAGGCAGGACACGATCACCATGCCGGCCCCGGTGCGCCTCACCTCTTCCTCCAAACGCTCGTCGATAAGGGATACCAGTTGGTAGGCGGTGAACGCCCGGGCCACGCTGATGCTGTCCAGCACCTCGGTGCGGTCCAGGCCGAAGCGCCTGCATATCCTCCCCAGCTCGTAGGGGTTCACGGAGTTGCCCCCGTCCACCCACACCACATCCTGGCCCAGGGTGCTGACCCCGTTAACGCACAGGATATGGGTCAGGTCGAAGAGCATGCGATCAGAGGAGTCCAGAAGGGTCATGCTACCAGGCCTCAGGCCCCCGAAGAAGGCGTCCAGGGTGGGAATGGAGGTGCGGACGGTCCGCTCCCCGTGCATCGTCAGCTCCCGCTGCGGCGCAATGGCCAGCGAGTCCGCTTCCCTGGTCGATAGGCTCATACTCTCCTATCCGGCATTCGACCCGCGGATTATATGAACCTGAGAGGGAGAGTTGCCCGAAAGTAGCCCTTCGTTTCCAGTGGGCTGGGCGTTAAAAATCGCGCCGCAAGCCGCGCCGGACGTCCATGCGACGGTCTCTAAGACCGCTCACGTCGCGCCTGGGCGGGTCACCTTCTCCCCATGGAATACCTGGCATCGGTGCAGGCCTTCGAACCCCGGGCCACGCCGGCCTTGGTGCATTCCCTTTTCAGTTCGCAGAAGATGCATCTTTCCCATGCTCGCGGCGTCCCTCTCCAAACATTGGTCGGCCGTTCGCTCTCAACCTGTACCTCTGCTTCCTTGATCTCGGTCTGAGGTTCCATGAATACCATCCCCGGCGGTCATCATGTCACAGTCTATTGTTCCCTTCTGTCTGAGTTGCATGTCCCAGGAATGAGCGGAGGACACGGAAGGGGGCGGAAAGGATGTGGCTAGCAGTAGAGAGCACGCCTGCCGGGAACAGTTTTAATAACGGCCAGCTGACATAGGTCGTAATGAGGTATCCATTATGCCCAGCTGCCACGAGATGAAGATGGACCAGGTCTACGTATGCAAGGACTGTGGCCTAGAGCTGCAGGTCGTTAAGGAGTGCAAGGAGTGCGGTGCGGAATCGTGTGGTTGCGTGCAAAGCTGCTCTTTTGAATGCTGTGGTAGTCCCATGGCGCTGCGTGAATGAGCATCATAGGGTAATCAAGCTGAAACATCAGCATAGGTGCGCGGTCAAACCACTTCAATATTTTTCACCTTCCTACCTGGAGGTCACGAGCCTATCAGATATCTTCTGCCTGTCGACGGACATGCTAGATGGCACGGGGGCGCGACATTAAGGAGGAACAACGTGGGCCAGGCTGGAAAGTCCGATACCTTTAACTATGATATCCAGCATCGAAACCGAGATGTCGGGGAGAGAGCTAGCGGTTCGGCTGGGCAATGGGGTGGAGGTCCTCGGGAGCAGGGAGTACTACTTCGACGCCGAGACCATAGGGCCCAAGGGCACCTTCTGCATTTCTCACGCTCACTCCGACCACATGCCCAAGCGGATAGTGGGGCAGAGCGTGACCTGCTCCGACATAACCCTCCGCTGCCTCAACAATCGGAGCAAGAAGAAGCAGGTGGTGCGGTCCCCTCCCGATGGCGTCCGCATGCTCGACGCCGGCCATATGGCCGGATCGCGGATGTTCCAGGTGGAGGTTGATGGCCGTGAGGTCCTGTACACCGGCGATCTGTGCACGCGGGACCGCTGTGGCAACAAGGGCGCGAGACCGGTGAGGACGGACGTCCTGATCATCGAGTCCACCTACGGAAAGCCGAAGTACGTTTTCCCGCCCAGCGATATAATCGCCGGCCTCATACGCGATGAGGTGGAGGACAACTTCTCTCAGGGACGTTCGGTGTCCCTGTATTCCTACCCCCTCGGCAAGTCCCAGGACATGCTGCGTGTCCTCCAGGAGTTCTGCCCCTACACCGATGAGGCGGTGTTCAACGCCACCTCCCTGGTCCGCAGCGACGATGACCCCCTGGAATGCCAGCTGTGGAAGGAGGACGAGCCTGGGGATCCGTTCCTCGTCATATGCTCCCCATGGCTGAAGCGCACTGCCCAGGAAGAGGTGCTCCGCCGCAAGTGCGTGAAGCGCCTGGCGGTATCGGGATGGGCCTTGGACAGCGGATACCGGGCGAGGATGGGGGTGCACGAGGCCTTCCCCTTCTCGGACCATGCGGACTTCAACGACCTCATTGCCTTTGTCAAGGCCTGCGAGCCGGAGGTGGTGCTCACCCACCACGGGTTCGCCGAGTCGCTGGCAGTGGAGATAAAGGCCCGGCTGGGGATCGATGCCCGCCCCCTGATCCGTGGGCAGCGGTCGCTGCTGGAGTTCTAGTGGGGGGCACGATCGGGAATGCTCTATATACTAAGTCCAGAGAGCAGTATGATCGCTCAGATGCCGTTCAGGCGGTGGTCGTACTTCCCGCTAGCCATCCGCTCCATCACAGTATCGCCTATCCTATCGAGCTGCTCCTCGGAGAACAGTCCGGAGGAGATGCTCTTGGAGCCGGTGGACGACAGCAAATGAACGGTCCCGCGAGATACGCCGAACCTCCTGGCGATGGGACCTTTGGTGACCCGTACCATCTGCACCTTATCGTAGCTCATCACGACGGTCTCACGGTCAAGGATGCCGTTGACGAACGTGAACAGTTCCTCCCCCAGATCGATCTCCCGGACGCGATAGGAAACGCGCGCCGCGTAGACGGCGGCCAGTATGGCCAGCGCTGTGAGGAGGGGCAGCAAGTAAGCAGCCAGGTTCAAGAGCCCCTCCTGGGAGGCGTTCTCGCGGAAGAGGACGGCCGATGGGTACGCCATCGCCAGGACGAGGAGGACGGAGGCGATGAGCGTCCTTATGCGCAGCACGCTCCAAGCACCTACAGGCTGTTTCCCTGGAGTGCGCTCGTAAACGAACTCCGGAACCAGCTCGCCGAGGACCTTCTTGATGGTCTCATCATCCTTGAGCAGGCATATCACCGGGCGCGAGCTGCCTTCGCTGTCCCCGGAGGCGATGCCCACCACCTCCGCCTCGATGCAGGAACGATGCAGGAGCCTCGAGGCGAGGGTGCTCTTGACCCGCACCGCGTTTATCTTGGAGATGCGGAACGAGGTCTTGTACGTCCTTATCAGGCCGTGCTGCAGGTGGATGAACTCGCCCTGGCGGTGAACCTTGAAGTTGTAGTATCGGAAGAGCTGTGTTATCGACGGGACCATCTGGATCAGGAAGAACATGAACAGCGAGGGAAGGGCCGTGCCGCCGGCACCCATCTCCGTGGTCACGGAGTTATACATCTCCACGATGGAGTTGGCCAGGAACACTCCTCCCAGCAGGGTCTGGGACGTGGGAACGCTGAACAGGCTGTGAACGACCACGTCCTTGGTGGAAAAGGATACTATCGACCTCATTTCCTCCTCTGCCGGAAGGCTCTGATCATAAAGATGCCGTGACATCTCGCCCCTCAGCCGCTCTGCCAATTCCCGCTTGAACGTGAGCGATGCCTCTGGAAGTATGGCGTTGTGCCCGGAGTTGATGTTGATCATGAGCTTGGACGTCCCGAAGATCCTGTTCAGAAGGCCCTGGCTAATGTTCACGGCGGCGATCTTGGAGTACGGAAGGACCTTCTTGAACTTGAACAAGGTGTCCCTCTCGATAACCACCTCCTTTTCGCTGAAGCGGATGAGGGTCCTCTTCCATCGGCGGTAGCTGAAGAGGAGGGTCAGGGCCAGGGCGCCCACGCCCAAGGCCGCCACCAGGCTCATGTCCAGACGCCCGAAAATGAATAGGAACAACGCCATGACCACGATGATGTGCAGCGTGTCCTCCACGATGATCGTGGGATGGCAACGGAGAGGCTCCCCGGTCACGTTGATTCCCTGTCCCGAAGCATGGTGCCGATCAGCCTGTTAAGCCTTTCCGCCATCTTCTCCGCCTCCGCTATCTCCAGGTAGCTCACGGTGGCTATGCCCCCGGCGGTGGTTACATTGACATGTCCCAGGCCCAACATGTTATCTATCGGGCCTCTGGAGACCTCCACTTGATGGATCCTCTCGATGGGCACCATCACATGCTTTAAGAACAGGATGCCGGAGCGGACGTCCACTCGGTCCTCGGTGATCTTGTAGCGGTATCGAGAATAGAACACCGGAGGGGCCGCCAGCATGTAGGCGAGGACGATCACCAGGAATGCGAGGCCGATGAGCTGCACCATGCTGCGGGCATCGCCGAGGCTCTCTCCAAATAGGCTCATGAGCAGGATGAACCCCACCAGGAGCACGGCGTAGGTTATGGCGTAGCCCAGGTACATGGACCACATGCACTTCTTGTTCAATCTTAGATAGCTGGCCGTGCCGTCCTTCTCCTCCCCATCTGTCATCTAGACACCTGAGAACGGGGAGGAGGATGAGCCTTCAGGGCTTTAATCTATCCAGTGTGGGCGGCCGCCCTCGATCGGCTCCTCGACGCCTCACCTTCCCAGGGCGATATGGTAGTCCTTGGAGTTGAGACGGAAGAGCACCCAGTCCAGCTTGATCGCTCCCCTGCCCTCGTAAAAGTCGTGGGCCGGAGTATTCCAGTCCAGGGCGGTCCACTCCATCCTTCCGCATCCACGACGCTCGGCCTCCTGGACGCAGAAGCGGAACATCTCCTTCCCCAGCCCCTTCTTGCGGTGCTCCTCCAGCACGAAGATGTCCTCCAGGAACAAAGAGGGCCGGGCCAGGAAGGTGGAGTAGGTGAAGTAGAAGGCTAGGTATCCCACGGGGACGCCGTCGAGCATGGCCAGGTACGCTTGGAACAATGGCGGGTCGGAGGTTACGTCCCGGACCAGTCGGGCCTTGCCGTCCTCGTCGGGAGGGTCCAGGGACTCGAAGTCGGCCAATGCCTTGATCAAAGACACGTAGTGCTCCACGTTGGTCCGGTCCACCTTCACGATCCGCAAGTCCTCCGCCGCCTGGGCCATGGTCCCTGGGAACGGCGATGAGGGTAAAATGCGTTACGGCCCTTTGGCGTCCGATGTCCCCGTCTCGTCGTCGAAGAAGAAGAGGTCATCTATCTTCATGCCCAGGGCCTCGGCGACATCATGGGCAAGGCGAAGGGAGGGGTTGTACTTCCCCTTCTCCAGGAACACGATGGTCTCCCTTCTCACCCCGACCTTCTGGGCCAGGTCCTCCTGCGTCAGGTCGAGACGGGCGCGGTGCTCCTTAATGGTGGTCCTCATTCCACGTCTCCCTTGCGTCCCAGGTACCAGTTGAATCCGAAGATGGACACCACTATCACGATGAGAGTGGTACCCACCGCCTGGGCCATGGTCACCTTATACCCCCCGCCGAAGCCGAATATCATAGCGATGGTCGCCACCCACAGCAGGACAGTGTACCACGAATATGTCATGGCCAGGGTCCCTATGCGGGCGGCCCTCTCGTCCTTGAGCGGCTGCTTCAGCCCTATGAATTCACCCATCCCGCCCATGAACAGCCCCATACCTAGCATGACCTGCAGCCAAAGGATGCCGTCCAGGGTGTCACCGATGATCATCAGGATCCCGCAGCCGATGAGAAGCAGACCCCCCAGGGCCACGCTTATGGTCCTTGCCTTGACCATGTCCATGCTCAAGCGGTCACCCCCCGTTCCACATCGATCTCATCGTACCAAATCTTATAGCTCAGCATAATCACGGCCATCGCGCAGATCACACCAAGGCTAAGCTCCATTCCTTTCTCTAATGCCAGAAGCAGGTCGATGATGAAGACGATCCCTGTGCCGATGATAGCCACCCGGGTCATTTTAAAGTTGCTTTTCTTGTTCATGTAATCACCAATGTTATTATATTCTAACTTTATGTGTGATATACATAACATAGATAATAAACTTTGTTATGTTTTTCTAACATTCCCCATCGTCAAATATCGTGTATAAAGATCCATTCCCTGCGGTAACAGATCATTCAGCGGAGAGCGTCCGCTCCTTTGACAGGAAGACCATGGCAGTGGCAAGCACCATGCAGACCAGCATGAACAGCCAGATCCCCTGATAGGATGCCACAGAGCGGTCTATCAGCATAAGACCGGTCACCTGCTGTAGGATGGCGCCGCCTGCGAAGGGGAATATGTTCAAGGCCGCGGTGGTAGTGCCCACGATGGCGATGGGAAACAGCTCCTTGACCTGAGCATAGCTAACAATGAAGAATCCTCCAAAGAAGCCGAACAAGAAGTTGACGACCATATACGCCTCGACACTGTCGGTGTGCCCCGCCATGAGCCATATGGCAGCCCAGACGATGGTATAGGTCACTGCGCCGATGATCAGGACCTTCCTCCGTGACCGAAGGATCTTGTCCGAGATATAGCCAGATATGGGGCAGCTTACGATCATCCCAATCCCGATGAACGTAAGGACCGTACCGATGGTAGCATTGTCCCAGCCCATGACGTCTTTGAAGAACGGTCCTGCCCACAGACCCTGATACACCATCATGCTCCCGTAGGTGAAGAAGAACCAGATGGCCAAAGGCCAGAACCTTCTCCCGGAGCCGAAGGTCATCCTCAGCGCCTGCTTCATGGATAAAGTCTCTGAGGTCGAGGGGTTCGAATCCATACGGCCACTTTCCTCGTCCTCGATCTCCTGTATGGTAGGAAGACTCAGTTCAGAAGGACGGTCCCTGGTGATGATCCAGGCTGCTGCCGCTATGATCGTTGTAATGATTCCCAGTATTATGAACACCTGCTGCCATCCGAAGGCCTCGGACATCAGCACCAATGGTCCCGCCGCGCTCAGACCGCCCAGATTGCCCACGGCCAGGAGGATGCCGGAGAGAGAGGCGAACTCGTTCTTACGGTACCAGGTGGCCAGTATCTTCATTATGGGGATGTACACTGCCGCCACCCCTATCCCGATTAACAGCCGGCCCAGCATGACCAGCTCAAAGTTGGTGGCCACACCGGTGAGAAACGCCCCGGTCGCCGCCAAAAGCGTGAACGCGCTGACGGTCCTGCGAGGTCCCCATTTGTCAGCCAGCAGTCCTGAGGGTAGCTGCATCACAGTGTAAGCGTAGAAGTATATGGAGCTGAGCACGGCGATCGAGGCCGCTCCCACACCCAAGCTGATCTGCAAAAAGTTTGAGACCACGGCGGGGGACACCCGATGGAAGTAAACGAAGAAGTACGCGAAGGCCAGTATTCCGAACACCGCCCATCGGTATCTAAGAGTTCTTCTTACAGCGTCCTTGTTCAAAGCCATGTCTTCAATCGATCGGGACCGGTCGACCTATATGGCCCAGGAGTGGATGAGCTTTGTCCATAACACGTCCATCGTGCCTAACAAAACATCTGGCAGGAGTTGAGCTGCTCCATCGGAAAACGCGGGTCTTCCATAATGGGCGGACTACCACATCTTGGGATACGTGCCTGAGGGCATGTACACGCGGTCGGTGGTGCAGCCGATCCCTTCCTTGGCCTTTACCATCTCCTCGGCCGTCATCTTGGCAGTCCCCACGGCCACGACCTCGCCCTTGAGCGTGAAGAACGCCACCATCGTCTCCTTCACGACCGTCTCGTCGACCTGGGCCACACCAACCACGGCTAGGTCGGCCCCGTGGCAGATGGCGTCCACGGCACTGTCCTTTACGATCACCCGGGGCAGGGGATCGAACAGCACCTCGAAGGGCATTAGCATGGAACGCAGCCATTTCTCATCCCCGGCCTTCCAATCCACGTAGGCGTCCTTTATGTCCTGGAGCGTGACCGAGCGGTCCTCGCTCATGTTTCCGGAGCGCACCCGGCGCAGGTCTTCCATACTGGCGCCCACGCCCAAGGCGTCCCCTATATCCACGCATAGCGTGCGGATGTAGGTTCCGGCATCGCACTCCACGCGGAACAGCACGTCCCGTCCCTTTATCTCTAAAATGTCCAAACGGTGAACGGTCCGGATACGCATCTGCCGCTTCACCGCAGAGCGCACAGGCGGAGTCTGATAGATGCGGCCTATGAACGTTCCTATAATCCGGCGTACGTCCTCCTCCTTGCGGTCGCGGTGGAGGCGCATGAGGCAGACGTACTCCTTGTCGGAACGCAGCACCAGGTTCAATGCCCTTACGGCTCGGCCGGTGGCTATGGGGAGAACGCCAGAGACCTTGGGGTCGAGGGTTCCGCCGTGACCGATCTTCTCAGTCTGCAGGATCTCCCGAACCCACGCCGTGGCCTGGTGCGAGGTCGGGCCCATGGGCTTGTCCATGTTGATAACCCCTGCCTCCAGCAGCTCCTCCACGGTGCGGTCCTGAGGTCTCTTCCCCGCACCAACGCTCAAGGGGCTCTTGTCACGGACCAACATATTAGCCATATTGCTCAACCGCCGCTTCGCATATCCTGTCCGCCACCTCGCTCGGTGTCAAGAAGGTGGTGTCGACGATAAGGTCGTATATGCTGCGGTCACGGATGTCGATGTCATAGTATTTGAGGTATCGCCTGACCTCGCACTCCTCCCGCTGCATGATCTCCTCCCTTCTCTGCTCCACCGTTCCCCCCTCCCGCTCCGCGACCCTTGCGGAGCGAACGTCAAGGTCGGCATCCATGTACACCCGGAATGCGGAGATGTCGTTGCGGGTGAGCATGTAGGCGGTGAGGCGCCCCTCTAGAATGATATCGTCCTGGCAGCGGGCGATCTGCACCATGCGGTCATCGAGCATCCGATCGGCCTCGGGGTCGGTCTCGCACATGCGGCCGAAGTCGGCCAGGGACATGCGCGATTCCCTTGCCATTTGGCGGAAGATGTTCCCGGAGATTATGACCTCCAGGTCAAGCCTCTCCGCCACTAGCTTGCAGACCGTCGTCTTCCCCGAACCTGGGGGCCCGCTGATAGTGATCCTCATACGGCTGGAGCCTCGATGGTCCTCAGCCGCTTACGGAACTGGACGTACCTGAGGGCCCGGCCCAGTATCTGGCCGAAGGGGATGGAGATCAGCGAGTACAGAAGCACCCAGTTGGGGAACACGTTGAGGGCGTTGAGGTCCACGTTCGATGCCCAGGGGACGTTGACCACAGCAGCCGGTCCCAGCCCAGCCATCCATACTGAAAGCCATGCGAATATGGGGATGACCACGAGCATGGTCAGGGGCATGAGCTTCATTTGGGTGGTGGACATGTCCATCGACTTCTTCATGATCTTGGGCTGCTCTTCGGTGAGCTTCTTGATCTTGTACTTGTTGTTCTCCAGCCTTGCCTTCTGCAGCTCCTTGTTGAAGGCGTTCACGATCTTCTGGCTCTCTGCCTGTCCAACATAGTCGGTGAAGAAGTGCCGGACCAGTATGGTGGCGGCGGTCATGAGGATGCCCGTCAGGAACAGGGTCACCACTGGCATGCTGTTACCTAAGCCCACTGTAGGCTCGAACGCGTATCCGACCATCGTTCCCAACCAGTGACGAAGGTCCTGGTCGAAAAGGATGAACATTGCGAGCACGAAGGTGAACATGGTGATGAACGTGCTTATCTGCTTCTTAGGGTCAGGCGCGGGCCTGGCACTGGGTACGTTAGCGTCCATTTATCACTCACCTCCGAAGAACCCTCTTAGCATGGGGTGCATTTCCATCATCTGCTCTCTGCCTAATGCCTCATAGAACTGTATAAGGATACCTACTGCTAGGAGCACACCGGTACCGGAGGCGTTACCCACCGTACCTATGAGATCGGCTCCCGCTGCCAGTCCACCCACCAGCGCACCGGAGATGACCGTGACCACTGGAATGTATCGTTCCAATACTCTCTTGAGGACACGGGGATCACGCCTGAAACCGGGTATCTGCAGGCCGGAGTTCTCTATCTGCCGAGCCACCGCCTCCGGTCCCATGTTGGTGGTCATGATCCAGAACTTTGCGAACATGATCGAGCCACCGATCATCACTCCTGTATAGGCCAACACCCTGATCAGGATCTGCAGTGAGCTGTGGCCGAATACCATATCAGAGTATTGTTCCGGGTTCAGCATTGGCAACAGCCAACCGGCGAGACCGTTCGGTGTGGACAGATACCACGCCAAACCTCCTGCGGGGGACGAACCGGACTCTGCCGTGAAATATCCCAGCCAGGGGTTGTGGCCCAGTATCGGCACTTGCTGCAACGTGGGATTGGTATAGAAAAGGAGTGCGAACATGCTGATGTTGGCCAGGACCGCCGCCATCAGGATGACCGGGATGTTAGAGGCATACAGCAGCTTGATGGGGTATCGTCCTCTCGCACCACGTGCAGTACCGTGGGCCAGGGGGAGCTCGATCCTCGATGACTCAACGTACGCCACGAACAGGAAGATGATGATCGTTCCCACCAGCGCTATAATGGGATTGGGTGGCTGCAGCAATAAGGATTCATAGCCACCTGACGCCATCGTGCTCGATGGCACGTTCAATAGGTAGAATATGGTCCTTGGAATGGTTCCTGCCGGCGGATTGCTGGTGCTCACCGGAAGGCTACCATCTACGGGGTTCCAGTTCACTGTTCCTGTGAATATGGCTTGCGCTACGCCAGCTGCTATGAACAGCGAAATGCCGCTCCCTATGCCCCATTTGGAGACGACCTCGTCCATCAGGAACACTAGGTACGAGCCTAAGAACAGCTGTATGATGATTATCGAACGGGCGATGTTCTCGCCGCTGAAGGCTCCGGTAGCGCCCATGACACTGTCCAGGCCGGTCACTAGGGCGTCCGAGGGTACCAGGTATCCGAAAACCTGGGGGATCGACTCGACCAGGATCATCACGATGACCAGGAACTTCTGGGTTCCCTGGTATACCGCCTTGTCCTCATCATTGGTGAGGTCCAGCTTGATGATCTTGGCGCCGACGAACAACTGCATTATGATCGAGGCGGTGACTATCGGACCAATGCCCAGGTGCATCAGGGAGCCTTGGGCCCCCGCGAGGATCGCCCTGTAAGGGCCGAACAGATCTATGACGTTCTCTTGATCCAGCCCATACAGGTATACATTGGTCATGACGAAGTAGAAGACCAACATCAGGATGACCCACAGGAGCTTGGTCCGGAAGTGCACGTGCCCTTCCGGACGCTTCACTGCTGGGAGCCTGTCCGTCAGCGGTTTCAACTTGTACAGTCTACTTGTGCTATGCTCGTCGGCCATATTTATCACTCGTAGCGAACCACGACTACGGTTGGGCTACCGAGCCCCCAGCAGCCTCGAGCTTTTCCTTCGCTCGGGCCGAGGACTCGGCAACCACTACTTCGAACGAGTTTGAGACCTTCCCGAATCCCAGGAGCTTGTCCACGCCCATATTGGCAAGGTTGATTTTTACTTTACCGTCCTGGTTCACAGCGAAGCCCTGTTTCAGGAGCTCTTCGAGACGCTCCTCAAGGTCACCGACGTTGAGGGTGATCTTGGCGGAAACGACCTTCTGCGGGCGCTTGAAGCCGTGGCGGCCGAAGTGCAGCGGGTCGTATTTGAGCACGGATATTGTCTTGTGTTTGTGTAGGCCGGCGTTCCCGTGACCTCCGATCTTGCCCGCTCCTCTGCCGCTCTTCTTCCCACGCCCATGGGTCCTGCTCCCTCTGAACTTGTTAGTTCTGCTTGGCATTTTTACACCTCACAGCATTCTCTCGATTAGGGCGTTGATCTTATCGCCCCTATACCCCAGGGACCCATGGGTCTTGAGGTCCTTCTTCACAGCCTCGTATCCCTTGGCGGGAGGATGCAGCCTGAACAGGGGCTTGACGTCCTTCAGCTCGGAGTACTTGGTCTCGTCCTTGACCACGCTCTTGGCGAAATCGTCCACCGTGGCGAAACGGGAGCTAGCTCCCATGTAATCGTCGTCGATGGGCTTGTCACCCATGAGCCGGCCGCGGGTCCTGATCATCTTGACGAGGGTTTCCTCGGAAACCTCCCCCCAGGTGATGAAGTCCTTGGCCTTCTGCAGCATTCCCTTCATAGCATCGTTCTCGGGGATGATGACGCAGTGGTTGACGCGGGTGAGGCGGAGCATGCACATCGTGTCCTCGATGTCCTTGTTTATCTTCCTGTGTCCGCGTACTCTGATTACCGCGAATGCCATATCAATCACGCTTCCTTGAGCGCGGCGGGGTCCCCCTCGATGGGGGAACCGGCCACATGGACCTGGGTAGGTCCGCTGATGATCTTGAGGCGCTTCTCCTGCTCCTCGGTAACTCTGACCTCAGAGGTCCTCTTCAGAGCATCGAACGTCGCCAGCGCATAGTTGACGGTGGTCTTGGTGTGCCCTCGGGCGAAGCCCCAGGAGTCCTTTACCCCGGCCAGGCCGAGGATGCTCTTGGCGACGTCACCGACGGCCAGTCCGATACCGCGAGGCGCCGGCTTCAAGGTGACCTCGACCGAGCCGGTGGTTCCGGTTACGGTCATAGGCAGGGAGTGGGCCGTTCCGCAGCCGCATTCCCAGGACCCGCAGCCCCTCTTGATCTCTATCATGTTGAGCTTGGCATTGTCGATGGCCTTCCGGATGGTAGGCCCGACCTCCTTACCCTTCGCACGGCCCAGGCCGACGAAGCCGTCGCCGTTGCCGACGCAGCTGGTGACCGCGAACCGGACCCTACGCCCGGAGTCGGTCATTCTCTGGACCATGTTGAGGTCGATGACCTCGTCCTTAAGTTCCGGCAGGAGGATGTCGACGATCTCCGGCTCCCTCAGCGGAAGCTTGGTGGCCAGGGCCTGGCTCATGGTGGTGATCTCACCGCTCAGGACCATCTTGCCCAGTTTTGTCTTCGGATTCCATTCTGCCATCTCAGTTCGCCTCCATCCGGCTCTTGACCTCTTCTATAGTCTTGCTCAAGTTCTCATCGATGTGGGCACCGTTGATCCTATCCTGGGTGGGGAGAACCTCCTCGCCATGGGGGATGTTGATGCCCGCGTCGAGCATGCCCTTCAGGGCGGCGAAGACCGCTGAGCCTCTCGCCGGTCCCTTCAGGCCTATGTCCAGGACCGCATTCTCGACCCCGTTCTGGGAAGCCCTCTTGCCGGCCAGGTAGCCGGTGAGGTAGGCTGCGGGAAGGTTTCCGGTGGCACCGGTCCACCCGAGCTTTACCAGCTCCTTAGCGGTGGCGGTGGCCAGGACCTTGTCCCCGACCTCGTCGTAGGTGATGAACTGGACGTTGGCGTTCCTGTGGGAGATGCGTACTACTGCTCTGGGGACACGGCCCCTGAGAAGCCTCTGCCTCTGCCTGTAATCTGTCCTTCCCTCCCTGCGCCTGCGGAAGGGCACTCTGTATCTCGGTCCGTCTGCCATTTACTTGGCCTCCTGCAGATGACCCTCGCTCTTAAGGTGGGTCAGCAGGTGCGCGCGGCTCTTGAACACGCCACCCTTGGCCTTCATGTAGAACTCGCGGTAGATATGCTTGGATATCTTGCCGCTGTCCCTAAGCTCTCTCAGCTCAGCCCTCAAGGGTCTGATGGTCTGTATCCAGTCCCTCTTGGTGGGGCTACGGGCGCCTGCCCTGCCCTTCCTGCTGCCAGGTCCGCGTTGGCGTCCCTTCTTGCGCTGGGCCTTGTTGTACCTGGTCCTGCCCTGGGAGATCCCTGCCTTGGGCAGGGCCTTGATAGTGCCTGACTCGATCGCCGTGCGGATATCCGCCCTGGTGATGGCGTCGGACAGGTCCTCTGCCCTGTTGGGATCGATCCAGACACGGTTCTCCCCGCAATCCAGGATCTCTGCGGCCATGCGCCTTTGGTTCTTAAGGTCCATTTTCATCCCGTCCTGTTCAGGACACGAATGCCCAGTTCATCGGCCTTCTTCTCGATGGCCTGACGCTTCTTGAATCCCACACTGCCGCCGACCCTTACCGCCTGGACCTTGGGGTCCACCTTGTCGAGCTGGTCGGGGTTCCACACCATTACCTCCTGGAATCCGGAGGGGTGCAGACAGCGGACCTTGGCCGGTCCGCGATAGCCGATGCTGACCACGTTGGGTCGATACTGGATGTGCCGGCGCATCTTGCTGTGCATGCCCCGAGGCCTTCTCCACTTCTCGCCGAGTCGGGGGAAGCGGAACCACTCCTGCCGAAGGAAGGCGATACGGTCATGGCTCATCTCATAGCGGAGGGCCAGGAGCTTCTTGGTCTCCTCATCGAGCTCCGGCTTCTTCTTGACCACGTAACCGTCCTTTTCGACGATCTGGGTCTCGGCCTGCTCGACTATCTCCACGTCCTCCTTGGCCTTCTTGGTAACCTTCTTCGCAGAAGCATGTGCCAGGGCCTTCTCATCAACATCGGGAACTGCGTCCAGAAGTTCCTTCCAGTTCGCCATGATCTTGGGACCGACCCCAACGAGGTCGTCCACGATCTTCTTTGAAGTCTCCTTGTTCTGGAGAGCCTTCTTCAGGTCAGGAAGGGTCTTGATGCCCATGTCCTCGAGCTGCTCGGTGTACTCCGCCTTGTAGTGAGGCAGGTCCGCCAGCTCGTTCAACACTACCTTCTTCTCCTTGCTCATGAGCTCACCTTCTTGGCCTTCTCAGTGATGTATATGCCATCCTGGAACACCCGGGGATCGTAGCCCCAGATCTTGGTGGCATATTCGATGTTGGCTGCCGTCTGACCGACCGCCTCGACATTGATCCCTGTGAGCACAACATCGTTTCCCTTTACCACGATCTTGGTGTCACCAAGGATCTTGGCCATACGGGGAGAGCGCTCTCCGAGAAAGTTCTCGATGACGAACTTGTCGCCCTTGACGGCCGTCTTCATGGGGAAGTGGGAGTACACGATCTTCATATGGTACTCGAATCCCACGGTAACACCCTCTATCATGTTTGTCAGGTGGGATGAAAAGGTGCCTATCATGGCCTTGTCCTTCACGCGTGGTAGCTCGCACCTGATGACGAAGTGGTCTCCGTCCACTGTGACCTTGGTCTTAGGGTTGCTGAAGTCCCGGGCGAGCTTGCCCTTGGGACCCTTGATCTCCACGATGGCTCCGTTGACGGTTACGGTGACCCCCTTGGGGATGGCCACCCTTTCCTCTAGATGTCCGCTTAGTGTCATCGCAGTCCCTCAGTACACATAGGCCAGAAGCTTTCCGCCTACCCCTAGCTCCTTGGCCCGGGTATGGCTCACGACGCCCGCGGTGGTCGTCATGATGAGCACCCCAAAGTCCTGAGCGGGGAGGTATCTGGCCTCAAACCTTTCCAGGTCGTTCTTCTGCACCGAGTATCTCGGCTTGATCACGCCGCAGTTGTTGATCTTGCCCTGTATCATTACCTTGAACACGCCAGCCTTGCCATCCTCGATGAACTCGAACTGGTTGATGTAGCCGTGCTCCTGCATGACCTTCAGAACCCTTCCGATCAGCTTCGAGGAGGGGCGTATCATGCACTCGCTCTTACCTACTGAGGCCGCGTTCTTTATGGTCGACATGGCGTCGTTAAGTGGGTCGCTCTGCATGTCATCACCTCAGCTATACTTCTTGAACCCGATCTCCGGGGCGATCTCGCGGAAGCACTGCCGGCAGACGTGCATACCGTACCGGCGCACGATGCCACGCTTTCTTCCGCAGCGCAGGCATCCCTTCTTCCTTCCAAACTCTTTCTTAGTCTTCACTCGACCACCTCGACTTTGTATTGCTCCCTCATGAAGCTGATGGCCTCATCTCTGGTCATGCGGTGCTCATGGGGTATCTTCCTGGACATGATGCGCCGCTTGGCCACCCGGTACCCTGGCCTCATGAAGACCACGTTGACATCCATACCGAAAATCCCGATCTCTGGGTCGTATTTCATTCCCTCGAAGTCGGTGTAGTCGGGCAATCCGAAGGAGAGGTTCCCCTCCTTGTCAAAGGAATAGCTGGCCACCCGGTTATCGCGGATGGACAGCGCCTTCTGCAGGAATTCCTGGGCCTTCGCTCCCCTCATGGTGACCTTGCATCCGATGGGCATGCCGTGCCTGACGCCCAGGTCACGGTTGGTGACCTTGGCGGTGGTGACCACCGGCTTCTGCTTGGTGACCATGTTCAGGACCTTGAGGGCCTTGTTCAGGCGTTCCCCGGCCTCGCCAACGCCGATGTTGACGACGACCTTCTCGATCCTCGGCTGCCTCATGTCGCTCATATCGCGGCCTCCTCTGGCAGCTCTATCTCGGGCGCCTTGGCGCCGATCACGAAGACATTGGATTTGACGGTGGAGGTGCCGTTCTTGAACTTCACCAAGTTCTCTGAGGTGAGCCTTGTGATCATGTACTCCTCCACGATGGCGATCTCCCCTACGTGGGCACCCGATGTGATCAGGGCCACGCTTCCCTTGTTCAGGTCGTAGTGTTCCAGTATCTTCTGGCTGGGGACCTCGATCTTGAGAACATCGCCGGTCTTGTACTCTCCCCCGTCGATGAGGATGTTCCTCCCATCGTGCAGGTTGAGCTGGGTCTTACCACCGGGAACGGTCGTCTTGTTCTCGATGCGGCACAGCTTCCAGGCCGCCTTGGCCTCGGGTATCCTGACGAGCTCCAGCTTGCCGCGGCGGTTTATCACCATGCGGTAGGTCGCGCCCATCTTGGGCAGGGAGACGATGTCCATAAGGCCAACGCCCTGCTTGAGGCTGGTGACTATTTTGCCGTCCACTAGGAGCCCCTTCTCGAACAGAACCGCCCTGACCTCGCTGGCGGTGTTGCAGACCTTTAGCAGGTCACGCAGAACAACGTTCACCGGAATGCTGTCCTCCAGGGCGTGAGCGCCGGGGGATGGCTTGGTGATCCAGGCGTTGCTCTTCCTCTTCACGGGCCAGCTGCGGGGTGCGGTCAACCTCTTGATCTCATTGCTCATTGTGAAACCTCCTTGGCCTTGGCGAGCTTCTCCTTCCTCTTAGGGTCGGAGAGGTCCAACTTGATGATCTCTACCTTGGACGCATGTACGGGTCGGGCGGTCTGGGTGCCGTCGGCCTTGGCTATGGTGACCCCATCCACGGATACCCTACCGGTCCTGGTGAAGACGGCAGCAACCCTGCCTTCCATGCCGAGGATGTCCTCATCTCCCCGCATGATCCGGATAGTGTCTCCCTTCCGTACCTGGAGCGAGCGGAGCCCATACTCCTTGCTGAGCTCCTTGCTTAGGTGGGAGGAGACGTTCTTCCTCCGGATGTGTAAGGGAGCGTTATAGAAGGCCTTCCTCTGCTTCCTTGCTTTCTTGCTCTGTACCATTTTCTCACCTTCATATGATGGTAGAGGCGGTTGCCGCTATTCGGGGCCACCTCTCCGCCGCTTCCCTCGCTACGGGTCCCTTGATGTCCGTTCCCTTGGTCTCCCCCTCCTCTGTGGTAATGACCGCGGCGTTGTCCTCGAACGAGATCATGACCCCGTCAGCGCGGCGGAAAGGCCTGCGCTGCCGGACTATGACGGCGTAGACGACCTGCCTCCTCATCTCGGGGGAACCCTTCTTGACTGAAGCGATGACGATGTCACCGACACCGGCCTTGGGGTACCTGCGGGCGGTCCCGTGGTAACCGGGGACGGTGATGATGGATATCGTCTTTGCTCCCGTGTTATCGATAACGTTGAGCACGGTGCCGGTCTGGACACCGCGTGACTGCTTGCCAGCGATTCCCTTCATCGTGGTCACCTCTTCTCAACGATAACGAAGGAGACGGTCTTGCTCAGTGGGCGACACTCCATTATCTTGACCTGGTCGCCAGCCTTGATCCCCAAGCAGGGGGGGTTGTGCACTGAGTAGTGGCTCGTCCTCTTCTCATAACGTTCGTACTTCTCCTGGTATTTCAGATAGTTGCGCTCCACCACCGCGGTCTTATCCATCTTCGTGGAAATGACAACCCCTTCGATGGTCATCCCCTTAACCGACAGTTCCCCATGGAAGGGGCAATGCCTGTCGGTGCAGGCGGACTCCGGCGCTTTAACATCGATTCCAATATCCTTGACTTCGTTAGCCATTGGGATCACCTAATCTTCTTGATACGATCCTCAGGTCGGTGCTGGATCTCCGAACCGTGAATCAGGACCTTTTCTCCCTGGTATGTGAACAAGAAATCATGAGCGGCCTTGGGCACGGTGACCTCGCGGTCAGTCCGGCGCAGAACAAAGGTGTTCTTGGTCTCGTCCACTATGGTGCCGCTGATATTACCGCAGCCCGCATTGGGCAAGACCTCCACCTCCAATCCTATCAGTTCCGATCTCATGAAATCCCTCTTGTTCAAGCTCATCTGACATCCGTCTTGAAGCCCATCTGTTCGAGGACCTCTTTGACCTTCTTCTTGTGGTCACCCTGCAGCTCAATGCGGCCCTCTTTGGCCGTACCGCCGGCGGCGCATTTGCTCTTCAATTTCTTTGCCAGATCGTCCATGTCTATGTCGTTCTCGTCGATGCCTTCGACCACGGTCACGATCTTTCCGTATCGCCTGCTGTCGGTGCTGATCCTAACTGTCTGCTGCTCACGTGCGATCTCCTCGCACATGCACAGTTCCTTGGGTAGTCCACATACCGGGCAGATTTCAGCCATTAGTGCTTCTCCTCCTCCTTCTGGATGGTCTCGATCCTAGCTATGTTGGTCCTGAGGGCCCGTATCTTGCCGGGGTTGGCGGGCGCTCCGCCCATTGCGGCGGTGCCTCTCTCATGCATGAGATCGTCGCGGAGCTCGCGTAGTTTCTTGACGCGCTCCTCGCCGCTCATGGTCTTGATCTCTGACGTGCGTAGAAGGGCCATTACTGCTCTCCCTCCTTCACGCCTTCGCCCTCATCGATAGGGGCGGGTTCCTCAGCTGTGCTGCTGTCCTCCAAGGGGACAATAGGGGAAGGCTCCTCCTTCTTCACCATCAACGGTGCGATCTCGGGGAACTTCTCCATTGCCTCCGCCGGGGCAGTGATGTCGATCTCGTCCGGAAGCTTCGCATCCGGATGCATGATCTCCACTGTGACGCCGATGACGCCGGGCTTGAGCTTCGCGACCGCGTAGCCCTTGTCCACGTTCTTCAGCTTGGTCTCGCCGCAGAACTTGATGTAGCCATCCTTGAACTTCTCGGTCCTGTGCCTCTGCCCAGTGAGCTTGCCTGCGATGACGATGTGGCAGCCCCGGGCGCCGGACTCCATGACCCTGCGGATGGTGCTGTGACCCGCGCGGCGGAAGTGCCACCCCCTCTCCAGGGCAAAGGCCAGCTTCTCGGCCATGATCTGGGCGTTGAGGTTGGGATTAGCTACCTCCTGGACCTCCACCTGAGGGTTGTCGAACTTGAAGTCCTCCTCGATCGCTCGGGTGAGGTTCTTGATGGCCGCACCGCGGCGACCGATCACGATCCCGGGGCGCTCGGTGATGAGCGTAACCCTTGTCCCCATGGGGGTCCTCTGCACGTCTAGCCCGCCGAACCCTGCCCTGGTGACCTCCTTCATCAAGTATTCCTTGAGGAGGACCCTGCGGACGTTCTCGGCTATGAACTTCCTTTCGTTTGCCATATTTACTGTGCCTCCTCCAGGATGACCTCGATGTTGACGGTCTGCTGGTTCCAGGGCGTGCTCCTGCCATAGGCACGGGGCATGTGTCCCGGAATGGTCCGTCCGAGGTTCGCGGTGATGACCTTGACCTTCATGTTCTCAGAGTCAAGGCCCTTGTACTCTGCATTGTGCTTAGCGCTCTGGATGACCTCCAGGATAGCCTCGGCGGACTTCTTGGGGAACCTTCCGGGGCCCACGCCAATCTTGTGGGCGACCCCGGTGTTGTAACGTCCGAAAGGTACCGGCCTCTTGAGGTCGATGACCTCCTCTAGCATCCTGATAGCCACGGTGACGCTCTTGCCTCTGACCATGCGGCAGATCTCGCGTGAGTCCTTGGGGGAGACAGGTTTCTCCTTGCCAATGGCCTTCGCGGTCTTGTCCGGATCGGTGTATTGAGTGTATCCAGCCATGTAACCACCTTACTTAAGCGGCAGGAACTTGGAACCCCTGGTGGCACCGACGCCTGGTCCAGAGTGCTTCACTTCATGCCTGGTCATGGCGAACTCGCCAGTGAAATGTCCTATCATCTCCGGCTTGATCTCGAACTCAAAGAACTCCTTGCCGTTGTGAACGGCCACCCTCTTCCCTACGAACTGGGGGATGATGGGGACGTCACGGCGGTGGGTCCTGGTGATCTCGCGGTTACCGGACTTGAGAACCTCGAAGGCGGTCCTCTGCTCATCATTCATTCCCCGGGCCAGGGTCCTCCGGGCACGGGACGGGAGCAAAGTGACCATCTCGTCAAAGGGCATCTCCAGCAGCTCCTCCATCGTGAAGCCACGGTAGGTGAACTCCTTCTTGCGCCGGGCGGTGATGCCGCCCTTCTTCTTGCGCTGCTTCCTGCGCGCGGCTTTCTGGCCGCCAATCTTCTCCTTTGCCATCTAGATCACTTCCTCCGCTTGGGGGATAGGCGACCGACCTTTCTTCCAGGCGGCGCGTTCCTTCCTACAGTGCTGGGCTTACCCACATGGGGGTGGCCACCGCCACCGTGAGGGTGGTTGACCGGGTTCATGGCCACTCCCTTCACCTTCAGGTAGGCCTTGCTCTTGCTGCGGTAAGCGTGGAACTTATTGCCCGACTTACCGAACGGCTTCTCTCTCTGACCTCCGCCAGCGACCACGCCCAAGGAGGCGCGGCAGCGGGGGTTGAAGGTCTTGAACGAACCAGAGGGCATGAGGAGCACTACCTTGTCTCCTCTGCTGACCACGGTCGCGGACGTGCCGGCAGTGCGGACGAACTTACCGCCGTCGCCGGGTTGTCCCTCTACATTGTAAACATAGCTTCCCTCAGGAACGGAACTGAGAGGGACCACGTTCCCGGGGCTGAGGTCCGCGGCGGACATGTCGTAGGTGACGTTCTTGCCCACCACCATGCCCTCTGCGGCGATCATCAATACGTTCTCACCGGAGAAATCGATCTTGGCCAAAGGTCCGCTGCGACCGGGGGCGTGTATGAGATCGACTATCTTGCCAGTGCCGGCATCGACATTGGGATACCGAATGTTACCGATCTGCCTGTGGCCAGGGTTGCGGTAGACCGCGCCGCCCTTTCCACGTCTCTGCTGTCTGAGCTGTTTTCCCATATTATCGCCTCAGAACACTCCTATTCTCATCCCGATGTCCTCAGCCGAGTATCCCTCGGCGAGCTGGATGGTCGCTCGCTTTCCCTCCTTGGTTCTCTTGGTCCATACCTTTACGACCTTCACCTGGAAGTACTCCTCGAAGGCCTCCTTGATCTCCTTCTTGGTCGCTTCCTTGAGGACCACGAACTCGATCCGGTTGCCGTCCTTGTAATCCTGGGTGGGAGTTCCCGACATGTGATTCATAGTTTTTTCAGTTACATAGGGGTGCAGCAGTATGTCCGTGTTGACCATGCCTACCACTCTCCTACCTTCTTGAGGGCGGACTCAGAGAAGACCGCAAGCCTTCCAGCTACTCCGCCTGGGGCCAGCACTCCTGCGTTCAGCCCCTCGGTCGCTACGATCTCTACTCCGGGCAGGTTGTTGGCGCCCATGAAGACCGGTGCTTCCTGTGCAGAAACGACCAGCAGGACGCTCCTGGGGGTCTTGTACTTCCTGCTCCTCATCTTGCCCCGGCCGGCCCGTATCTTCTTCCCGTCCTTTGCTCGATCGAGGTCAGGGGAAACGCCCAGTTTCTCCAGGGCGGACACGACATCGCTGGTGGTGGAGAGCTTCTCGAAGTCGTCCTCCACGATCACCGGCATGGTGATACCTTCCTCGAACTGATGGCCCCGAAGCTTTACCATCTCCGGGTCAGCGAGGGCGGCCAGAGCGGACAGCTTGGCCTTGTTCTTCTCCTTTCTGTTGATCTTCTTGGAGTAGTCCTTCTCTGGCTTGGGCGGGAAGGCCCTGCGTCCGCCGACGTTGTTGGGCGATTCCGCAGCCTTGTTGCCCTGGGTGAGCCTCTGGACACGCGATGTTCCTCGGCCTTTGCCCCACTGGGACACTGCATGCCTCATGCCTGCCTTGGGGGAAGGCCCGTAGGGCTGACGTCTGTTCGCCTGTTCCGCGATCGCGGCCCTGTGGATGATGTCAGGGCGGTAATCAGCGGAGAAGGCGCTCGGGAGCTCCACGCTCTTCACTATGTCGCCTTTTACAGAATAGATGTTAACGCTGTTCTTGGCCATTTTCTTCAGGCCCCCTGCTTGGACTCTGTGGAGACATACACCATGTTAGGCGCCTCCTTGAGCATAGTGCCAGCCGGTCTTACTGGGTCCCTCAGGCGGATCAGCCTCTTGGTAGGGCCCGGTACGGAGCCGTGGATGAGCACGTAGTTATTTCTTACATTCCCATAGTGGACGAACCCGCCCTTGGGGTTGACCTCTTCCCCCTTCTCGCCGATCTTGATGATCCGCTTGTTGAACTCGGTCCTCTGATGGTAGCCCATCTGACCGGCCTGGGGGACCTGGGGTCTGACGAACCCGGGCCTCTTGGGCCCTAGGGTCCCGATCATCCTGCGGTGCTTGGAGTTCTTGTGGGAGAGCAGCTTGACACCCCATCTCTTGACGGCTCCCTGGAACCCCTTGCCCTTGGTGACCGCGGACACATCGATGATGGCCCCGTCCTTGGCGAACTCGGTGATAGTGATCTCCTTTCCCAACAATCCCTTCGCATATTCCAGGCGCTGCTCCATGGAGCCACCGCCGACGCGGGTCTCCATCAGGTCGGGGACCTTCTTGGGCACTCCGGTTATGAACTTGGGCTGGGTGTAGGTAAGAACCCGGACATCCTCGATGTCATTCTTGTTCAGCTGGCCCCAGGCCTTCTCAGCATCCTGGTTCTTGGGGATCGGTAGCTTACGAGCGAGGGCGTTGTCGACACCGCTGGCCCAGATCTCACCAACGGTCCGCAGGCCATATCGGGAGCTCTCGTAGAACCTCACGGCCGCTACCTTCATGGGGGGGACCTCGAGAACGGTAACGGGCACCTGCACTTCCTGCCCCGTGGTCAGGCTGGTCTTTCGGTAGTCCACGATGAACGCGTGGGTCATCCCGGCCTTGTATCCTGCGAAGCCTTGTAGCTTAGGGCCTTCACTGATCTCGGGCCAGGAATCCAACCTGGGCGTTTGGCTGACTGCTCGCTTCCTAGGCGAATATGCTTTTGAACCCTGTCTTGGACGTCTCTTGTTTGGCATGATTCTCCCTCTCTTCTCCTGAGAGAATCCACTCTCTGTGCTTGCGCCTCTTCAGACTCGATCGCTCGAGGTCAGCACCTTCGACCGTGACGCGTTATCCACCCTCCGAGAATGGAGTTAGAGGGGAAGTTGGGATGTCAAAGCATTGCCCATGGCGTCTGGTCGAACGTCCTCAGCGCTTATAGCGTACGGGTGGCATTATAGTTGTTGTATTTAAACTTACCGTGAGGGGAAATCACCCATCTGGATGCCCCATATTCCCTCCTCATAGAATGCGTTCCCAGAATACTTGCACAGCCTCGCCGAGTGCTAATCAACAGGCAAATTATATGATGTTATATGTTCTCATCATCAATAACGGTGAGATGGTCATGGATAAGGTGAAGGGAAAGGAACGAACACAGAGGACCCTGTTGAACTTTGATGTGACCGATCCTTTCGAGGCTCCCACCATCGAGGCCTTCAAGGACCAGTACCGGCGGCTTCATGGTCACAACCCTTCAGCGGTGGACCTCAGCTCCTATTATCGCCAGCACCCCCAAGAACTGGTCCGACGCCAAGGATCCCTCAAGAAAGGCTGAGGCCGGCCTCTGGCGTCAGAGCTTGCCTTCCTTGGCCTTCTTCTGCAGGCGCTTGGAACGTTCTTTGGTGGTGAAACCCGTTGCCCTCTCCATGAATTCGTTGTACTTCTGATTGGACTGCTTCATGGCGTCCAAGCTTGCTCCCTTGTCCGAGGTGCTGGCGACCGATAGGATGCTCTTGCTGATGAGCTTGACCTCGAACCTGCTAGTAGCACCGAAGGAGGTCACATAGGCTCCGTTCTCCTCGGTGACCTTGCCGAAGATATCCTTCATCAGGTTCTTCAGTCCGTCCCCTTCCAATGCGGCACCCTTGCCCTTCTTGATATCGAATTCCATGTGATTATCCTCCTAATCGAACTCCAGCTCATCGCTGAGGTATCTGTCAACGTCCACGCTCGTGCCCAACGCATCCTGAAGGTCCATCAGCGCCAACCAGTGCTGGCGGCAACCGCATTCCGGCACTTCAAGGTGGTCTAGGTCCTGGCTGAAGGAAAAGTGTTGGACCGCATCAAGTATCTTTCTGTCACAACGGTCGCAATTGTGAACACCCCTGACGGTCCCTCCCCCGGACGGGGAGGAAATGAGGCGGGTATCGGTCATCCTACGACCCATCCTCAGTACCTCTACGAGGGACCACGCCCATGGGGGACGGTAACTGCCTTTCCTCCATAGGGCGTCCACCACCGTGTCCCTCTGAACATTGACCGGGTTGATGCTCACGCTCTCCGACAGCGGGGCAGCGTAGGCGATCGAGGCGATGGTGTCCTCCACTGCCGCCCTTTCGGTGAGGTACGGAGGTTTCAGCAGCAGGTAGGTCCTCAGGGGAAGCCTTGCCTCACGGAGGACGTTGGCGGCGGCGGTGTAATCCTTCACCGTGAAGCCCTTGCGGACGCACTTCCTAAGGACCTCCTCGTTCGCTGACTCCAGCCCAATGGCCACGGCCGCCCGGGGGTCCACGCCCTGCAAGTTCTCCTCCGTGATGAACTCTGGACGGCTCTCTACCAGCACCCTATCCGCGCCCTGAAAGGTGGAGAAGATCTCACCCCTTATGTCCAAGGGCACCTCCCGAGGATCAAGGAACGACCCAGATGTGTAGATCTTCACCATCTTCTCTCCCTTGTACCGTTGTGAGGCCTGGGCCAGTTGTGAGCGGAGATGCTGGGATGTGACCTGCCGGGAGCTGGCGGAGTTGTACCCGCACATCAGGCAACCCTTCTGCCACGACCACCAGCAACCTGTCGTTCTCAAGATCGCCACGAAGGCGTCCACTCTTTCACCATCGATGACATCCTGTTCCTTCCAGATGCTCACCGGACTTTGCAGGTCTTCCAAGCTCAAACGTGCCATCTCACAACGTCCTTGATGGACATCGCCTCCTTGATAATTACCTTTGCCTGAGGTCCCATCTTGGAAAGGAACTGAGGGATCCAGCCATGGTGAACGGTGCATCGGTGAAGCATAAGGCTGGATGCTGAGTTACATGCCGACACCACATCGCCCCTTCTCTGGATGCGGAAAGGATACGCCGCCTACATACCCTCACATCAGGCCGAGCCGTCTCACCATACCTTTGACGTTGTAGAACAGACGCTCCTAAACGATCTCGCCGTCCCGCCATGTGGCGACCGTGCGAACTCGAGGTGCGCGGTCTTCCCGGGCTGGACCACATTTCCATCAACACCCTTCATCGGCCTCTTCAATGAGGCCATCCAATCGGCCACGGTGCACGCGTGGTCCCCGTAACCGAAAGCGATCTTGTAGGGGGTCGTTAAGAAGACTGTGTTGAAGTTCTTGAAGAACTCCACCGCCTGGAGATAGTGATCATAGCGTCCCTTCGTCGGTTCAGGTTGATTAGGCCAGTAGACCTTGACGTCCTCCTTATGCCTCTTCCTGAAGGTCTCCCACCGGGGGCTATAGGGACCGGCGTTCCAAGCATCATCCAAGGTCTTCATCAATCGCAAGTTCCCCTCAGCGCTCGTCAGAATCACCATCTATCGTTTCATCAGAACACTATGTAACAATTGTCTAGCGCCCGGCCAGTGCGGCCGCGGGTAATGAACATGCCACCCTTGGGACCTTCGACCGAGTGCCGTCTCCTAATCCTTTAATATGGAGGGATTAATCCGTGACGCGAAGGATTGGGCATGGCCAAGAAAATAATAGTCATTGGTTCAGGTGCAGCAGGAATGACCGCGGCGTCCGCAGCGAGGGAGACGGACAGCGAGGCGGAGATAACAGTGTTCACCGAGGAGGAGCACATCTCGTACTCGCCCTGCGCGATCCCCTTCGTCCTGGAGGGGCGGATCAAGGACTTCTCATCGATCATCATGCACGATCCCGAGTTCTACCGCCGGGATAGGAACATCAGTGTTCGAACGCGTACTAAGGTCGTGGCCGCCGATGCGGACAAGCATACGGTCACTCTGGCCGATGGAGAGACCCTGCCCTACGACTCCCTGGTTCTGGCGACAGGGGGCACGGTGTTCGTTCCGCCCATAGCGGGCATCGACCTCCCAGGAGTTTTCCGGGTGCGCTTCATCAAGGATGGGATGGACATACAGGCCGCGCTGCCCTCGGTGCGTTCGGTCGTGGTCGCGGGGGCGGGGGTCATCGGCCTGGAGGTCGCAGTGGCACTGCGGCACGCGGGCAAGGAGGTCACGGTGGTGGAGATGTTCCCGCAGATCATCCCCCGTATCTGCGATCAGGATGTGGCCAAGGAGGTCCAGTCATACTGTGAGGGCCTGGGCATAAAGTTCCGCATGGGCACGCCCCTGGGCTCCGTATGTGGTGAGAACAAGGTGGAGAAGGTGGTCGTGGGGAAGGAGGAGATATTCTGTGACATGGTCATCATGGCCACAGGCGTGAGGGCCAACCTCGAGCTCCCGAACCTCCTAGGCCTGGAGATCGGGGCTTTGGGTGCCGTCAGGACCTCTCCCACCCTTCAGCCGTACAAGAAGGGCAGATTAGTAAAGGACATCTATCTCGCGGGCGACGTCGTCATGTGCCAAAGTGCGGCCGTTCCTGGACCAACCATGAGCCAGTTGGGGGCCACGGCAGTGAGGCAGGGGCGGGTCGCGGGGATGAATGCCGCCGGTGGTCGCGCCCTGTTCCCTGAGGTCTTGAGCGCCTGGATCTCTCAGATTGGCGACCTTCAGGTGGGCGGCACAGGCCTGTCGCGGGGATTGGCCGACTACTACGGCCTGGACGTGGTGGAGGCCAAGGCGGAGGGTCTCACGCGTGCCCGTTACTACCCCGGAGGAATGCCTCTCACTGTTAAGCTCATCGCGGAGCGCGAGAGCCATCGCATCGTAGGAGGGCAGATAGTTGCGGGGGAGGAGGTCACCGGACGAGTGAACTGGCTGACCGCGGCCATCTTCAAGGGGACCACTGTGGAGGAGTTCGTCACCTCTTTCGAGAACGCCTACTGTCCGCCGACGTCCATGGTCAAGGATGTGGTCAATGTCGCGGCAGAGAGGCTCCTTGAGAGGCTTTGAGATGACCAAGGTCCTCTTCCGCACCTACGGTCATCCAACGCACATCGTGGGCGGAGGACAGACGGACATCGAGTTCCCGGGAGTCACCGTGAAGGACCTCCTCGATCAGTTGGTGAGGACCTTTGGCGATCCCATGAGAAACATCCTCTACCCCAAGGATGACAAGTTTTCGGACATGCTCTATGTCCTGATCAATGGAAAGAACATGACCTATCTCGATGGCCTGTCCTCCAGGCTCCAGGACGGCGATGTGGTCGCCGTGCTCCCGATGACGGCCGGGGGTTAAGTTCCGTGGCAGCTACCCAGCATGACAATAATATACTACCATGAATGATAATAATATAATATCATTCAAATAGTAGTCTCTCCAATAATAATATGCACGAGTTCTGTCAACTGGGATGGGGGGAGTTGACATGAGAGATACCGAGATAGCTCAGGCCAAAACGGCCGCTCGCCTGCTCAGTGGGTACCTGGACGATATAGAGCCCAGGCCTTCGCATAAGGATTCGGAGCCTACCTTCTCCAGCGGCATGGCCGTCAGTGGAACCCGCAGGGTCCCTGAACATGCTTGAAACATGTCCAGTGGGCCCCATAATAGGATCTATTTAGTCATAGCCAGATTATTAATTTAATAATCAATTCTCGATTTATAATAAGTGTGATATAACCTCTATATCCGCCTACATCGTTACTATTTCTTGGTCAAGTGAATTTGAACGGGCCGCATAGCTTTGCTAGGTGGTGATGGGATGGGAAGGTTCAAATTTTTCAAGGCTAGGAACTACAAGGATTATTGGATCATTAACGAGCTTGTCGAGCAGTGCAACGAAGAGGGCAAGGACGGCAGGTTCCGCTGGTGCTACGCTCCCCGGGAGCACGTCAACCTGCCATATATCGAGCCGGGGACACAGGCCAAGCTGATCATTACCAAGGATAAGGTACCGAGGATAGTGGGCTTTTACTCCTACGACTCCGACGATCGAAGGTTGGACGTCCTCTATGTCGTGCCCAAGATGAGAGGACATCACATTGCACTGGATATTGTGGACGACTTCCTGCGGATCCCCCCGCGGGACAAGCAGGCGAAGGTTCTCAACCCCTGCCGGGCGGTGCGCAAGATGCTCAACAAGCACTATCCCGGTCGCTTCGAGGCTGTCGTGACCAGAGGGAGAGAGTTCATCACGATCCACTACGAGGAGGAGGACCTTGTAGGATATATGGGATAAAAAAGGGGAAAAAGGAGAAAGGAAGGTTTAGGTGTCGAAGTACAGATAGAACTCCGAGGGGTGCGGGCGTAGCCGTATGTAGTCGTTCTCCTTGAGGCGCTTGTAAGCGATCCACTCCTCCACGAAATCCTTGGTGAAGACGTTACCCCGCAGCAGGAAATCATGGTCCGATTCCAGGTTATCCAGGGACTTCTCCAGGGAGCCAGGGACCTGCTTAATGAGGGCCTGCTCCTCCTTGGGCAGCTCGAACATGTCCGTGTCGTGGGGGGAACCGGGATCTATCTTGTTCTTTATGCCGTCAAGACCTGCCATGAGCATTGCGGAGAAGGCCAGGTAGGGGTTGGACGTGCAGTCTGGGGGCCTGTACTCGATCCTCTTGGACTTGGGGCTCTTGGAGTACATGGGTATCCTGACCGCTGCGGACCGGTTCCTCTGCGAGTACACGAGGTTGACGGGCGCTTCGTACCCAGGGACCAGCCGGCGATATGAGTTGGTGGAGGGGTTGGTCAGGGCCAGCAGCGAGGGGGAGTGCTCGAGTATGCCCCCGATGTAGTAGAGGGCCTCCTGGGACAGGAGGGCGTAGCCCTTCTCATCGAAGAACACGTTATTACCACCCTTTGACAGGCTCTGGTGGGTGTGCATGCCGGTACCATTGTCACCGAACAGGGGTTTGGGCATGAAGGTGACGGTCTTGCCGAGCTGGGCCGCGGTGTTCTTCAGGACATACTTGTAGAGCATGACCTGGTCGGCCATCTTCGTCAGGGTCTGGAACCGCATGCCGATCTCGCCCTGGCCAGCGGTGGCGACCTCGTGGTGATGTAGCTCGCACTCGATCCCCACGTCCATGAGGTTCATGACAGCCTGGGACCGGAAGTCCTGCAGCGAGTCGGTGGGCGGGACGGGGAAGTAACCCTCCTTGTTCTTGGGGCGATGGCCGAGGTTGATCCCGTTGACGTTGTTGCCAGAGTTCCATATACCCTCGTTCGAATCTATGTAGTAGAAACCGCAGTGCTGGTTCTGTTCGAAGCGGATGGAGTCGAAGACGAAGAACTCCAGCTCCGGGCCGAAATACGCGGTGTCGGCGATCCCACTGTCACTTAGGTACTCCTCGGCCTTCTGGGCTATGTACCGAGGATCCTTCCCATACCTGTTCCCGTTGATGGGCTCACGAACGTTGCAGAAGACCGAGAGCGTCGGTATCCTGCATGCGGGGTCCAGGAAAGCGGTGTTCATATCAGGGACAAGGAGCATGTCGCTCTCATCTATGTGGGCGAACCCCCGGATGGAGGAAGCATCGAAACCCACACCGTCCTGGAGCAGGTCCTCGGACATCCTTCCCGCGGGATAGGTGATGTGCTGCAGCGTACCAGGCACATCGGTGAACTTGAAGTCCACCATTCCGACCTTGCCAGAGGTACACATGTCCATGGCCTCGGCTTTGCTCATTCTCTCCTTGACACGGTTGTTGTCTGCCACCATCGTTGTTCACGTCCTTCCTGTTTCTTTCGGTGAGTTCGGAAATCGGACGAGGCCGGCACGAGCTCACCTCTATTGTGAGGTCGCATCTTTCATCTTCAATGAGATGTTTGTCGACCTACACTAGAGGCTCAATAGACAAATTACTAATTATAACTTTTGTTATAAGACAATTACATACTATTGCTCTTTAATACACTTCATATGTATAATCGGAATATTTGATTCCGTTAGTATCGCGATCTTGATCGCGCATGTCATGTCGGCAGGTGGAAGGTGCTCCTATGAACATCTCCATCCTCGCTCTCTTTTTTCAAAATATTACGATCAATCGGCGCACCTGGCCACCGATCGGTCGGAACATTTGACATCGAGTACCTGGTTTTTCCTCCCGCCCCGAAACACTAAATAATCCTCAGGGAATCGGTACCCGAGTCATATGGACACCGAAAAAAGGTTCAACCTGTTGGCGAGGAACACTGAGGAGATCGTCACCGTCGAAGAGCTTAAGAAGATCCTCGAGACCAACCCTTCGCCGAGGAGCTATATCGGGTTCGAACCCTCTGGCCTGGTACACTTGGGTTGGGTCATTTGCGCCAACAAGGTGAAGGACCTTGTGGACGCAGGATTCGATATGACCATCTTCTTTGCGGACTGGCATGCGTACATCAACGACAAGCTGGGAGGGGACATCGAGCGCATCCGCATCTGTGCAAAATACATGGAGGACTGCTTCGAGGCTTTGGGCGTTCCTCGGGACAAGGTGAATTTCGTCCTCGCCTCCGAGATCATGGACATCACCTACTGGGAAAAGGTGATGAAGGTCGGAAAGGTCACCTCCCTCTCACGGATTAAGAGGGCCATGACCATCATGGGGAGGAAGGAGGACGACGCCGAGCTCGATTCCTCCAAGTTCCTCTACCCTCTGATGCAGGCCACAGATATCTTCCAGATGGACATCGATCTAGCTTATTCGGGTATCGATCAGCGTAGGGCTCACATGTTGGCTCGGGAGGCGGGAGAGAAGCTCCAGTGGAAGGTGCCCGTTGCCCTCCATACACCACTTCTCCCCGGCCTCAAGGGCATGAGCCGCATGGACCCCGTCGCGAACAAGATGTCCAAGTCCGATCCCGACAGCGGAATAATCATCCATGATTCGCCAGAGGACATCGAGAGGAAGATCAAGAAGGCCTTCTGTCCCCCTGAAGTGGAGGGCAACCCTATCCTGGCTATCGCCAAGATGATCCTGTTCCAGAAGAGCCCGGTCTTCATCATCGACCGGCCCGAGAAGTTCGGCGGACGCCTGGAGTTCACCTCCTACGAGGAGCTGGAATCGACTTACGTAGAGGGAAAGCTCCATCCCATGGACCTGAAGATCGGTGTGGCCAAGGCCCTTAGCGAGCAACTACAGGGAGCAAGGGAGTATTTCCAGAGGAATCCCCAGAACCTTGATGCCATGCGTCGTTCCCTGGGCATCATCTGAAGGAACGGTCCGGGGCGTCCCGTTTGGTGCGCCCCTTCGTAGTTCTTTCTTCAGCTCAAGATGTTATCAGAGCGAGGAACTCACGCAGGGCGCTTAATGTAATCCATCCCCTCTCCCTGGGGTTCGATAATAGCGATCCGTGAGGAGTTGGACCCGATGCAACAGGAAGCTAGCGCCAGGATACCTCAGGAAGTGTTGACATTCTTTTCCAAACCGGGGGGTCATTCCCTCATCATCAGGGGCGAGGCGGGTACAGGCAAGACCACCCTCTCCCTGCAGCTGATAGAGGAGCTTGCTCAATACAATAACAGCCACTACCTCTCCACGCGGGTCTCGGACATCTTGCTGCTGGTGCAGTTCCCGTGGCTGGGGGAGAAGATATATGGCAAGGAATACACCAGCTTCGTGAAGAACCAGGTGCCCTGGATAACAGGCGAGGGCGACCCTGATACCGCCCACGTGATCCCCCGTGATGACGGAGCCCACGATGTCGGTCTTAAGAAGCTCATGGACATATATCACGACGAGCGCCGGTCGGGGGCCGATGTCTTCCCTGCCATGGAGGACGTCAACCGCGTCTATGATGCTGTGAAGGGTGCTCTGCCTCAGCGTTCGCTGGTGGTCATAGATTCCCTAGATGCCTTGGCGGAGAGGCACGGGCTAGAGAACGCTCCATTCATTACCGCCATCCAGAAGGACCTGGTGGAGGGCTATGGCGCGAACATAATCTTCGTGTTCGAGAACAACGAGAAAGAGAACGATTACCTTGCCGACGCCTCCGTGGTGCTGTCCGCACAGGAGCATCAGGGGCGGACCATACGCCACCTTAAGGTGCAGAAGCTCCGAGGCTGTGAGATCAAACAGCTGCGTTACCTGTTCACCCTCAAGGGGGGCAGGGTCCAGAGCTTCGGGAACATCAAGTCCCTGGACGTGACCCTTGACAGGGAGTGGTCTTCCCTCTCTGACAACCGAGGCAAGATATCGTCAGGCCTGGTAGACCTGGACCGCCTCTTGGGAGGCGGGTTCAACCCTGGGGCCGCAGTGCTGTATGAGATAGGCAAGAACGTGCCCATGGAGATCATCAGTCTGATGGAGCAGTCTCTGGTTGCCAACTTCGCCTCTCAGCGCCGGGGAGCCCTGTGGCTGCCTATGAAGCGGGTTAGCGCCGACACCGTGAAGAAACAGCTCTCCGCGGCCATACATCCCAACCTATTCGATAAGTGCGTCCGCATACCCGAGCTGGCTGTCCAGAGCGAGGCTGGCCGCTCCAATCACGTTCTGAGGGTGGAGGGCGCGGATGTGGCCGCGGACCTCAAGTGGGACCTGCTCACGTACTCCTTAAAATCAGCGGACATGCCATACCTCACTCTGTTCGGGTTCGACACACTGGAATCGATATACGGGGAGAACGTCATGAGCGGGCTCACCGAGCATGTCGCCACCCTGAAGCGGAACGGGGGCGTGTTCGCAGCCCTTTCATCGGAGTCAACCCAGTCGAACAAGAAATTGATAGATCTGTCAACTGTGCATCTTAAGATTGAGCGGATCGACGGGGTGCTCACGCTCTACGGTGAGGAGCCCTTCACAGAGTGCAACGCCGTCACCCTGGAGTGGAGGGAGCGGGGCGGTTGTCTGTCGCTCACGCCGGTGGTCTGAGCGCGCCGCGTCAATTATTTGTATGGCCATGCCCTAGGATGGTCGATGATGCCACGGACCTTGCTGGTGGACCTAGGCGGGACATTGATAGACCTGTTCGGGCACACTAGCCCCGGTCAGGTCCTGCCCAGATCTCTCGAGGGGGCGTCCCGGGTGTTGATGGAGGCAGGTTCTCGCCCACCTCCGATCAGCGTTCTAGAGTCCCGATGGGAAACACGGAGGCAGGACCCCAACGACACCTCAGTGAGGACTCTGGAGGACCGTTTGTCGTTCACCTTCGATATCGATCCCAACGAGGGGGCGCTGCTGCTCTCGGCCTGCCGCGCGTTCATGTGGCCGCTCTTCTCTCAGACAAGGGTGTTCGAGGATACCCTCCCCTTTCTGTCCCACGCCCGGACCCGTGGCATAAGGGTGGTCATAGTCTCTAACACCACCTGGGGGAGCCCGGCCCACCTGTGGAGGGAGCTATTAGATGTGATAGGTCTAAGCGCCTGCGTCGACGCTTCGGTGTTCTGCCGGGACGTGGGTCGAAGGAAGCCTGACCCCATGGTCTACCGATATGCCATGGAGGTAGCGGGGACACCCCCGGAGAGCTGCCTCTTCGTGGGCGATAATCCAGTATGGGACGTGGAAGGTCCTGAGAGAGCGGGTATAAGATCAGTGCTCTTAGACAGAAGGGCCGAATGGATCGGCCAGGGCTATGACCGCACCACGTCTTTGCTTGAGGTCAAGGACCTATACCTGAAGTAGGGCGCCGACCCTGGATCTCGCGGAAGAATTCCATGGTGCGCTTCATGCACATGTTCAGGACCGCCTCCACGTCCCCCACACCTGTGAGGCCGGCAGCTCCCGCATGTCCCCCACCACTGTTGTTGGTCTCCCCGCCGATCTCGTCGAGGAGCACTCCCAAGTGGAGGCCCTTCCTGACCATATCCTGCCTAGCGCGGGAGCTGATCCGGAACCTTTCGTCTCTCTGGGACCCTACGAAGGAGATGTCCGCCCCGATGTTCAAAAGCGCCTTGCACACCGAACTCTCGTGAGCGCTGCCTAAGGAGATGGCCACGATATTGTCGCCGATCCTTTCGAAGCGCATGCGCTGTGCCCCTTTGAGCTGGGAGATCCGCTCGGAGACATCCGTATCCAGATCCGTCAGGTCCATGACCTCGTCCATCTCTATGCCTGAGGTCTCCATCACCTCAGCGAACGAACGCATCATGGTTGCGTTGGCGAAGCGGAAATGCCCGCTGTCGGTGAGCATGCCCACAGCCAGGGCGAGCCCTATGTTCCTGTCGATGGTTGCTCCGGAGACCCTCAGGAGATCGAACACGATCTCCGCACAGCTCCGTCGTCCCTCATCGATGCAGCACAATCCCTGATCCCAATCCCCGCTGGGAGAGTGGTGGTCGATGGCCACGATGTCCCTACCGGAAACGTCGATCCCTATCTGGTCCATTGAAGATGAGTCCACGGCGACCAGGTAATCAAAGTCATCAAGGTTCACTTGGTTCTCTACCGCCAGATCGAGCTTCATGGCCATGACCTTGGCCACCCTATCTATGCCACCGACCGCCACCACGGTGACCTCGGGGAAGCTGCGGTAGATGGCATAAGCTGAGCCAAGGGCATCGGGGTCAGCATTGCCATGAAGGAAGACAGCCTTCTTGCCTGCCTTCAGCTTATCTGATATTGCTAGAAGCTGACCACTGAACGGATGTTCACAGTAACGGTCCATATAACTCAACCTGGTGGGATGGCACCGTGGTCATTGAGGACACGTCCCCACTTCTTTTGATCTCCGCCTCATGTGAACCACTATGCTCCTCCATCCGCAATTTATGTTAAAATCGTATGGGAAAGAATTAATCCCGACCCTGGAGGGACATGTGCCCTCAGGGCAAGGCGCAGTTTATCCAACGGCCTTACATCGAGCCCAGAGACGGACCAGAGGGTGTGGACAACGCCTTGTTGAGCTGGTCCTGCAGGGCCTGATATCTGTCCCGTAGTGACTTCTCTTGGCGCTCCAGGCTCTTTAGGCGGACCTCCATGGTCTCCTTGCTCTCCTCGATGTCCTTCAGAATGGTCTCCTTGCCGTCAGCCTTGATCAGCAGGGCACCAATGGACTTGTAGATGACCACGTCCTCGGGGGACTTGGTCAGCTCCTCCGTGGTGCGGGTCATTTCCTTGACCTGGGCATCTATCTGGAACTTCTGATTCAGAACCGCCTGCAGTTGCTGCTGGAGCTGCTGGAACTGAGCGATCTGGTTCTGGACCTTGGGACTCAAATCATCCATTTTCTTCACCTACCATGTTGCCAATCTCTTCCGAGATACTTATCCACCTTAAATATGAATTTAGGGCGGCCCGGAGGGCCCCCAGGTCGGAGGCCTCCACGTTGAGAACGATCTCCTCGCCCTCGGAGGTGAGGTGGACCCTTGTGCGAGGGATCTCCCTCCCCACCTCCGGCGAGAGAGCGCTCATCACTGCCCTATGATGCGGGGTGATAACACGAAGGGTTGCCCGGGGCATCCTTCACCGGGCTTTGATGACCTTCTTTACGTTAGGTCTTTCCTTGTAGAATATCTTGGAACCGCACTTCTCACACTGGATGCCGACGGTGTTGACGTTGGAACGTATGGGTTCGTTGCAGGCCCCGCATTTATACATCTTCACTCACCCTTGTTGTTCACGATGACCTCGCTCTCGACCTTGGCGGCCTGAGCGGCACGGAACTCCTCTGAGGTCTCCTTCTTGGAGATGGGGGAGTAGGCTCCGGCGGCGAACTTGGTGTCGCACTTGGAGCAGTGCCAAATACCGCTGCTTACCCGAGATACGCTGTTCCTGTGGCAAGTCGGGCACTCGTGCTCCGAGATCTTCACCTTCTCGATGTCGCGGACGCGGTTCCTGACCACCACGCCATATCTCGTACCGAACCTTCCCGAGCTTCCTGCCTTCTCTGTTGACTTGGACATACTATCACACCATGAGGTTTCTAAGGTCCTTGCTCACGCGCAGGGACGCGTCGATCACCTGCTTGACCTCGTCCAGCGTAAAAGCGCCAGTGAGCCCCTTCTGCATCGCCCTCAGGTCTCCGTTCTCATCAGTGGTCACTGTAAGGCGAGCTTCCGCGACCTTTTCTTCGTCGAGAGTCGGGTCAAACAATATAGAGTTTTCTATCTTTACGACCGTGGTCTGAATGGGGAGGTGGCGCAGGGGCATGGGGTAGTCCTCACCCTTGTCGTTCTCCTTGGCCGGGACCATCGTGGTCCTCAGAGCGGCAATGGCCCCGAGGAAACAGGCATCGAATAGGTTCCCGTCGTAGTCCAGAACGTAGATGTCCAGGAAGTTGATCCATACCTCCTCGCCGTGCTTTATGCACAGTTTCTGCAGGTCGATCATCTCGCTCTCCCTGATGCCCCTGTCGATGACCCTGGCCAGCTCTATGGCACCAGCGTCTGGAGGCCCAGCCTCGAAGGTAGGGGAGGCCAGGGGTATAAGCTCGGTGTTGGTGGTGAGTACGCCGCGGTCGGGGGTGTCTTCGAACGGCTTGCCCACCTCCATCTTCACTCCCACGAGCACATCGGTGTTACCGAGGCGCACTCGGGCGGAACCCTGGGCGCTTTCAATGTAGTTGGTCTCGATTTTGATCTCACGGTATTCGTCGAGGGCCCTTCCGTCAACCCTCTTACCGGTGGACAGCAGCTTGTGGATGTGTCCCTTCTTGATCTCGGACATTATTGGTTCAGCCATATTCAGGCCTCCGAGTTGTTGTTCTGGCTCTGCTCATCGTCCGCATCACCGTTGCCGGCCTGCACCGAGTACCTCCGGCGCAGGGCGTCCTTTTGAACATCATAAACCATCTGGCAGGCCTTCTTTCCATACTCCAGGGCCTGGTCGAACTCCTCCATGGTCATGTGTCCGTCCATCTGCATGAGGAGGACCTCTCCCGTCCGGGGGATCATGGCTATGGGCAGGTCAGCGTTCCCGTAGTTGTCCTCTTCCTTGTTGAGGTCCAGAACGATCTGTCCGTCGGCCTTGCCGATGGCCACCGCGGGGACCAGGTCCTTCATGGGTATTCCGGCGTCGGCCAGGGCCACCGAGGCGGCGGTCAGGCCTGCACAGCGGGTACCGGCATTGGCCTGCAGCACCTCGATGTACACATCGATGGACGCTCGCGGGTAGTTCTCTGTGAACACCACGTACTCAAGAGCTTCAGAGATGATCTTGGAGATCTCGATGGAGCGCCTGTCCGGTCCCGGCCGCTTGCGGTCAGATACCGAGAACGATAGCATGTTGTACTTGCATTGGACGATGGCCTTGGCAGGGTTCTGCATATGGCGAGGGTGGCATTCCCGGGGACCGTATACAGCAGCCAACACCTTGTTCTTTCCCCACTCCACGTAAGCGGAACCGTCCGCGCGCTTCAGGACCCCGGCCTCGATCTTCAATGGCCGAAGCTCGTCCGCCTTCCTTCCGTCTATCCTGATCCCATTGTCATCGATCAGGTCAATATCGGTAGTCATTCCAGACATGAATTTCACCTCACTCTGTTCTTGGCGCCGTTTGTCCGGACACCTGTTCCAGGTACGCCTTCACCTTCTCCGTCAGACCATGGGAGTGGGCGTCCTGCTCTATCATCTGGATGGCCTTTATCCCATGCATGATGTTGTCGACCTCGCCATCCAACCAGATCCTTCCGTTCTGGCCCACGAAGATGCGGCAGTTCGTGTATCCTTTTATCATCTGGATCATGGAACCGCTCTTTCCGATCACCCGGGGGACCTTGCTGGGCGATACTTCAATGATCTGTCCGCCCTGGAGCTTCCTCAGCCCCTGGTCCTTCATAGTTACCTGCACCCTCATGGTCTCGTCGACCATCAGCACCTTCGCCAGGATCACATCGCCCACGTTCATGTAACGGGCGGTGTCGCCGAACTCGACCCTCCAGGGTACCTCGTTAACATGTAACGGCGCAGGATACGGGGAGTTAATATCGATAAGCCAGTTGGACGGTCCGATGTCTTCGACCTTCCCTATCACGCTGTCCCCCACCGCAGGTATGTACCTACCGCTCAGAGGGATGATGTTAACGTAGTTCGATTTCACGGATTTGATGCCGAGGAGGGCGGCGAATATCTTGCCATCGGAAACATAGGTTCCCGCTCCCGGTTTTAACTTCTCTCCCTCGAGGAGATCTCCGGGCATAACGATCTCCCTCGGTTGTCTCGACCCTTCACTATTCATACATTATCTCCTTAGATATTTTACCACACGCGAATGTAAGCTGATTGTATCTCGTCTTAAATTCCTTTGCCCCGGCGTAATATATCATATATCTTAAGAATTCGCTCAGATCGGGCCTTTGAGGATCTTCGTCTCCACATCCCCTTTGGTCCTTTCCGCCAACTTTCCTAGAAAATCATCACGCATGCCCGCGGGCAGCTCTACGATGCCTATCCAGTTCCCGTTGGATTGCCACTCGTCCCGGGTTATCTTCCCGGACTGGGCGATGTAATCATAACAGCGACCGTACTGATCTCCAGTGAGCTTCACCGCGATCCTTACCTTGTCAAATCGTATCGGTAGGAGCGGCCGGAGGGCCTTGAGGACGTTCTCTATCTGCGATTCCGCGGACTTGAATGGATCGACATGCACCCGCGCCTCCTCCATCGCCGCCTCTATCCTAGCGGGGGGATGGGGAGCGGAGGTCTGAGGATTGATGGCGTTCCGGGCGATCTCCGCCACGATACGCTTCCTCTTGCTCTCCTGCATCTCCTTGCGCTGTTGGGTGGTGAGCTGCACCTCACCTTTCAGGATTATCTGCCTGGCGACCAGGAGAGGGTCGGTGCTTCCGAATACCTCTTGCAGCTTCTTCTCTTCAGGCCGGGTCCCTTTATGGGCGTTGCGGAAGACCTCGTCGATGACCATGTGTTCAGCGAGATCGACCTCCTTGCCCTCTCTTATATGGTTGACTACCTTGGGGTCGATGAGGATCTCGAAGGTCTCCCCATGGGATTCCAAACGGGCCACGATGGCATCCTCGATATCGACCATGGTAATCCTTTATCATTCTGCGTTGGCCTTGTTGACCACAGACTCCACTTCGCCGTCGTCCAACCGGCGGAAGTTCGCGCCTACCCTAACAATGCCGATCTCCACGGACTTGGGGTTCAGCTTCTCTTCCTCCGTGGCCTTCTTCAGCGCCTTCAGGCCCAGGACGATGGCGTCCTCCATCTCCATACCTTCCTGGTACTGCTCCTCGAAGACCTCCATGACCACGTTGCGACCAGCGCCTATGCTCCCCGCCTTGTAGGAGACGAGAGCGCCGGAGGGGTCGGTCTCGAACAGGTGTACGCCCTGGTCGTCGACACCAGCGATAAGGAGGGCCGTTCCGAACGGCCTGACGCCCCCGTACTGAGTATAGTTCTGCTTGTAATCGCAGATCTTCTTGACTAGCATTTCCACACTGATCCTCTCATCGTAAGTGATCTTGCTGATCTGAGATGTGACCCGGGCGTGGTCCACCAGGACCCTAGCATCGGCGACCAGTCCCGAGGTGGCACAACCGATGTGCTCGTCTATCTGGAAGATCTTCTCGATGGATTTGGGCTCCATGAGACGGCTGGCGATGCGCTTATCAACAATTAGGACCGCACCGTCCTTGAACTTTAGACCAACAGTGGTAGTACCTCTCTTGACAGCTTCTCGCGCGTATTCGACTTGGAACAGCCTTCCATCGGGCGAGAACACGGTGATGGCCCTATCATACGCCATTTGTCCTGGTTGCATTATAACACTCCTTGACTAACGCGAAACTCACTAAAGCACTTCTTCGATATATAAGTTGATATGTTACCCAGGTATGTCAAGGACCATGCTCGCCGCCCGTCCTCGGCCCCCGGACGGTTGCATCGGTTCCCATCATCTCCTCCCTCAATGTACGGAGTGTTCCAGACGTCTTTTTTGTGACCACGGCACTTCCGTCGGCGTTGAGGGCCTCTATGGCCCGTTTTTGGTCTTTCCATCCCACTCTAATTATGCCTTCGAACCCATCGAACTGAATGACCTTGTAGCGGATCCCCACCCGGTACAGGGAGGTGTTTAAGGATGCGTATAGGGCGTCCTCGGTCATCCTCACCTCTCCGCGTATGCGGACCCTGATGTACCGCCTTCTGCCCCTCTTTTCCTTGACGACCATGCGAGAGCGGCGTGGCCAATATCGTTCGACATTAAGTAAGTGCCGGGGTGGTCACTCCGGTAATGACCACGAGCACCCGGACCTTCCCCTTCAGCTCTGGCTCCACGGAACATCCCCAGATGATCCTCGTCCGGGGGTTGAGATGTGAGGACACCATCTCCGCGGCCTTCTCGGCCTCACCGACGGTCAGGTCCGAACCTCCCTGGACCCGTATCAGGGCACCCTTGGCAGTGGTCATATTGAATTCGCCCAGCAGGGGGGATGTCAACGCCTCGTCCACAGCGTCTTTCATCCTGTCATGTTCGTCAGAGCTTTCACCCATTCCGATCATGGCCGTCCCTCCGTCCTTCATGATGGTGTGAACATCATTGAAGTCCACGTTCACCAGCCCAGGCTTGGTTATGATCTCAGTGATGCCCTTGATGCCGTACATCAGCACCTCATCGGCGACCTTGAATGCGGCGTTTAGGGGGAGCTTGGGAACAAGTTTCAGCAACTGCTCGTTGAGGATCACTATAGTGGTATCACAGTTCCTCTGCATCTCCTCAAGTCCCTTTCTGGCGTTCTCCATTCGCATCCGTCCCTCGGATTTGAACGGTAAGGTCACAATGCCGATGGTCAGCGCCCCGTTGCGGTGGGCCATCTCGGCGACATAGGGCGCAGAACCGGTGCCGGTGCCTCCGCCCATGCCCGCGGTTATGAAGACCACGCCACTGCCGTCGATGTACTTGGATATGTCGTTCTTGGCCTCTTCCGCCGCCTTCCTTCCGACCTCAGGGATGGCCCCGGCCCCGAGGCCCTTGGTCAGGACTCTTCCCAGAAGGATCTTGTTCTCTGTACGAACGTTCAAGAGATGACGAGCATCGCTGTTGGCAGCCACCAGTGTTGCGCCCTTCACTCCATCGGTCGCAAGACGATGGACGGTGTTCGATCCACCGCCCCCGCAACCTATGATCGAGATGTTGATCCTGATCGACTCTACCAATCTTCTGAGCTCCTCATCATCCTCGCTGGTGACGGAGCATCCCATTCCCGAGGCCAACGGTTCATAAGCGGCAGCGACGCTATCGGCCAGGCTTGCTAATGAGTTCATGTGCATCCCTAAGTTAGACCAAGCCGTCCATGCAATAGTAAATATTAATATCTATATTTCTGATTTTTAAAAATAAATTTTTACCAATATATAATTAGAATAGTTCGAATATATATAATATAATTATCTAAATTAATAATCAGAGCTCCCAACTGAGGTCTCTGGTCTTGCTCTGAGGGAGATGTTGGTAAAATGGCATCTACGGGTTTACTTGGTAACATCAAACGAACTCGAAGGCGGCCCCGCAGGTCCCGCACTCCGTCGCGCCATCGGGCAGCTTGGCCCCGCACTCGGGACAGCGGTCGTTGAGTATAGCACCACATGTACAGGTCTCGTCGTTAGGGCCCATCACCCGATCGCACACTGGACAGATGCGAAGCTTGTACTGATGGAACGGTTCCCCGCAACGGCTGCAAGAGTTCTCGGCCTCTCGAACCAAGAACCCGCATGAAGGGCATGGAAAGGTACCCCCGTCCGCCACGAATATCGCCCCGCAGGTTCTGCAGTTGGTTGCATCCTTCTCGAGACCTCCACCACAAACGGGGCATTTCGTTTCAGTAGAGGACGTCGAAGGTACTCCGATCGTGTCCATCGGCACCATAGGTGACACATAATTCCGTGAGGTGGTGCTCTCACGGCCCTTTATCGCAAAGGTCCTGCAACAGTAGGGGCAGTTCCCTACTCTTGCTAGGCATACAGAATGGAACACCTTGCCGGTACCGCAGCGCACATATTCCGAACCCTCCTTGATCCTGCCCATGCAGATCTGACAGATCTCAGGCTGCACCTTTGGACCGGTTATCTGGATGCGAGGTCGTCCTTGAACCTCCGTACCCTCGGCATGCTGGCCCGATCTCCTCACAAGCACCATCTTCTTGATCAGATCACCGAAACCCGAACCTGCCAGGAGGATACCTAGAGGCAGCAAGGGGCCCAACATGGCCTGTTTGAAGGCAGGCGTCATTTAAGGAGATTGCTACCCGATTGATTGGTCTGATAATCGATACTTCTTGCCGGTTGCGGGGACACACCTTCATCATTTTACGAACGTTCGTTCGAAAATCGGTCCCCGAACGAAACGTATATAAGCTCCCCTGGTGAAGTGGGTGCCAAAAAACGATATGGAGCAATGTACGATATGTTAATATACGAACATTCCATTTCCCGCAAAAAGCACCCGTGCCATGGGCCGTTTTCATACGTATGCCGTTGCGGTCCGAGGCGGAGTAAAACGGCTTATCCAGGCAGTAGCGTCCGAACGGGGGGGTTCCGTTGGACAATAATGCCTCATGGAGTGACGTATTGATGGTCAACAACGGGACGATATTAAGCCCTGTTATGGGGATAGATCTTACCGATGCAATCGCATCCGTATGCGTTTATTGCATGACATCAACAAGCGAATCGTCTTTGGAGCAGAACTTTTGGAGGAGCATAAATGTCTGAAACGAGAGGAGCGGTAGTTGTCGTCGGAGGAGGTATCTCCGGCGTACAGACGTCCTTGGACCTTGCTGAATCGGGGTTCCAGGTCTACTTGATAGAAAAGACGCCCAGCATTGGAGGGGTGATGTCCCAGTTGGACAAGACCTTCCCCACCAACGACTGTTCGATGTGTATTCTTTCACCCAAGCTGGTGGAGGCTGCCCGTCATCCCCTGATCAACCTCATGACCATGTCCGAGGTCGTTGATGTCAGCGGAGAGGCACCCAACTTCAAGGTGACGGTACGCCACAATCCCCGCTATGTCGACATGGACAAGTGCGTGGGATGCGGCATCTGCGCAGAGAAGTGCCCCGTAAAGATGCCTAATGAGTACGATGCCAACCTGGTCAACAGAAAGGCGATATACATCCCCTTCGCCCAGGCGGTACCACTGAAATATGCCATAGACGGCTCGAAGTGCCTTAAGATCACAAAGGGACGCTGCGGCCTTTGCGAGAAGAACTGCCCTGCCGGTGCCATCAACTACGAGGACAAGGCTGTCGATGAGACCATCGATGTCGGCGCCATCATCCTCGCTCCCGGTTTCTCGGTCTTCGATGCCCGGCTCAAGAAGGAATACGGCTATGGGGAATACCCCAACGTCATCACCTCTCTGGAGTTCGAGAGGTTCCTGAGCGCCACCGGCCCCTATGGCGGTCATGTGCTCAGGCCCTCAGATCAGAAGGCCCCCAAGAAGGTCGCCTTCCTGCAGTGTGTCGGTTCCAGGGATGAGAAGGTCGGAAATACGTACTGTTCCTCGGTCTGCTGCATGTATGCCATGAAGCAGGCGATCATCGCCGGGGAGCACACCGCCGGACTGGTGCCCACCATATTCTTTATGGATATACGGGCTGTGGGCAAGGAGTTCGAGGACTACCGCGCACGAGCTGAGAAGGAGTACGGGATCAAGATGCACCGCGCCACCAGGGTAGCGAGCGTCTCCGAGGACCCCGCGACCAAGAACCTCACCCTCCGCTACGAGAGCGGTGGTGACATCGTGGAAGAGGAGTTCGACCTGGTCGTCCTCTCTGTGGGTCTGGAGCCCACCAAGGGAGCGGACAAGATCAGCAAGATATTTGGTGTCAACCTCAACAAGTACGGCTTCGCCGGAACCAATTTGTACAGCCCCCTCACCTCAAGCCGCCCTGGTGTGTTCGTGACCGGCGCCTTCGCCGCTCCCAAGGACATCCCTACCTCCGTGGCCGAGGCCTCGGGAGCTGCCGCCAAGGCAGGCGCTTATATTTCCAACAAGAGGTCATTCCCCGAGGAGGAGAAGCGCGAGGAGATCGCTGTCGAAGGAGAGGAGCCCAGGATCGGTGTCTTCGTCTGCGACTGCGGTATCAACATCAAGGCGACCGTCGACGTCCCCAGCGTCGTGGAGTACGCAAGGACCCTGCCCAACGTGGTCTTCGCGGAGGAGAACAAGTACTCCTGTTCCGCCGATACCCAGCAGAGGATCAAGGACCTCATCCATAAGGAGAAGCTCAACAGGGTCGTGGTCGCTTCCTGCACCCCCCGTACGCACGAGCCTCTGTTCCAGAGCACTCTGAAGGAGGCAGGCCTCAACCCCTACCTCTTCGAGATGGCCAACATCCGTGACCAATGCTCCTGGATCCATATGGGAGAGCCTGAGAAGGCCACCAAGAAGTCCAAGGACCTTGTGAGGATGGCCGTCGCCAAGTCCCGCCTGCTCGAGCCCCTGTACGAGTCCACGCTCCCCGTTACACACTCTACCGTGGTCGTCGGCGGAGGCGTGTCTGGAATGATCGCTGCCCTGGACATCGCCGGCCAGGGTTATCACGTCGACCTCCTGGAAAAGACCGAGGAGCTCGGCGGCAACGCCATGAAGATCTACCACGAGGAGGACGGCCGCAAGCTTCGCGAGTTCGCCAAGGAGCTGGTCACCAGGGTGCGCAACAACAAGAACATCACCGTGCACCTAAAAACCGAGGTCAAGGACGTCGGCGGCTTCGTCGGAAACTTCAAGGTCCAAACCACCGAGGGTGAGATCGAGACCGGTAGTATCGTCGTGGCCGTAGGTGCTGAGGAGTACAAGGCCAAGGAGCACCTCTACGGTGAGGACCCGCGTGTCGTCACACAGCTGGAACTGGAGGACAAGATGCAGAAGGGCGCTCTCCCCGCCAAGACCATCGCCATGATACAGTGCGTTGGTTCCCGTAACGCCGAGGCCCCCTACTGCAGCAGGGTCTGCTGTGCCAACGCCATCAAGAACGCCATCGCCATCAGGAAGGCCGACCCCAACGCCGCGGTGTACGTGTTCCACAAGGACATAAGGACCTACGGCTTCCGTGAGGACCTTTACAAGGAGGCCGGTATGGCTGGCGTAAGGTTCGTCAGGGTGCCCGATGACAAGCCTCCGATGGTCACCAAGGAAGGGGACGACCTGAAACTGGTTGCCACCGACATAGTCCTGGGCGACGACATCGAGCTGAAGCCGGACATGGTAGTGCTCAGCACCGGTATACGTCCCCACCATGACAACGAGGACCTGGCCAAGATGCTGAAAGTACCTCTCAGCAAGGACAAGTACTTCCTGGAGGCCCACATGAAGCTCAGGCCCGTGGACTTCGCCACAAACGGCGTATACCTCTGTGGCCTGGCCCACTGGCCCAAGTTCACAGACGAGGCCATCGCCCAGGCGTCCGGAGCGGCCGCCCGTGCCATGACCATAATCTCCAAGCCCGAGCTGAAGAGTGAAGGTATCATCGCCGCGGTTAACGAGGATATCTGCGATGGCTGCAAGATCTGCGAGCCGGTCTGCGAGTACAAGGCCATCACTATAGTGGAAGACCCCAAGAACCCGGAGAAGAAGAAGGCCGTCGTCAACGAGGGTCTGTGTAAGGGCTGCGGTTGCTGTGTGGCAGCGTGCCCGTCAGGCGCTATGGAGCAGAGGGGCTTCAAGAACCAGCAGATCCTCGCTACCATTGATGCTGCGCTCGAGGAGAGTGATTGAACATGTCGACACAACAAGGAACAAGCCCCGCCGCGGTAACTGCGACGACCGAAGGCCAGTTTGAACCGAAGATAATCGCCTTCTGTTGCAACTGGTGTTCTTATGCCGGAGCAGACCTGGCAGGAGTCTCCAGGTTGCAGATGCCGACCAATTTCCTGGTCCTCAGAGCCATGTGCTCTGCCAGAGTGGACCCGGAGTTCGTTCTCCGTGCCTTTGCCAAGGGCGCCGATGGCGTGCTGGTCCTGGGATGCCATCCCGCGGACTGCCACTACATCGGCGGCAACTACAGAACGAGGAGAAGGATTGCCCTGCTCAAGATGTTGTTAGAGCAGTATGGTCTCGACCCTGACCGCTTGCACCTGGAGTGGGTCTCAGCTTCCGAGGGAGTGAAGTTCCAGTCCACCATCAAAGATTTCACGGAAAAGATCAGAGAGATGGGCCCCAACCCGCTAAAGGAGGCCGAGGAAGAGAGCGCCCGGGTGCAGGGAGAACCGCATCATTAGGAAGAGGTGGAAACCATGGCAAAAGTAAAGATAGCACAATACTGGGGAGCGGGATGTGGCGGATGCGACGTGGCCCTTCTGGATATCGATGAGAAGATCCTTGGGGTTGCCGCGATAGCGGACATCGCGTTCTGGCCCATCGCGGTCGATACGAAATTGAAGGACGTGGAGGCGATGCCCGATAAGAGCATCACTCTCACACTATACAACGGAGCCATCAGGAACAGCGAGAACGAGCACGTGGCCAAGCTGCTGCGGCAGAAGTCGGCCCTCGTGGTCGCCTTCGGCTCATGCGCCTGTTTCGGCGGCATACCGGGTCTAGCGAACGTTACGAACAAGAAGGACCTGCAGGACTACGTCTACAACAAAACGTTCACCAGTGTGAACCCCCAGGGTACAATACCCCAGCCCAAGTGGGACGGGCCTGAGGGTGAACTAACCCTGCCGGTCATGTACGACACCGTCCTCACTCTCGAGGACGTCATCGATGTCGACTATTTCATGCCCGGATGCCCTCCCACCACAGACCAGATCAATGGCTTCCTTGATGTCGTGACCAAGCACCTCACCGAAGGCGCTGCACTGCCTCCAAAGGGCGCTGTGATCGCCTCTCAGAAGACCCTGTGCGACGAGTGCGGCAGGACCAAGGAGGTCACCACCATCGACAAGATCGTAATGCCCTACGAGATCAAGATCGATCCCAAGAAGTGCATGCTGGAGCAGGGGATCATCTGTCTTGGACCGGCCACCAGAGCGGGCTGCGGCGCCAAGTGCCTGGAGGGCAACCAGCCGTGTCGTGGATGCTTCGGCCCCACCGCTGAGGTACTGGACCAGGGCGGCTCGATGCTGAGCGCGCTGGCCTCAATATTCAAGACCGCTGACAACGAGACCCAGCTCAGTGAGGATGAGATCCTAGAGCTGATGACGCAGATCAAGGACCCGCTGGGGACGTTCTACGCGTTCACCATGCCCAAGTCCATCATCAAGAGGAAAGTAAAGGAGAAGAAGGCGGTGACGCAATGACCGGCCCGATTATCAGCGAACCTACAACAAGAGCAGAGTCCAAGAGGATCACCATCGATCCCATCACCAGGCTTGAGGGTCACGGGAAGATCGAGATCTTCCTCAATGACGAGGGGAACGTAGCACAGGCGTACTGGCAAGTGCCCGAGCTTAGGGGTTTCGAAAAGTTCTGCATCGGCCGTTCGGTTGATGAGCTCAATAAGATCACCGCTCGTCTGTGTGGTGTGTGTCCCGGAGCCCACCATCTGTGCTCCACAAAAGCACTGGACAAGGTGTTCAAGGCAGAACCCCCACCCGCGGGGAGGAAGCTCCGTGAGCTGTTCTATGCCGCTCACTACGTCCACAGCCACATCGCCCACTTCTACGCCCTGGCAGCGGCCGACTTCGTGCTCGGCCCCATGGCCCCGGCCGAGAAGAGGAACATCCTGGGCGTCGTGGACGCGGTCGGCATCAACATCGGTGCCGAGGTGATCAAGCACCGCTCGTGGGCTCAGAAGGTCCAGGAGATGATGGGTGGAAAGGCCACCCATCCTGTCTGCGGCATTCCCGGCGGTATGGCCAAGCCCCTACCTGAGGATGACCGGAAGAAGGTCGAGGAGTGGGCGAAGTCCACGGTGGAGTTCTCCAAGTTCACCGCCCAGCTGCTCACGGATGTCGTGCTGAAGAACGAGGACTACCTCGCCCTCATCACGAACCCAGGCATCTATTACAACGAGACCTACTACCAAGGTATCGTGGATAAGGACAACAAGATCAACTTCTACGATGGTGATATCCGCGTGGTCGACCAATCGGGCAAGGAGATGTGGAAGTTCCACCCCGACAAGTACCTGGAGTACATCGGGGAGCATGTCGAGCCCTGGTCCTACGAGAAGTTCTGCTTCCAGAAGAAGATCGGCTGGAAAGGCTTCACCGATGGGCCCGAGAGCGGCATCTACCGCTGCGCTCCGCTGGCCAGGATCAACGCGTCCACCGGGTTCACCACCCCACTGGCGCAGGATTACTACCTGGCAATGAAGGACTTCTTCAAGGGACTGGGCATCAACGGACCGATCCACCACACCATGGTGATGCACTGGGCCAGGGTCATCGAGCTGGTCCACGCTGCCGAGCTCATGCTGCAGCTGTCGCAGGATCCGGAGATCACCAGCACGGACATACAGACGCCGCCCGGAGAGCCCGGAGAAGGTGTCGGATGCCTAGAGGCGCCCAGGGGAACTCTGATCCACCACTACGTTGCGGACAAGAACGGCATCACTACCGATGTGAACCTGGTGGTCGGCACCACCAACAACAACGCGCCGATCAACCTGTCCGTACGCCAGGCCGCCAAGGGCCTGATCAAGGACTGGCAGGTCTCCCCCGGTATCCTCAACGAGATCGAGATGGCCTACAGGGCGTACGACCCCTGCAACTCCTGCGCCACGCACACCCTGCCTGGCCAGATGCCCATCCGGGCGACCATCAGGAACCCCGACGGATCAGTATTCAAGGACATCAAGAACTACTGATCTCCTTGAAAACACCAACAAACACCTTCCCTTCACATTTTTCTAACTTTTCTAACAACCACATGTCCAAGAGCGCTCTGTCGATGAAATAACGATATTCTTCGATGTGGACTCGTACCAAGTGGCTCGAGAAGCTTGATCGACAACGATCTGAAAAAGAGATTATGCCCAGATCACTTGAAGTCCGAAATGTTGGTGTACACTAGATTAAAGGTCAGAACATCTCCGTTGCCATAGGTCATGGCGAGGAGGTAAGGACATCTCGTCCCTGCATCCAGCCAGTATTGGAAAAGGACGCTCTTGCCCATCTTGGAGGTGGTGGAGATGGCGTGGGCGTTGAGCTCCTTGGTCCCGAACACCGTGCTATAGGAGGTGGTATTTCCGGCCGTCGCCTCAGAACCGCTTCCGGATATTCTGCCCACCACATCATCGACGTTCGATGACCAACCGCCACTCGCTCCCTCGAACACCAGGTCGGTCTTGTTGACGTTGTTATCGATAGTTATGGAATAGGTCGCTGTGAACGAGTTCGTTCCTACATCGGTGACCTCAATGGTCATGGCGCCGGAAACGGCCTTTCCTGATTCGTAGCCGGTGATGCTGTAACGCAACAGGTCGCCTTCCGAGACCTGCAGTTTTACGGTGGAGGAATTGCCCATCATGGCCACGAAGATGACAGCCCCACAGATGATTGCCAAACCGATAATCAGTATTGCGCGACGGCCTTTGTTCCACTCAGGCCTCGACCTTCCTTCATCATGACTGTCCCGTCTATCTTTTTTCACATCTCGGGATTCGAGTGGGGACATCTGGCATTCCTCATTTCGTCAACCTAAGGGGACATATGACATTATCTTTGCGCCGACCATCATCAGATAACGTTAACCATTCTGAGCAAGACATGTGATCGAACTCGAGCTACATATCCTAAAGTAAAGCTGACGTCCACTTTCTTCAAAGCTGCTGAAAACAACGATGGAACCCCCCACGGGGACAAAAATCGGGTAAAGTAGGCTTTAGATGATGCCGCCCCGGGCGCCTGAGCATAGCGCGCCGATCGGGCGAGTGGTCCATCGCCGACCGACAAGAACGCCCAGGGCGGACGATGATATTAATATTTTTATACATAAATAATTTATCGCATGATTATCATGGTTGAGCGGTTATTTTTTTCCCTGAGCCGATACGTGAATGAGCATTCTCTACACCTTTTCGCTTGACCATGGAACGCCGCAAAATATCATACTTTCCATATGGCCATCGCCTCTTCGAAGGATATGATTGAGTGATCGGTGTAGATTGCTAGCCCCGCAGTCAGACGTTCATCCATTATCTCCTACTAATTGTGGTATTCTTCATGAATGTAAGCTCATTTGTCGACAATGCCATTGTTCCACTATACGAACGTGTAATGCTATCAAAAAAGATATATGACATTTTTTCATCGGACATTTCGATCAAGGCACCACATGAACTTGAGCAACACAGCATAGTTGGTGAGATAGAATGCTTGAGCCATCCGATATGTTCGGCATACATGACAGACTGCACTTCTGTAAATTTTTCGTAAACAAGGGAGATGACTACTTCGACTACGTCTCGAGCTTCGATAAGCTTTATCGGGACGATATCTACAGGAACCGAGATAACAGCTCATATGAGGATAAGCACTGCCGGAAGAACAACGATCTGATGAAGTTCTACGAGTCCGCGACCATATTCATCGATGTGCTCCTGGCCGATAAGATCATCTACACACTCAGTCCCAAGCACTCCGCCGCAGAGTCCTTCTATTTCTGCAGGAGAGAGGACCGGGAAGGTTTTGAAAGGATGTTCCCTGATGCCAGGAGCCAGTATGGCAACTACACCGAGGACCAACTCTCGTATGCTCTGGACATAATCGACCAGGGACAGGACCCTGAGAACATGGACCTGGCCAGGGAGGCCCGCTCTTTCGTTCTGCATTCTGTACTGGAGACGGGCAAGTACTCCTTCATGGACCAGTTGCGCATCCTGCTCGACGACGAGTACTGCGATTACCTGACGGAAGAGGGCATAAGTAGCTTCTTCTGATCCCCTCGCGCATCTAGATAAAGATCTCAGTAGACATAGTCCCGAGGCTTGGGAAGGGTCCTGACGCGGGCCCCCCTCCTGACGATCAGTGACCCCACCTGTCCGAGGTAGATGCCGTCCGGCAGGTACACCCTGGCCTTTCGGATGTCCACCATGCCCTCGCTGAACAGGGGGCCCAGCATCTTACCCTTCTCAATGTTGATCGGTGATCCCCCGAGAGACCTGTTGAACGCTGGCACCATGATGACCTCCTCAGGCAACTCCATGTATCTGCCGTTCCCCTCCTTGATCCTGAACCGGACCCAGCACGGCTCCTTGCTGATGTTCCCCAGGGAATCCTCGAGGGCGATGGTGGGATGGTTGTGCCCGACGATCAGCGTGCGGGCGGCCATGACCTGGGGGGACGGCCACGTGTGGCCGTGGACGAACCCGACATCATCGATGCGTAACCCCGTGGAGGGATGGACCGTTACTCCTTCTGGTAGGAACTCCTCGATGTTGGTGTCGTGGTTCCCCCTTACCACATCCACCTCCGAATAGTGGCGCATCATTGTGCGGAAGAACCGGGGGAGCTCGGCGTACTCCTGCTGTGTGGACCCGGGCACCTTATTCTTTATGTCACCCAGCAGCACCAGCCGGTCCCTCCCCTGGCTGAGGGACACCAGCTCCTTCTCCATGCGAGCGGTCTGGGACGGTACGAACACCCCGTGGGACCTGAGCTCGGACTCCAGCCCCACATGCAGGTCTCCTACACAGATGATGTTCTGTGACCCTTTGATCTCCAGGGCCAGGTGGTCCGGTATGGGGCTGACCTCGCTCATTCTGCACCATACATGTGAGCATGCTGAAAAAAGTTGTTGGTCAGTGTCCTACGTACAGGCGATTGGCCAGGCTGGATGACAGACCGGCCTTTATGGTCTTCTCGGCCACGGCCCTGATGTCATAGGGAACCCGCAGGAGGAAGGCCTTGCGGGTCTCGGTATCATATATGGCGTAGCTTGAATCCGGGTCCCCGTCCCGGGGCTGGCCTATGGAGCCGGGGTTCACGATCATGCCGCTCCTGTACCTCTTGATGAACGGGATATGGGTGTGACCCAGCACCAACAAGCTGCAGCCTGTGGATTGCAGGACCTCCTCAGTGGCCTCCTCTTCGAATAGATAGTAATCATCATCGAAGGGGGCCCCATGGTACATGGCTATGCTGGTCCCTCCGATGCTCATTGAGCGGTGGCGGGGCATCGCACGAATATACTCCACGGAGCTCTCTGAGAGCTGCGCAAGCGTCCACGACACCGCGCTGTTGGCCCAGGGGTTCATATGAGGGTCACCCGCGCTGAGCACCGCCCTGTCGTGGTTTCCCTGTATCGATATGATCGCCCGGTCCCTGAAGAGAGCAATCGTCTCGTTGGGGAAGGGGTAATAACCTACGACATCCCCTGCGGAGATTATCTCTCCAACGTCCCGACCTTCCATGTCCTCCAGGACCGCCTTGAGGGCAATGAGGTTGGCATGGACATCGGAAATTAACGCTATTTTCACTGACGTTAATTAACCAGCATCAGTATTTGAGGGTGGCGCTCAGTTCACTCTCTTGAGCCCCCGCCGGAGAACGTCAGGAATGCATTCGATGACATCAGTGGCCATCAGGCTGTAACCGATCTTGTCGAACGCAAGATCGCCAGCGGCTCCATTGGTGAATGCAGCAATGCGGGCGGAATTGAACGGCGAGACGCTCTTGCTCAGGAGCGCTCCCACCTCTCCGGCAAGGACGTCCCCGGTCCCACCAACGCTCATGCCCGCGTTCCCGGTCCTATTGAGCTTGGTCCAAGATCCATTAGACACTACATCTATCATCCCCTTGACCAGAAGAACCACGCCCAGCTCCCTGGCGGCCTCGGTCACGTCCAGCTGGCGGGCGTCAATATCCTTGGGGAGCGTGCGCCCCATGAGCATGGCGTACTCACGGGCGTGAGGCGTGATGACACATCTCTTGCCCTCCAGCACCGTGACGTTCCGGGCCACGGCGGTGATGGCGTCAGCATCGATCGCCAGGGGGATATTGCAGTCCTCCACGATCTTCCGCACCGCCTCCTGGGTCGAGGGATCACATCCCAGACCGGGGCCGATGAGCAGCGCGTCCGAGGTCTTCATCATCTCCATGATGCACGGCACGTCGGCCAGGTTGAGGACGTCATCGCTCAAACGGTGGACCACGAGATTCGGGGAGAACGACGCGATGGGGGCGTAGGACATCCATGGAGTGGCTATATTGACCAGGTCCACACCCATTCGGTACGCGGCCAGCCCTGCCAATGCCGGGGCCCCGGTGAACGGACCACCGCCGACGATGAGGAGCCTCCCGCTCTCGCCTTTGTGCACATCTGGATTGCGCACCGGATAGTAGATCAGCTCCCCTGGACCTATGAACCGCTTGGCATCTGCAGGAATCCCGATGTCCTGCAGCACGATCTTGCCAGAGTTCCCCTCGTTCATGCCTTCCTTTATGCCCGTGAACGTGACCGTGAGATCGGCATCCACCTGGATGTCAGTTCCTAGCCCCGAGGGGACGTCCACTGAGACCACATAGGTGCTCGAGTCGTTGATGCGGTTGATGAGCGTGCGGTAAGGCTCCCGGACCTCCTTGAGGGTCCCCGTACCCAACAATGCATCGACCACGATGTCGAAGTTGGAGAAGTTCACTCCCACCGAGGACGAGGAGATATGCTTCACCTTTTCGAAGGCCCTCTTGGCAGCATCAGTCCTGATCTCTGAAGGAGGATTAGCCAGCAGGACCGTCACATCATTGTGGCGCATGAGGTTCCTCGCGGTCACGAATCCATCACCGGCGTTGTTGCCCACTCCGCACACCACGGCGATCCTCTTGCCCGTGCCCAGCTCGTTCATTATGGTCTCGGCCACGGCCTCGCCGGCGTTCTCCATGAGCGCATCAATAGGGACCCCCAGGTACTCGGAGTTGATATCGAGCACCCGAACCTCCAGAAAGGGGAGCATGAACTCGAGTATGAGGATGATGGAGTTAAAGTCTTTTTGTCCGCACCACAGAAGGGATGCAGGTAAACGTCTCCCTCTGATCTGCATCAACCACAGGGTGACGCGTTTACCAAAGATGCATGAGGGCTACCATTTAATACTGGGATTTCATTCAAAAAAATAGGATTAGTGAGCTGTAATTGAGCGATATCAAGAGGATAGTTTTGGACGTACTGAAGCCGCATCATCCTTCCATAGTAGAGCTCTCTCAGCGCCTGAGCGTGTTGGAGGGGACCTCCGGGGTGAACATATCCATAGTCGAAGTGGACCAGGACACCGAGACCGTCAAGATAACCATCGAGGGGAACGCCATCATCTTTGATGACGTCGAGACAGCCATAACCGAGGCCGGGGCCGTCATCCACTCTGTGGACAGTGTATCCGCAGGGAAGAGACTGGTGGAAGAGGTGGAGACGTTCCAGGACCGCTGAACTCCCCCTTCTAAAAGTATCATCACGCCCACCAAACCTCCTGGATGACCATGAAGCTTCATTGTGAGGGGGTTATTGTCCCTTTTTTTTATCCATCGGACCATGCACGGAATGACTATAGGTTAGGCTCTGGCCCGGGACGGTATTTACCGTTGACAGACCGCATTGGCCGGACGGTTCAAGAGCGGGGGACAGACCGTAGCTGCTCCGCGACCCGAGGCAGTAGCTGAGATTTGGGCATGGTGTTCTCTACCAGCAGAAGACCCTGCTTGTTCCACCAGGCACCCGGATAGGACTTGCCTTCCTCCATCTTGTACTGCAGGCCCAGCTTCTCTACTGCCTTGATGATCATGGCCATCGAAGGCTCCTGGATGGCCAGCGCTTTCACGACCCGACGGCCTTGTGACCGGGTTCGTGAGATGTCAAAATACTCCGGCCACAGCACCCAGGCTTTGTCAGCATCGAAGGCCATGGTCGGTCATTCTCCCAAAGTGTATAAAAGGGGTTTGGTCTCACTCGGAGATGAGGACCGCGTTGATGGTGCCGTCCTGCCCTGGCCGGGAAGTGATTCTGGCGATTCCGAGCTCGGTCTGGATGGTAGCCCCGCGGTTCATGATGTTACGCTGTACATAGTTGGGGTTGGCGGGGTTGGACTTGACGGTAACGATCTTTACCCTCTTGACCTGGTTGTTCTTGGGGTCCACGACGTTGGCATAGGCAGCATGGAGCATCTTGACCTTGTGGTTTCCACCCATGGTGCGGTACATCCTGATGCTCTCCTCGCCCAGGTTGGTAAGGAGGGGCTCGCGTCCGACCTCGTAACGCCTCTTCTTTCTGTTCAATACCAGGCGGCCGCCGGTAGGTTTCCGCTTTGATTTACCCTGCCAAAGTGCCATACTAATCCTCTGCCACTAAAATAAAGGTGATATAAAAGGTTTGCTAGGTACAACCCTATTGGAGCTTCTGGGCCACCCCCTCCTTCGTTTTACCATCTGGCAATGACGATCATTACTCAAGGGGGATGACCCGGGACCATGGCGGGCTAAGCTTGATCGCGCTCTCTCACTCCACGGGCAGCTGCACTTCGGTCAGTAGCTCCTGCGTCGGTGTGACCTCTGGGTCGTTCAGGTAGAACTCCCGGGCGGGGCCGGTCGGCCTATAGCCGTTCTCCTGGATGTAATTGAGCACCCTCGTCCAAGCCTCCCCGACCGTCTCATAGACCCCTCGGTGGACGGCCGTAACGGCTCGACCACCAACAAGGGTCCGGACCTCCAGCCCATTCTCGGCCACAACCGGTCCAGTCACCGGAGCACCTACCTCCATGTCGGCATCCACGTCGCACGAGCCCATGGAATGGTAGATCGTGAACGGAGGCCCCACCAAACGCGCCTGGGGCTGCGCTACGACCGCCTGATAGACCTCTCCTAGAAGTCGCGGGATGACCTCGCCGTACGCTCCCTTATCTCTCTTAGTAACCACCCTCATGGGGGCTATGTCCACAACCTTCGGTATGTCCTGGCTCATATCCAATATCCTCTCCAGATCATTTCTCTCCAGGACCTTCCTGATCCCCTCGAGCTCCTCCACCCGCCCCCTAACGTCTGCGATCTTGGCCTCGATGATCGGGCTGATAACGGAGCGATCCGATCGTCCGTCGATGACATCGACTATGGCCTTCATCTCCTGTATCCCGAAGCCCAGACCGGACAATCGCTGAAGGAGAAGTCCCCGGGATACCTGCTCGAAGCTATAGAAGCGGTAGCCGGTGATCTCCTTCCTGGCAGGCATCAGCAGCCCTTTCTCCTCATAGTAGCGTAGCGCCTTGGGCGTCAGCCTGGTGAGGATAGAGAAGCTGCCAATGGCGAGAAGCTCGTTGGTCATTAAGGTCCCTGAACAGCAATTAGATTCGTAATATTTTTGACGGCGTAGTCTGCCCCGGGGCAAGGTCGATCGTCCTGATATCCGCCCCCCCTCTCGATGGCATTGAACAACTCCTGATGGTGCGGCCTCGTGACCTCAAGGTAGCATAACCCACGTTCAGCCTGTCATTGGTGCTGAGGGATCTGCGATCCAGGAAGATGGATGCGCCCTCAATCCGTGATCGGGTCCAGCAGGGTCATCCGTACCCCTTCGTCGATCTCCATGAGGCCTGAGCAACCGTCCTTGGCGGCGCCGGGGTTCATGAACACCGTGCCATCGCTCTCCATGATGCCACGGTCCTCGTGGATGTGGCCCGAGAGCACCGCTTTGGGTCGGTACTCCTTCACCAGCTTGAGGATGGCCTCGCTGCCGACATGCATTCCCGAGGGGATCCTGTCGTTGAAGCCCAGGGGAGGAGCGTGCAGCACCATCACCGCGCCCTTCTCCATCAAAGGCCTAAGGGCGCTCTCGATATCCACCTCCTCCAGCTCGAAGGGCGTCTCGAATATGGTGGGATTAGAACCACCAAGGCCGATGAACGATTCACCTTTCACCATTACCTTCCTTGCGTGCAGGAGCGTCGCGTGCCTCTCGATCTCAGAACATACCTCGAGCGGATCGCAGTTCCCAGGTATGGCGTAGGCGGGGCGATCGAGACGGGATAGGAACTCGGAGGCCCATGCTGCCGGACCGAAGTGCGTTATGTCCCCCAGCACGAGGTAGGCGTCCACGCCGTGCTCGTTCGCCAGACGCAGGGCCCAGGAGGCCACCTTTTCCCTGCCATGAATGTCAGAAAGGACCAGGAACTTCATGGACCACCAATGGCGGCCTCACCTGATTATTTTTTCTCAGGACAGGCCCAGCATACCCAGCCCGATCTCGCCGTATGCAAGGGCGTAGGCGATCAGATATCCCGTGATAGCCCCTGTGTTCAGGAAGGGGAGTCCAGCCTGGGGACGGCCGCGGAGGACGTAACGGAACAGAACCAGGTAGCCCAGGAGCCCTCCCACCATGGCCCCCACCGCTGCCCACAGGTTGGCCGTCATGAGAAATGACGCGGTCTCCGGAAGGTACAATGAAGCAGAGACCGCCAGCAGCCCCGGGATCACGGTGTCCCCCAGACCCATATAGAACGCATCCCGGGGCTCATCCTTCTTGGGCAGTATGGACCCTTTCTTCACCACGTTGTCCATGGAGAAGCCTTCCTTCTGAGGAACGATGAACAGGACCGGCAGGCGCATGGTGGAGACGCCTTCTGCCAGGGTGATCATGTGCTTGGTCTTGTATACCGATATGGCATCGTATACCGCCATGATCACGAGGAGGATGATGACCGGCAGTATGCCCAAGGACATGCCGAGGATGGCCGTCACCCCTACGGCTATGATGAGGCCCACGCCGTCTATCACGTACCACTCCCCCTTCTTCGCCAGCAGGTACATCAGGCCCCCGGCCAAGGCCAATGATGCGATGAGAGCCAATGTCCCCTCTGGGTCCACAAGGAGGAACAAGGGGATGAACACGTAGAGCATGGTGATGAAGATGCTGACATAGAAGATCGACTGAACGATCCGCTTCCTGCCGTACTTGATCAGGATCAGTATGATGCCGGTCATGACCAGCACCAGAAAGATGTATATGAACGGATTGATGGGATCGTTAGGCTCGGGGAAGGCCGAGAACTCGGGCATGAACAGAGGGGCCAGAAGGATGGCCCCGGTCTGCACGAACAGGTAGATCGCGGCCATGGCCAGCAGGGGTAGGTCCTTGCGCACGCCACGGCTAAGGATTCCGGCTAGATAACGATGCCGAGCAGGTTACCAGATGCCCGGCCGCACTGATAGTTACGTCCAGATGAGCGAGATATCATCCTTGCCCCTGCTCTCTAACGCTCCTTATGGCCTGCTTGCCCGACATGTGCTCGATCTCTACCTCAATGATGCAGACCCTGCCCCCGCACTTCTCGATCTCCTTGTGTCCTTCCTCGGGGAACTCGGGGGAGTACTTCTCGTTCAGCCGCTCCAAGGCCTGTCGACGGTCCAGATCGTCCGTCACGATCCTCGCCCTACCGAACACTATGACGCTGCGGTAGTCGGTGGCGAACGCCTTGGGGACAACCTTATCCCTCTGCACAACGCAGAAAGAGACCCTGCAGTCGTTCCGGATGCAGTCCATCTTGTGCCCCTCCTGGGCGCAGTGGAAGTAGATTCTGCCGTCTCCGTAGACGTAGTTGAGGGGTACGGCGTACGGATAGTCGTCCGCCCCCATCAGGCCCAGGACCCCTGTGGAACATGACCTGAGGATCTCTCCGCATTCCTCTTCCGGGAGCTCCTGCCCCCTACGCCTCATCACTCTGGACATAAAAGGGACAAATGACCTTTCTCATTGATATTCAGCACGGTCAGGAGATGACGATACAAGGGGATCATGAGGCGGTTTGTACGGACCGATCATGAAGGACCGGAGAAAATATTTATCTAGTGGGCGGACGTCGAAATAACTCGTGAACAAAGAGTTAACAACTTCAGGTTCAAAGTATTCTGCCAGATTGGAGATGGCTAAGGGCTTGGCGGACATCTTCGAGGTTGTGAAGGATGCCGTGAGCTCGCAGCTGGGCCTGTCGCGGGGAGGACTGATGATGGGCATCGCGGAACTGGGCGGACGACCGGACGGGTGGGTCGGCGGGTTCTATCCTCTGGCCACCAACATAATCGTAATGAACAAGGGGTCGATGAACAGGATCAAGCGGGAGCAGCCACATCTCTACAACTCCTACTGCTTTCACATCCTCCTGCACGAGTACATCCATACCGTAGGATACACCGATGAGGCCATGACCCGGAGGAAGACCCTGGAGATAAGCGCCAATCTCTTCGGCAAGGAACATGACGTAACCAAGATGGCAGCCGATCTCAGCCAGTACTTCCCCCATATGACGTATGTCGTTCCCCAGGAACAGCCCCAGGACCTCGACCTGGAGCTGGTGAAGGGTTTCGATCGGTCCTGCGCCAGCTATATCTGCTGATCGCTTCTGATCAGGAACTGGAAGGGGCCGTCCCGGACCTGCGGAAGGCCCCCAGATACAGGGGCACCGAGAACAGGGCGATGGCGGCCGCGAACAGGAACCCCATCAGGGGCGAGGTCGCATCCAACAGACCGCCGAGAATGGTGGTCATGGCCGCCCCCGCCAGGTACGTGAAGGAGGCGAACAGGGACAGGGCAGAGGCCCGAATGCGATCGGGGACGAGGTCGTTGCGCCACACCATCAGCGGGGGCCATCCCAGGCCGTAGGAGAGCCCGCACAGGGCGAACAGGAAGCAGGACACCTCGAGGGACGGCCCCATCGCCAAAAGCGTGAAACCGGTGAGCAGGCCTCCGCTGGATAGGACCATCACCCGGTGGTAGCCGATCCTCGATGATGCGCGTGGGGCGAGGAACGCTCCGGTGGCGCTGCAGAGCATGAGGATGGAGAAGTAAATACCCAGCATGTCCGTGCCCAGGCCGATCGTCACCAGATAGGGTTGGTAAAGGAAAAGATAGATGGTGCCAGCTGTGTAGCGGCAGGTCTCCGCCACGGTCAGCATCTGCAGGCTGACATGATTCCTATAATATCGAAGGCACTCCCCGAGGATGGTGCGCAGAGCCACCGTTTCCATTCCGTAGTTCTCCTCCAGGCTCCTCCAGACCATGACCGCGCAGACGATGGCGATGATGGCCGCTCCCAGGAACGGCATGTTCAACGAGATCGTCACCAGAGCGGAGGCGATGATGCCGGCCACGACCCCCAGGACATAGGAGATGCTCATCATGGCGGTGAACGCCAGGCTACCCTCCGCAGCCCTGCCCTCCTTGCGCAGCCTATCGTACACCCAGGCCTCGTTGGAGCCGTTGACAAGGGCCCAGCCGATGGCCCAGAAGACCTCGGCGATCAGGAAGGCGGTGAAGTTCCTGGTGAACGCATAGATGAGCATGGACCCGGCGGTGACCGCTATTCCGGTGGCCAGTGCCCTCCTCCTCCCATAACGGTCGGCGATGTTGCCCATGGGAAGGCTCAGAAATGCGCAGAAGGCGAGGTTCACGGAATAGATGATGCTCATCTGCAGGTAGCTGAGGCCGCTCTCCTGCAGGTAGAAGATGAAGTAGGCCTGGAAAACCAGCAGCGACAGGTTCACCAGGCTCATGGCTAGGATGTACTGCCTCGATGTCCTTCCCAATGTGGCGGTGTTGAAGAAGGGCATGAGGTCACCTAGAGGTAATGATAGGGGGAAGGGGTGGGACCGCCGATAAAGGAAACGGACCCTAGCTCAGCTGGGCATCGGGGGCGGGGACCGAGAAGGCCACGTTTCCGGAGATCTTCTGGATCTTCACCTTAAGCCTCGTTCCCTTGGCTGCGCCCGGGACATAGATGATGTACTTGTCCAGCTTGGCCACGCCATCGCCCTTGCGGCCGACGTCCTCGACCATGACCTCGTACACCCCACCTTCCTTGATGCCTTCCTTCTCGGCCCCTCGGGTGGACTTCCTCACGTTGACCGGGCGGTGCGCACCGCATGCCTCGCATTCCAGGATAAGGATGCGTCCCTCCTTGTTGATGCGGGTGTCAGGCTTTCCACACTCCGAACAGAGGACGAAGGTCTCGGTGTAGTTCATGATGCGGTCGGTCACCTGGGCGGGGGTGAGCTTGGCCTTCAATACCAGCCTCTGTCCCTCGATCTGGCCAGGCGTTCCCAGCTCCCTCAAAAGGTACTGCAGCAGGTGGTCCGGCTCCCGCCGCAAAGCATCGATGATCTGAGAGAAGTTGCGGATCACGGTGATCTTTCCCTCTAGAAAGATGTCCGGCTCCGGCACCTTGAACCTCTCGTGCTTCTCTATGGTCTCGGGAAGGCTCACTTTGGCACGCTCGAGCAGTGATAGATAATCGTCATCAGGCATGGGATCCCGACATCTCAAGATGCTCCGCTGATATAAACCTAGCTATATCATGGGGACATGGCTTACACCACCTCGGGATGGGCGCCAGCTGCATCGACGCCTGCCTCGAACTGATGCTAAAGGTCGCTTGGACCATCGACCGCCAGGGGTGCAGGACCTATACGTTCAAGGACCCGGAGGTGCTGAGTTGCGGGTCTTTCCTCGAAGCCCCCTCCCGTAAAGGATGTTGAGATCGCCCCATCTATTGGCAGGCCCTACTACATCGATCTCAATGATCATCTGAGGGTCCCTCGAGGCTCAACCCAGCGTAGGAGAACACCTTCTGAGGACACGTCTCCTCGCAGCGGCGGCAGGCGGTCCCCAGGCACCGGCCCGCATCCACCAGGAACCGCCCTTCGGCGTATCTTAACGCCTTCTCCGGGCAGGCCTGCATGCACCGCAGGCAGAGATCGCATGACCAGGTACCGCTAAGGAAGACCCCGGGGTCTATCATGGTGAGTCCCTCACCCACGTCCCAGATATCCGTGAGCACTCGCCTCTCCACCGCAACCCCTTCTGCCGGAGGGGTTACTGTCCTAATCCCCAGGTTTGAGAGGTTGCGCTCGTAGGCGTCCCGGGGCATGCCCTCGGTCCAGTATGCCAGCTCCTGCACGTAGATGTCGCTGAACGTGGGGGAGGAGGCGAACATGATGTGATGCGCCAACAGCTCCTTGGTCATGGAGTTCAGGCGGTCCAGTATCTCCGGGTCCAGGGCCAGGTCTTTGGCCAGCTCCAGCGAGGTGTTCCCGATCTGCACCAGCCTCTTGGCCGAAGCTGGCACCATCCCTACGGCCTGGGCCTTCCTGGCGTCGACATAGGTGCCGCTGGCCCCGGCCATGTACATCGTCCCCAGATCACCAGGGTCCATGCCTGCCTCCTCCAACAGCGTCATATGCCCTGCCCGGATGGCACCGATCGCCTTGCCAGCCTCCAGCAGGTCCGCTGTGGTGAACTTTATGTTGCGGTCCAGGGAGATCCCTCCACCGACGATGCATGGAAGCACGATCCTCTCAGCCTCCAGCCCCGCGAACACCACCGCGATGACGCCCGTCCCGGTGATCCCCTGGGCCCTGCGGCCATGCAGCTTGAGGGTGTTACCGCGTAGGCTCAGCTTTGCTCCGGCGCAAGGTTCCAGCTCCTTGTTCAGCACCATTGTCTGCCACCCTTCGGGTATGGCGGTGAGGTCGCTGATGGCCCCGGGGGAGGCGAGCATACCCGCGGAGATCTGCTGCCCCTCGATGGCTGGCCCTGCTGCTGCGGAGCCGGTGAGCACACGGTCACCGACCTTTATGGCCATCTCCGCGTTGGTCCCGTAGTCGGTGACCATGCACATGTCGTCGTCGAGGAACCCGGACTTGATCATCATCGCGAGGGCATCGGCACCGATCTCATGGCGTATCGCCGGTGGAACCATGACCTCCACCTTGGGGTCCAGTCCCACCACGTCCCCCTGGAACGAGTGCCCCCTGCGGTCCGGCGCGACGATGCCCCGGGACTCCAGGTAATTGCGGCCGGCATATGCCAGGTCCCTGACCTCTATGCCCTCGAAGAGGGAGAGCTGTATGGGGTTACCGCAAACCGTCAGGCGCTCCCAGCGGTCCGGTACCAGGGAGCGGATCACCTGGCGGACAGCCCCCAGAAGCACCTCGTGCGCAAGGTCCGGCCCCCTCTCGATGGCGAAGTCCAGATGGTCCATGACGTTGGCCCCGGGAAGAGGATTGTGCGAGGTGATCACGGTCCGGAGGACCTTCCTTCTCTCAACGTCCAGCAGCTGTCCCCTTATGCCGCTCGTCCCTATGTCCAGCGATATTGCCTGCATCACATCCCTCCGGCGGAGACGCTCACTATCGTCTCCACATGCCTGGTCAGCCCCATCTCCAGGTAGGTGATGTCCCGCACCTCGGAGACCACCCGGTAGCGTTGGACGCGACTCCTTTCCATGTACTCCCGCAATGCCCTTGTGGCATGCTCGATAGCATACCCCACGGCCTCGTCACGGTCGGTGAACACCCTCAACCCACCGGCCACGGCCACGTGAAAGTGCGGTACCTCCCTTCCATCGATCCACCCCGGCTCGTTCCTGACGATGACCTCCTTCCGGCCATGGACCTCGGTGCAGATGGCGCCCAGGGCATTGCCCACCTCATGGTCTACGGGTATTATCACAGGGCTATCGACGTGCTCGCGTATAAGGTCCAGGAACGCCCTTACAGGCGCGCCGATCCCCACCAGGGGAACCCCGATGCGCAGTACCGTCCTGAGCATCCCGTTCCCGCGCAGCACCTTCTCTCCCTCCCCCCTCTCCAGCAGCTGCCGGTTCAGCAGGGCCTCGACGATGGTTCGGAGCAGCCGGGTGCGGATGAGATCTTCCAGCATCTCGATGAGGGCGGGAAGGGAGAGCTCGCACTCCTCGGCGAGGGCGGACATTGCCGATGCAGCCACATTGCGGTCGCCGAAGTCACTGCGCCCTGTGGCACAGAACAGGTCCGTGGGAGTGATGCCATGCACTTTCCCGGCCAGAGGGTACAGGTATGAGAGATCGCGCATATGCCAGTATGGATCGGGCGCCAGGCATAGTGGGACCACGGCCCTGTGGCCCAGTTTGGGGTGCCCGTCCTCACAGAAGATCTCGGAGTTGCCCCCGAGGGCCCGGGTGGTCATCTCCGCCGACTCCACCCGCAGGCGGGAACCCCCCACCACCCCTCCATCCTCGGAGAGCTTCAGCATGCCGCCCTGCACCAGGGCGATGTCCGTGGTAGTCCCCCCGATATCCACCACCAGAGCATCCTTGGCACCAGCCAGGAAGGCCCCGCCCAATGCGCTGGCGGCAGGCCCTGAGAGCACGGTGAAGATGGGCCTGAGAGCCGCCTCCTCCGTGGAGACCAGGGTCCCATCGCCCTTTAGGACATAGGTGACCGATCCAGGGACCTGAGTGCCCTTCCCGATAGCTTCGAGAAGGCCTGCCATTATGTGTATCAGCTCGGCGTTCTTGACCGCGATATACAACCTCTCTTCCATGCCCAGTGTGCCCACTAGGTCGCTTCCCTTGACGACCGTGGCCTTCGGGTGCTCTTCCAGGACCATCTCGGCCGCCCGCAGTTCGTTCTGAGGGTTCCTGGTGCCGAAGAACGAGGAGATGGCGAAGGACCGACTCTCCGACCCTTTCAAGGCCTTCTGGAGCGCCCCCTCGTCGAGAGGGATCTCGACCAGGCCAGTGGGTCCGACCCTCCCGTCCACCAATATGGTCTCTGCCGCGTACTCCGAGGGCCGTCGAGGACGCAGCCCGATGCCGATGGCGCAAACATCTCTCTTCGTCCCTTCCACCACGGCGTTGGTGGCCAGGGTCGTTGACAGGCAGAACCTGGATAGCATGGCCGGGGAGCGCAGCTGGAGAGCGGAGAAGCACTGCAGAACACTGCTCCTCAGGTCCTGGGGCCGAGTAGGGACCTTGGCCTTCCTTACGATCTTTCTTGACCGCAGATCGAAAAGGACGCCATCGGTGTAGGTCCCCCCAACATCTATGCCTACAGCTTCCATCGACCATACCTCAGAAAAAATTAAGAAAGGGTTTGGGTCAGTACAGGTCCTTGCGTACTTCCTTCCAGTCCTTGCCTCCGCACACCTCGGTGGCTATCTTGACGGCATCCAGGGGCGACTTCCCGTAGATGGAGTTCACGAAGGTGTCCACGTAAGCCCTGGACACGGCCGCTCCTCCGCAGGCCAGGGGTACTTTCATACCCTCCTCTTCCAAGGTCTCCGCGGTGTTCTTCAAGCCCGCTTTGGTTGTACTCATCAGCGTGGAACCGCTGATCATCTGGATCCCCTGCGCCTTGGCTGTCTCCACCACCTTAGCGGTGGGAACGTCCCGACCGAGATCGATGACATCGAACCCGTTAGCCCGGAGGATGGCGGCCACGATGTTCTTGCCGATGTCGTGGAGGTCGCCCTCTGCCACGAAGGTCGCCAGCTTACCTTTCTTGGGAATGTCCCCCAGCTGGGCTTGGCAAAGTTCTATGCCGCCCTGCATAGCGTCGTTGGACATCAGGATCTCGGGAACGAATGCCTTGCCCAGATCATACAGTTCGCACTGTGTCTGGATGCCGGGCATGAGGGCATTGGTCACCAAATCCACGGGGTCCTTGCCCTGCTGCAGGGAAGCAGCTATCAGTTCCTTCGTCCTTGCCCTCTTCCCCGCTATGACCGAATCAGCGATGGCAGCATAGGATGGGTCCTTGGGCCTGAACTTCGCTTTGACCTCATCTACCGTGGCCTGGGCCTTGGACCTTATGCCCACATCGAAACCCAGCTCGGCCAGCATACCTTCCTGGATGAGCCTCTTGTAACGTGCGGGGTCTCTTGACCTAACCTTCAGCATCTCTTCCGCCAAAATATCCATGTGCCTTACCATCAGTGACCACCTCCCAGGCTCTCCGCTTTCATGCGCCTTGCCTTGCCTGCGCCGACCTCGCGTATCATGTCCTCGATGTTGTCGTAGTCGGGGATGGGCGTCTCCTTGCACGCACGCACGTAGGCCTTGAGGTTATCCAGGGACGTCCCGTACGATACATCACACGACGAGCCTACGACGTCGACTCCCTGTTTGATGCATTCCACGGTACGGGCGTAGACCTGCTCGGGGGTCCCGTTGGGCATAAGGTCGATGACGTCCAGGCTTCCCAGGATGGACATCCTGTTCCCCAGCGCCTTGCGCACGCACCAGACGGGCACATTGTCGAAGGAGAAGCAATCGAAGTTGCTTTCTCTGATGTAGGGCAGCAGGGCCCGGGTGTTTCCGCAGATGTGCATGATCTGAGGGCAGCTGATCTCCGCGGCCATCCTCTTATGGTAGGGAAGGACGAACTCCTTGTAGGTCTCTCCCGAGATCAGATCTCCTGATGACGAGGGGTCGGCAGGGAACAAGATATGCGCGCCCCAAGCGGTCTGCAACCGTCCATACTCGATGCAGAAGTCCGTGGCCGCCGAGATGAACGCGTGGGCCTTGTCGGGGTCGGTCACGGTCATCATGACCAGGTTCTCCACTCCCGCTATGTGGCCGGCCACGGTGAACGGGGCCGTGAGGACGGGGATGATAGGCAGGTTGCCATCGTACCTCTTGCGCAATATGTCGATAGCACCGAGGACGTGGGGAATCCTTCCCGTCTCCTCCAGGTTGTCAGGCCAGGTTATGTCCTTGGGGTCCGTGTACGCCGGCCCGGTCACGGGGGGACGGTCCGGCTTGTTCCAGTCCAACTTGCACCCCAGTACCTCTGCCTCCAGGGAGATGTCGAACTGGGGCCTTGCAGCCTCGATACCGCAGACCTCGAACGGGGCGGCGGCCAGATCAGCCATCATCTTGGCGTCGAAGTGGGCCTTGGGCCAGGATGCGTTCGCATACTTCATAAGTTCGACTGTCGTCTGCGCAAGGGGATTGGCGGGTGGAACATAATCCACTCGTCCCCCCAGAACTGCAGCGAGTGCTCTACGGGTCGGTGTCATTTCACTAGCCATTTACTATCCTCCGATTCGTTTGGGCCTTTGCACGCGTCTTCCGCAATCGAGGTGCTTGGCCGATTGGTAAATGCAGTCTTCTATTATTAATTAAAACCGTGAGCCGTTTTGACACGCCTACAGCAGACTACCAGCTTTATGGTCTAAGTTCCAATGACGCCAGTCTACGGGCCACAGAGATGCAACGATTTTCGAACCAACGCCCACCTGAAAGACCTTAGAAAAAGGAAGCTCTCCTTCCCAATACCCCGCTGCCTCTTACCGCATCGTTCGAGTGGGAAAGGAAAATGGACGTCACAGCACGTGACGGTCGGCCAACCTCTGCTTGTGCTCCAGGGCTGCCTTCACCAGACCGACATGGAGCGGCGAGGGATCGTTCGGACGGGATTTGAACTCCGGGTGGAACTGCGAGGCCACGAAAAAGGGATGACCTTCCAGCTCCCCGATCTCCATCTTGACCCCGTCCTCGGAGCGTCCGGTGAACTTCCAACCCGCCGCCTCCAGCCTTTCGATGAAGTCGGGGTTCACCTCGTAGCGGTGGCGGTGCCTCTCCATGATCTCCGTCATCCCGTATAGCTTGGCAGCGCGGGAGCCCGATTGGACCAGGACCTTCTGCGCACCCAGCCTCATCGATCCGCCCATGTTGGTGACCCCCCTCTGCTCCGGCAGCAGGTCCACCACCGGGTGCTCCGTCTTCGGGTCCAGCTCGGTGGTGTGCGCGCCCTTCATTCCCAGGACGTTACGGGCGATCTCTATTGTGGCGATCTGGAAGCCAAGACACACGCCCAAGTAGGGCACCCTCTGCTCCCTGGCGTACTTGGCGGTCATTATCTTGCCATCGATGCCCCTGCTTCCGAAACCGCCGGGGATCAGGATCCCGTCGCAGCAGCACAGCTCCTTGGTTATGCCGTCCTTCTCCACCTTCTCGGAATCGAAGAAACAGCACTCGATCTTTGCCCCCAGCTCCGCTCCCGCATGGTGGAAGGCCTCCAGGTGCGAGAGGTAGCTGTCGGCGAGGTGCGTGTACTTGCCGACGATGGCGATCCGCACGGTACTCGAGGGGTAAAGGATGCGGTCAAGGAACTCCCTCCACTGGCTCAGGTCCTTCTTCGGTCGGTCTATGCCCAGTCTCCGCAGTATAAAGTCGGTGAGGCCCTGCTCCTCCAGCACTATGGGAATCTCGTAGATGGACTTGGCATCCGCTGCGGAGACCACTGCCTCCAAGGGCACATCGCAGAACAGGGAGATCTTGCGTTTAATGGAATATTCCAAGGGCTCTGTGGCCCTGGCCACGATCACGTCCGGCTGGATACCGATGGAGCGCAGCTCCTTGACGGAGTGCTGCGTGGGCTTGGTCTTTTGCTCGCCTACGGTCCCCAGCATGGGAACCAAGGTAGTGTGGACGAACAGACAGTTCTGCCCTCTCCCCATCTCGGTGTTCATCTGGCGAACCGCCTCCAGGAAGGGCATGCTCTCGATGTCACCTACCGTACCCCCAAGCTCCACGATGCACACGTCCGCGCCGGAGGCCTCTGCCACCTTCTTGATTCTGTGCTTTATCTCGTTGGTGATGTGAGGGATTATCTGCACGGTCTTGCCCAAGTAGTCTCCCGCCCTCTCCTTCTCTATGACCGAGCGGTAGACCTTGCCCGTGGTGATGTTGTGCTCGCTCCCCAGGCTGATGTCCAGGAACCTCTCGTAATTGCCTAGGTCCAGGTCCACCTCCCCGCCGTCATCGAGGACGAAGACCTCCCCGTGCTCGAACGGGTTCATGGTCCCAGCGTCGATGTTCAAGTAAGGATCGATCTTTATTCCTGTGACGTCAAGACCCCTTGCTTTCAAAAGGCGACCGATAGAGGAGGCGGTGATACCCTTCCCCAGACCAGATATGACCCCACCAGTGACGAAAATATATTTCATCGTCTCCATGGGATTGGTCAATAAAGATTGGGCGTATTTAGCACTTCCGAAAGGGGAGGCCAGGGGCCGGCACTTACCGAGAATGAGGAACGCTCCACGCCCGGCCCTGCCCGGTTCTTTGGACTACGTACATCTATCAATAGATATTATAACATACTAATCGTTTAGTTTGTTTAATGCCCCGAGGAGTGGATACGGAGAGGACAAGGATGAACATCATCCTCTCGGCTATGGACGAGTTCGGAAGAAGCGGTTATCAGGGAGCGTCCATGGATGAGATCTCCAGAAAGGCCGGCATCACCAAGGGTGCCTTGTACTGGCACTTCGAGGGCAAGCTTGACCTGTACCTTGCGGTGTTCGATCATGCCATGGAGGAGTACTCGCGATCTCTGGAGAAGGCAATGGCCTCGTCCTCTGAACCGCGAACGGTCCTGGAGGACCTGGCAACCTGCATTTTTTCCATCTATGCAGAGGATACCGCAGTATCAAGATTCTACTCCTCGATGATGATGGACTCGAAGTTGATGGGCGAGGCGGACATAGCCAGCAAAACCGAGCAGATATACAGCGAATACAGGAAGGCCATCACCGATATCATCGAAAATTGGGACGTGGCTAAGAAGTTCAACGGAGCTAAGCTACGGGCTGCGTCAATATCTTACATCGCCCTCATCGAAGGAACGGCCCTTCAATGGATGCTCGACAAGGATAGCTTTGAGCTCGAGCGGGAGGGGCCGCAGGGGGTGGAGCTTTTGCTCGACGGGATCGAAATGGCCATTAGGGGGTGAGGTCACGGTAAAGAAGGTCCTTATCATCGGTGCCGGGCTTGCCGGAGTGTCTGCTGGCTGTTATGCTCAGATGAACGGTTACAGCAGCGAGGTGTTCGAGATGCACGATGTCGCCGGCGGGGTCGTCGCCACTTGGCGCAGGAACGGGTACCTGGTGGATGGAGGGATCCATTTTCTCATGGGCCATAGGTCCGGGACACCGATAAACGCCATTTACAAGGAGCTGGGCATCGATCAAACCGACCTCTATCCGACCATGACGACATTCATTCGGTTCACCGATGAGCCGACAGGATTATCGATCGACATCTCCAACGATCTCGAGGCTGCAAAGCAGGCCCTGATGGCCAGGTTCTCCGATGACCGAAGAACGATAGAGGAGATTTTCCGCGGGGCCCAGAAGATTAGGCGGTCTGGCGGGCTGTACGAGATGGGTCTGGAGAAAGCTCCCGAGCTCATGAGCCTGGGCGATAGGCTGGGCTCTACGTGGAAGGCCCGCAAGATGGTCAAGTTCATGATGGGCAGGTACGCTCGACCCATGACCGAGGTGGTACGGGAGGTCAAGGACGCGGCGCTGAAGCGCTTGATCCTGAATCTCTTTTCTCCCCAGGCCCCTGAGTGGCTGGTCATGTCTGTGTTGGCCATGGTGGAGGACGGTCAGATAGGCCTCATCAGCGATGGCTGCACCGGTTTCATGAGGCCAATGGTCGAGCGTTATCAGGCTCTCGGAGGTGTCTTCCACTTCAGGTCCAGGGTGGTGAAGATAGTGGTCGATGGAGGAAAGGCCGTCGGTGTCAGGCTGGAGGATGGAAGCGAGCATAAAGGGGATATCGTCATCTCCGCGGCAGACGGCCGGAGCACCATATATGGGATGCTGGAAGGCCGGTACGCGGATGAAAGGATCGAGGAGCGTTATCGTGCCTGGAATCCCGGAGCCTCCCTGGTCACGGTAAGCCTGGGCCTTGACCGGACCTTTCAAGGTGAGCCGCCCCTACAGGTCCTCGCGCTCGGGGAGCCCCTGACCTCCTATGGGAGCCCCATCGGAATAGCATCCCTCAGGATACTCAACTATGGAACGGTGTTCGCCCCGCCCGGTAAGACCCTTGTCCAGGTGCTTTTCGAAGGGGACTGGGAGTATTGGTGCGAGATGAGTAAGGACCGGAAGGCCTACGATGCATCCAAGGCCAGTCTCGCATGGGATGCGCTCAGGATAGTGGAATCACAATATCCAGGCGTATCCGGATCGGCGGAGGTTGTCGATGTATCTACCCCTTACACTTACTGGCGCTATACAGGGAACGACCATGGCTCGATCATGGGCTGGAGTCCCCCCACCGATCAGATGCTGAAGACCATGCCGCGGACCCTCCCTGGCCTGGATAATTTCTACATGGTCGGGCAGTGGTCGATGCCTGGGGGCAGCGTCCCCACTTGCATAGCCTCTGGGCGCCAGGCGGTCCAGGTTCTGTGTCGGAAGGACAAGAAAGTATTCTCACTACGGGGTGCGGTCAACCCTCCCGAATGAGATGCCCCCATCCTCCGGCGATGTCGCATGGTCATTGATACTGCGGCGCTCAGCCCACCAGGCGATGGTCATGCAGACCATGGTGTAGACGATCAAGGCCGCCACCTGCACCCAGCAGACATCCCACCCGAAACCGTTCAACATCGACAGGCGCACTCCGTCGATCGAATAGGTCAGAGGGAACAGGTACGAGATCGGCAGCAGATAGTCCGGAATGGAAGTGATGGGAAGGATGATCCCACCCAGAAGGATCGCAGGATACAGGACCAGAGGTAAAACGACAACCGTGGCCTCTCGGCGTCTTCTGGTGATGGAGGCCAGCAGTTGACCTAGGGCTGCGCTACCCATCGCCAGCAACGCCAATAGCATTACGGTGACCGATAGGTCCCCGGCCATGGTGATCCCGAACCCCCCCAATACCAACAAGATCGTGGTGGCCAGAACAATGCCTACGCAGAACGCGGAGAGGCATTGCGCGAGCATTCTCTCTCCAATACTGAAACGCTCTGTACCATGATCGACAATGTTCATAATGGACATGAGGCCGGGCATCAGAGTGAGGATGAATATGAGCAGACCGGCGATGGCTGGTGCCATGAAGTCGCGCATATCAATGCCCGCACCGTACACTACGTTGTTCACAACCTTCACGGGCGAGGACATCTCATATGTGGTAGCCAGAACCGCCTGTACGCCTCTCTGCACCTCCGCTTGGACTGCAGCTGACGCGATGGGGTTGGAACTGTCGGAATAGATGATTAAGCTTGACGGCGCGATCGTCGTGCCGCCCATGGTAGCGACGATCCATGTTTGGATGTCCGTGGTGAAGTTTGGTCCGAAAACAATTACCGCCTCTACCTTTCCTGCCTCCAGATCCTCGAGCGAACGTATCAAAGGCTCAGTGGTGGATGGACCATAGCTGTTCACGATGTGGACGGTCGTACCTGAGGACAAAATTGCGATGACGGAAGCCGCGGAGGAGTTTTCCACCGTTCCGTCCATATTAACCAGGTCGACCGATATGTTCTGCGTCGGTCCTTTCTCGAACGTCAGCCCAAAAAGGACGATGACGATCGATGTCACTATCACCAATCCAACAATCCTTTTCGGCCATAGCCCCTTCATACTTTCCTTGAATGCCAGCCATATGTTGATGGACCTCATCATTGAAACCGCCCAAGGGTGTCGACCTCCCTGTTAGGGCGTGACCGACGGACTCCCCGGGGTTCTAGAGGCGGCTGGTTAAATGTACTTGTTGTAACTATTGTAGTTACAATGCAGGGGCGATTGATAGAGGAGTTAGTACGGTTGGGAATGACTGGGTACGAAGCACAGGTCTACGCCGGATTAGTAGGGCTGGGAGAGGCAACAGCCCGACAAGTGCATGAAGCCTGCGGCGTTCCTAGGCCTCGTGTATACGACATTCTTGTCTCTCTGGAATCAAAAGGTTATGTCGAGGTTTGGCAAGGTAAGCCAATGTACTATCGGGCCATTCCGCCAGATAGGCTGATACGTCTGCTGCGCGAGGATATTGAAGAGTCCATTAGGATCGTCTCGGACGACCTTAACGACCTAAGCCTCAAGGCACGGCAGAGAACGTTCCCGGTTTGGCACATCAGGGGTGATGTGAGCATCCGGGACCAGGTACATGCTTTTCTTGGAGACGTCAAGAAGGAGCTCATTGTTGTATGTACACGTACGTCCGTTTTCCGGCCATTGGTGAGCGATCTCAAGGAGATATCTGAACGAGCAGATGTGCTCTGCTATGTGCCTGAGGATGCAGAAGCGTTCCAAGCCGTGTTGGGTTCCGCGAGGGTCATCGTACCTGTTCTAGGCAAGGACCCCTTGGCCAAGACTTACACGAAGGTCTTCAAAGGGACCATCTTTTCCGGGGACAACAGATATAGGGCGGAACTATTGCTCATCGCGGATGGAGAGAGGTCAATACTTACCTATGAGATGAACGACGAGCACATTGCAATCATTTTCGAGCTTCCTTTCATCGTGACACTGCAGCATAGCGCGATCATCCGACTGATCGAGGAAGGTGGGATCGGTTAGATCGCTGAATAAAAACACATCGATTTACCTATGGCTTCATTCATAATACTTAATAAAGTAAAAAACGAGACAATGACGTTCGATGCAATTTGTTTTGGTGCTTGGTATCCTACCAGGAATTGGGCAGAGAAAGGCACAAGGGCCTCTCCTTGCTATGTTGTTTATTACGTAGGAGGTGATCCATCTGCAGGTTCCCCTACAGATACCTTGTTACGACTTAACCCTCCTTGCTGAATCTCAGTTCGAAAGCCCCAATTAGAGACATCCTTACTGAAACCCAACTCGGGTGGTTTGACGGGCGGTGTGTGCAAGGAGCAGGGGCATATTCACCGCTTGATGTTGACAAGCGATTACTACGGAATCCAGCTTCACGGGGGCGGGTTACAGCCCCCGATCCGAACTATGGATGGGTTTGAGGATTGTCTTCACCTTTCGGTGTCGAAGCCCATTGTCCCACCCTTTGTAGCGCGCGTGTTGCCCAGGGGATTCGGGGCATACGGACCTACCGTTGACCTCTCCTTCCTCTGACTTAGCGCCAGCGGTCCCATTAATGTGCGCCCCCTCCGGAGAAAGGACTAGCAATTAATGGTGAGGGTCTCGTTCGTTATCTCACTTAAGAGAACGCCTTACGGTACGAACTGACGACGGCCATGCACCACCTCTCGGAAAATCAGGTAAAGTCATCAGCTTGACCTTCATATATCCGTCGCTCCTGGTGAGTTTTTCGGCGTTGAATCCAATTGAACCGCACGCTCCTCCCGTTGCGGTGCTCCCCCGCCAATTCCTTTAAGTTTCATCCTTGCGGACGTACTCCCCAAGCAGCAGGCTTAACAACTTCTCTCCGGCACTGGGCGCCCTCAAAGGACCCCCAACACCAAGCCCGCAGCGTTTACAC